>CAMDBL010000083.1 GCA_945889015.1 Devosia equisanguinis
CAGCATCGCCGGCATTCAGTGCCAGTCGCACGCTGTCCGTGACGACGCCGTTGGCCTTGAGCCCGACTCTCTTCTGGAACGCGCGCACGGCGCTGGCGACGTCCCGGTCGTAGACCTCGGCCTCGTCCTGATCGGCCGCCCGTATGCCGAGCCGTTGGCGCAAGATGGTGACATCGGCATGCTCGGTGCCGGTCTTCAGGCGCGGGCCGGAGGCAGGAAGCTGGATCGGACGCGCTGCCACCGGTGCCTTGATCGCCTCGCCGCCACGCAGCTTCAGGTAGGCCTGACGCAGCTTCTCGAACTGGGGATGCTGGGGATGCTGGCGCTGCAGCGCGAGTGCCGGATCATCCGCCGTCGCAATGAGGCCGACCTCGTAGGCCTGAACCGGCTTCGGCCGCTGGTCGAGCCATTTGCTGAGCTGGGAGGGATCGACGCGATGGCCGCGTGCATGCGCGACATAGGTCAGCGTGGCCAGCGAGAGCTGCACTTCCACATCAGCCGCTCGTGTGGCGTCGGCCAGCGGAACAGAAAGGTCGGGAAGTGGATACTTGGACGCATCCAGACCCCAGGCATCGGCGCGGGCGATCTCCGCCGCGACCTTGCGCGCAACCGTGAGATCGCCGCTGGTCTTCATCCAGATCGGACGGTAGTCGCGCGCCGCATAGAGATTGGCGAGACCGTCGAGCCAGGCGCGCTCCGGGCCCGGACGCATCGTGCCCTTGAGCTGGGCGAGCCGGGCCTCGATCGCGGGGAGAACCGCCTCGTCGGCGGCGCGAACGCCGGCAATGGGTGCCTCGACGGCCGCCACTGGCGTCGCCAGCGGCGAGTTGGCAAAGGCTGGCACAGTGGACGCAAGTCCGATCAGCGACGCGCTCATCAGCATTGCAGCAACGACACGCATGTTCGACAACCTTCCGCTCGGCGATTAAGCATTTGGTGAGGACAGGAAGGCCTGCTGCCGGTCGCCTCGAGGCGCCCCGCTTTCGACCCGCGGTGATCTCCAGATTCCAGACCTATCAATGTCGAAGCCTCAGTCGGCTGGCAACAGGTCTCAGCACCCGGTACCGCCATTTCTCTCATGCTAAAATTGCAAAACTGGTAAACCCGACGCGACCCGGCTTGAATTCGTCCGGTGGCGGCCATCATATGAGCAATGTTCACGTGTTAGTGTGCTCCGTCGCAACGCGCCGAGGACGTCAGTCATGCTCGACACACTGCCAGTCCTCAACTTGCCTCGTATTCCCGTTCTCGATGTCGGCCCGGACTTTCCGATGGCGACGCTGAGGGCCGAGGAGGCCCGCGCCCACGCCCTGCTGGACAGCGCGACACGGTTGGTCCCGAAAGCCGCTCTGCGATCGCTCGACGCCATTTCGCTTCGCTGGCTCGAGAAGTGGAGCAACGAGCACCTGCCCGAGATCGACGCCATCGCTGCCCGCCTCGCCCGACCCGGCGCGTATTTCCTGTCGGTGAATTATGAGTGGGGCTGCACGGTCGGCGTGCGCGGATGCCCCGACGAGCGGACGGCTCGCCTGATCCGCGTGCTCGACTGGGGCACCGCCGGCCTTGGCCGCTACGTGGTCGCCGCCCGCGTCACCTGCGCCGCGGGCCAGTTCGTGACGCTGACCTGGCCCGGCTACACCGGCGTGCTGCAGGCGATGGCGCCCGGCCGCTTCTCGGCAGCCCTCAACCAGGCCCCCATGCGCTCCACGGTCGGCCTCTATCCGCTGGATTGGGCCGCCAACAAGACGCGCGTTTGGAAGCAGCCGCACCCGACGCCAGCCCACCTGCTGCGCTCCGTGTTCGAGGAAGCCAGCAGCTATGCCGACGCCAAGGCGCGGTTGACCAGTGCGCCGATCGCCTCGCCGTGCATATTCAGCCTCGCGGGCATCGGCGCCGTGGAAACCTGCGTGATCGAGCGCACCGAGACCGAGGCGCACGTGCATGACGGCAAGACCACCGCCGCCAACCACTGGCAGGCACCGGGCTGGACCGGCCGCAGCCGTGGCGTCGACAGCGTCGGCCGCGCGGTGCGGATGCAGAGCATCCCGGCCGAGTTCGACGGGACGTTTCCCTGGCTGACGGCCCCGATCCTCAACGACCACACCCGTCTGGTGATGGTGGCGGACGCAGCAGCCGGCCGCCTCGTCGCCCAGGGCTTCGAGGACGAGACTGCCGCCACCGACGTGCTGCGGCTGGTGGCCTGATCGAGGTCTGCTGATCGGCCGCCTCCCTGCCTATATACGGGGGTGAAGGAGCATGCGCCGATGCCGCAGGTCAGCTCGTCAGCCGTCACAGTGGCCGCAACTCAGCCGGCGATCCCGGTGCTGCACGTCAGCCAGGACTTTCCCTTGGAGACCGCGCTGGCGGTCGGCCAGACGCGCGGCTACGCCCTGCTCGACCGCGCCACCGCCGGCATTCCACGCACGGCACTCCGCATCGGCGATGCGCTCTCTCGCGCCTGGCTCGCACGCACCGGCCATCCTCACCTGGACGAGATCGATCGCATCGCGCGGCAGGTGAAGCGGCCAGGCACCCACTTCTTCAACGTGCACTACGAATGGGGCTGCACCACCGCAGCCAAGCCCGTCTGCGGTGGCGGTTGCCGACTGGTCCGCGTGCTGGACTGGCGTACACCCGGGCTCGGCGCCTTCGCCATCGCAGCCCGTGTCACTGGGCCGGCAGGCCCGTGGGTGACGCTGACTTGGCCCGGTTACACCGGCGTGCTGCAGGCGATGGCGAAGGGCCGCTTCGCCGCTGCCATCAATCAGGCGCCGAAGCGCGCAGCATGGGAGCGCCCCGCCCTCGACTGGCTGTCCGCTCGCAGCCGGATCTGGCGGACGCGGGCGCTCACCCCGAGCCACCTCTTGCGCCGCGTCTTCGAGGAGGCCGCGAGCTACACCGAGGCGAAAGCCCGCCTCGTCGCGACACCTCTCGCCGCCCCCGTTCTCTTCACGCTGGCGGGCCCCGCTCCTGGTGAGGCCTGCGTGATCGAGCGGCAGGAGACCGAGGCCCGCGTGATCGAAAACAGCGATGGCGCCCAGACTGCGAACGATTGGCAGACAACCAGCTGGCAGGGGCGCCGTACGCCCGGCCGTTGGAGCGACGAGCGGCTCGCCACCATGCGGGCAGTCGCGACCGCGCCCGATTTCGACCGGCCCTTCGATTGGCTGAAGCCGCCGATGTTGAACGAGGACTCGCGGCTCGCACTCGTCGCCGATCCCGCCTCCGGCCGCCTCGTCGCCCGGGGCTACGAGTCCGACGGCCCCGCCACCGCCGTGCTCGACATCACGATCTGATGCCGTCGCTTTCAGCCTAGGCTCACGTCCATGCCGCGGGGCTACGCGCTGCGCCCTCCCCCCTATGATTGCTACCCTATTGACACCGGTCCGTTTCTATCTGATATTTCTGTTATGACAGAAATATCAGTCGATAGACAACCCCTTCCGCCCGCCATCCAGCGTTTCGTGCTGCATTGGGGCGAGATGGGATCGGTGTGGGGCGTCAACCGCTCCGTCAGCCAGATCCACGCGTTGCTCTACGTCTCCGATCACCCGCTGACGGCCGAGGATATCGCCGAGCGGCTCGAGATCGCGCGCTCCAACGTATCGAACAGCCTGAAGGAGCTGATCGGCTGGCAGCTCGTCCGCCGCGTGCACGTGATGGGTGACCGGCGCGATTTCTTCGAGGCGGAAGCGGACGTGTTCGAGATGGTCCGCCGCATCGCGCAGGGCCGCAAACAGCGCGAGATCGACCCGACGCTGGACGTACTGCGCGGCTGTGCGGCCGAGGCCAAGGGCGACGCTGCGATCAGCCCGGCCGCCCGCGCCAAGCTTGACGGCATGCTGGAGTTCGTCACCACCATCGACAAGAGCTTCTCCGAGCTGATGCGGCTTCCCGCGTCGACGGTCATGGCCCTGCTCAAGATGGGCGGCGCCATCGGCCGCATGGTCACGGGGCGGGCGACGAAGCCCAAGGATCGATAGGAGGCCGTCATGGCCCGAGTGCGTGCGGTCGTTGCAGCTTCCCCTCCCCCTGGGGGGCTAGCAGCCCTTCTGCGATCTCCCCCTCTCCACCCCTCCCCCGCCAGGGCGGAGGGGGAAAACATACTCGACAGCCGCTTCCGCGCCTTGGTCGGCGATACGGCGTGGGTCCAGCTGCCCCCCGCCGTGCGCCGGAGGTTTTCCAAGCGGCTCGCGCCCGGCGACGTCGCACTCTATCGCGGCGCGGTGATCGAGACGACGCTGTCGCGCACCGGCCGTGTGCTGGCGATGCTGGGCCGGCTCATTGGCGCGCCATTGCCGCTCACGGACGGTGCCACCGGCCCGGCGATCGTCGCCGTCACCGAGGACGCGGCGATCGGCGGCCAGATCTGGACGCGCAGCTACGCCCGACCCGGTCGCTTTCATCAGGTCGTGCATTCGGCCAAGCGCTTCCGCGGCCCGACCGGACTGGAGGAATATGTCGGCTGCGGCATCGGCATGACGCTGACCGTCGGCGTCGAGGCCGGCGCACTGGTCTTCCGCTCCAGCCGCTACTTTTTGGAGTTCGGCCGGCTGCGCCTCACGCTGCCGCGCTGGCTCGAACCAGGCGCCATGGAGATCGTACACCGGGAGGAGGATGCGGGCGGCCGCTTCAGCTTCCGGCTGACGTTGCGGCACCGCGCTTTTGGCTGCCTCGTGCACCAGCTCGCGATGTTCGAGGACGCCTGATCGAACTGTCCGCTGGTACGAAATCGCGCGCCCCCGCCACGCTGGGGTCGAACGTGGCGCCACGATGATCACATTGAAATAAAAATTACTTGTTCGCGTGCCTCTCGACACAAATTTTCTTATTAACTCACAACATTGACGGACATCTAGCAAGTTCATTCCGCATCTGGTGTTATCCGCCGCGTCGGAACGCACGAATTGACATCGGAAAGGTATCGTCATGTCGCCCACGCCGCATCTCACGCTTCGTCCAGCTCTCGCGCCGAGCCGCCGCTCGGTCAGCCTCGGGTTGGCGATGGCGATGTGCGGCGTCTTCGCCGGCGCTGGCGGAGCACATGCGGAGGCTGCACCCAAGGACCTCCGCATTGACTGGGCGACCTACAATCCGGTCTCCATCGTGCTGAAGAATCAAGGGCTGCTCGAGAAGGAGTTCGCAAAGGACGGCACCAGGATCACGTGGGTGCAGTCGGCCGGCTCCAACAAGGCGTTGGAGTTCCTCAACGCCGGCTCGATCGATCTGGGCTCCACGGCCGGCGCCGCGGCTCTCGTCGCCAAGATCAACGGCAATCCGATCAAGTCGATCTACGCCTACTCGCGCCCCGAGTGGACCGCCCTGGTCACCAAGAACGATGCGATCAAATCGGTCGCCGATCTCAAGGGCAAGCGCGTCGCCGTCACCCGCGGCACCGATCCGCACATCTTCCTGGTGCGCGCCCTTCAATCGGTCGGCCTCACCGAGAAGGACGTGACGCTGGTGCTGCTGCAGCATGCCGACGGCAAGAGCGCGCTGGTCCGCGGCGACGTCGATGCCTGGGCCGGGCTCGATCCGATGATGGCCTCCGCCGAAATCGAGGAGGGCGCCAAGCTGTTCTTCCGCAACGCCGCCGCCAACACCTGGGGCGTGCTCAACGTCTCGGAGGAATTCGCCAAGAAGCATCCCGAAACCGTCAAGCGCGTGATCAAGATCTACGAGCAGGCGCGGGTTTGGTCGATCGCCAATCCCGACAAGCTGAAGGCCGACTTCGTCGCCGCCACCAAGCTGCCCGCAGCTGTCGTCGCCAAGCAGATCGACGAGCGGACCGCGCTGAAGGAGTCGAAGATCGCCCCCGCCAGGGAGGCGATCCTGGAGGCCGGTCTCGCCTTGCAGAAAGCCGGCGTCATCAAGGCCGACGTCAACGTCAAGGGCGTGGTCGATAGTCTTCTCGACAGCTCGTTCCACTGAGGGGTATGTCAGGTGTCCATGACGGCCATCGAGACCATGCCGAGAGACTCCTCTGAATCGGCCCAGGGCCGGCAGCCATCGCTGCCGGTCTCGTCCGGCGGCTGGGCCATCGGGCTAGCATTGCCAGTCGCGCTCGCCATCGCCTGGGAGCTCGCGGTGTATGTCGGCCTTTCGAACGGCCGCCTGCTGCCGCCACCGTCCCGCATCTTCGCCACGTTCCAGGAGCTGGCCGCCAGCGGCGAGCTGTGGCGGCACATCCTGGCGACGGTCGCGCGCGTTGCCGCCGGCTTCGGCCTCGGCGTCGCGGCCGGCACTCTCATCGGCGCCGCTGCGGGCTACTCGGGCCTGCTGCACCGCGCCATAGACCCGACATTGCAGGGTTTGCGGTCGATCCCGTCGATCGCGTGGATTCCACTGTTCATACTCTGGCTCGGGATTTTCGAGACCTCGAAGGTGGCGCTGATCGCGGTCGGCGTGTTCTTCCCGGTCTATCTCGGCGTGATGGGCGCGATCGTCTCGGTCGACCGCAAGATCGTCGAGGTCGGCCGCATCTTCCGCCTCTCGGGCCCCGCACTGGTGAGGCGCATCCTTTTGCCGGCCATCCTTCCTGCCTACGTGCTTTCCTTGCGCAGCGGGCTCGGACTCGGCTGGATGTTCGTCGTCGCGGCCGAGTTCATGGGGGCATCGGAGGGGCTGGGCTATCTGCTCGTCGATGGCCAACAGCTCGGTAAGCCCGCGCAGATCGTCACCGCGATCATCACGTTCGCCATACTCGGCAAGCTCACCGACAGCCTGATCGCCGCCGCATCGCGCCCGCTGCTGCGTTGGCAGGACGCGTTCCAGACGCACTGAGTGTCTGACCTTCGGTCCGACACCGTTGCAACTCCGTGTCGGACGACCAATCATCACGATGTCGGGCCAGAGGCCGGACATCTTCGGAACCGCCCCATGCTCACGATTGACACCGTCGACAAGACCTACGCCAACGGCACGCACGCGCTGGAACGCATGTCGCTGACCGTCAATGCCGGCGAGATCGTCGCCATCGTCGGCGGCTCGGGTTGCGGCAAGAGCACGCTGCTCAGGATCATCTCGGGCCTCGATCAGCCGAGCACGGGCGCGGTCGAGGTCGACAATCAACGCATCACCGCGCCGCATCCAGCCGTCGGGTTGATCTTCCAGGAGCCGCGGCTGCTACCCTGGCTCACAGTCGGGCAGAACATCGCATTCGGCATCCACGACCTGCCGAGGGCCGAGCGCGAGGGGCGCGTCGCCGCCGTCCTAGGCAAGGTCGGGTTGTCCGACTACGGCGACCGCTGGCCGCGCGAGCTGTCGGGTGGCCAGGGCCAGCGCGTCGCCATCGCCCGAGCGCTCGTTGCACGGCCGAGCGTTCTGCTGCTCGACGAGCCGTTCTCCGCGCTCGACGCCTTCACCCGCCTCGACCTGCAGGACCACCTGCTCGACCTGTGGGCGGAGACGCGGCCGACGCTGGTGATCGTCACCCACGACATCGACGAGGCACTGCTGCTCGCCGATCGTATCGTCGTGATGCGTCCCAATCCTGGCCGCATCGCCAAGATCATTCCGGTGGCGCTTCCTCGCCCGCGCGACCGCCTCGCCGCGTTCTTCGAGGAGGAGAAACGGATCGTGCTGCGCGCCCTCGACGAGACCATGACCCACCGCCGCCGCGCACCGGAAGAGGCCTTCAGCATTTGACGAAAACAGGGGGAGGCCCTGCGAGGCTGACCCCGACCGAACTCGACAGCCAGAAAAGAAAAGGACCCCCCCATGGACGCCGCCGCACTGCGCGCACTGCAGGCCCCGATCAAGGACAAGTACAAGTCGGCCCCCGACGCCGCCAGGATCACGCTCAAGGCCAAGGGCTCGATCGACGACAGCCACATCGCCTGCAAGGTCGAGACCGGGCGCGCCATCGCGCTCGCGGGGCTACATCCCGCGACCGGAGGATCGGGCATGGAATTGTGCTCGGGCGACATGCTTCTGGAGGCGCTGGTCGCTTGCGCTGGCGTCACCTTGAAGGCCGTCGCCACCGCCATCGACGTGCCGCTGAAGAGCGCCAACGTCTACGCCGAGGGCGATCTCGATTTCCGCGGCACGCTCGGCGTCGACAAGGGCGCCCCGGTCGGCTTCGAGGCCATCCGCCTCAAGTTCGAGGTCGATACCGACGCACCGCAGGAGAAAATCGACCAGCTCTTGAAGCTCACCGAGCGCTACTGCGTCGTGTTCCAGACCATCAACACCAAGCCCGAGCTGACCGCCGAGCTGAAGAAGGTCTGAGGTAGACGGAGTCAGACACTTTCGCTCGAGCGCTGCCGCATGACGGCGTCGCCGGGACGAGGGGGCTGCCCCCATGCCGTGACCCATAACGATCGCGGGCCGGACCCCATGGGAGCCCAGCCCGCTTATGACGTCTCGCCGACGATACGCGGTCACACACGAAACGTTGAGCATCCGGGCCGACGCGGTACGAGCTACCCTTGGATGCACTTGGTAGGACAACGCTCCCCGCCCCTGCGTTATTCCGTGCGCGAGCGCTGATCCGCCGTGCTTGTCCCGTGCCGCGACACACGCTCAATTCTGCTGGGCGACCACACCGTCCTGCAAGGCCAGAACCTGACCGGCCAGGTACAGCGACCCGCAGATCAGGATGCGTTTGTCGCCGGGAAAAGCCTGCTCGTGCCGCGCCAGCGCCCCCACGACATCAGCTGCCGGCTCGGCGTCGAGGCCGAGACGCCGGGCGAGACCGGCAATCTCATGGGGCAGATGCGGCGCCTCGTGCGAAGCCGCGATCGGCACCGTGACGACATGGCGTGCGAGACCGACGAACGGTCCGAGAAACCCGGCGACGTCCTTCTGCCCCATCATGCCGACGACGAGATGCAGCGGCTTCGGCGCGCGTTCCTCGAGATCGGCCATGGTCTGCGCCAGCGCAACGCCGGCCGCCGGATTGTGCCCGCCGTCGAGCCACAGCTCCGTGCCCGGCGACAGCATGTCCGGCAGCGGCCCCTTGTCGAGCCGCTGCATGCGCGCCGGCCAGCGCACCTCCTGCAGGCCGCGCTCGATGGCGCGCTCGCTCAGGCCCAGCGCCATGAGGTTGACAGCGGCGGCGACGGCGGTGGCGGCATTGACGATCTGATGGCGGCCGATCAGGGCCGGCAGCGGCAAGTCCAGCAACTGCTCGTCGAATTGCACCACCAGCCGCCCATTCTGCTCGTAGGCGTCGTACTCCTGGCCCCGTGAGAAGGTGCGGGCACCGACCTTGCGCGCGGTCGCCTCGATGACCTCCTGCACCTCGTCTGTCTGCTGCGCGATCACCGCCGTCACGCCGCGCTTCAGAATACCGGCCTTCTCCGCCGCGATCGCAGCCACCGTCGCGCCGAGCTTGTCGGCGTGATCCATCGATACCGGCGTGATGATCGACAGCGCCGGGCGCGCGATCACGTTGGTCGCATCGAGACGGCCACCGAGCCCGACCTCGAGGATCAGCGCATCGGCCGGTGTTTCGGCAAAGGCGAGGAACGCCGCGGCGGTGGTGATCTCGAACTGGGTGATGTCGTCGCCGTCGTTGACGTCGCGCACGCGCGTGAGCACATCGACGAGCTGGTCGTCCCCGATCGGCCAGGTTCGACGGTCCCTGCCCGCCAGCGCGATGCGCTCGTTGAAGCGGACGAGATGCGGCGAGGTGTAGACGTGCACCCGCTTGCCGGCTGCCTGCAACATCGCGGTCAGGTAGGCGGTCACCGAGCCCTTGCCGTTGGTGCCGGCGATGTGGATCACCGGTGGCAGCTTCGTCTCGGGGTGGCCGAGCTTACTAAGCAACCGCTCCAGCCGCCCGAGCGACAGGTCGATCAGCTTGGGATGCAAGGTCTTCAGCTCGGCGAGGAGCGTATCGGTAGCGGACATGGTGAGATCGTTGCCTCTGCCTTGAACATGGTGTCAACGCGCGAGGTCGAACACCCGCTCACCCGGCGACATGATAGGCACTCACGTCCGCGCCGTGCCCTTGCCGGGCGTCGCGGGCGGCTTCGGCTTGCCGGAGGTCGGCTCGCGACTCGTGCTGTCGGCGGTCGGCTTCGACGGCAGGAAGCGGCTCTTCTCCGGCACCGGCTCGGCGTCGAGAATGACCTCGTTGCCGCCCATGCGCGCAGCCTCGATCGTGCGGGCGTCGGTCGCAGTGCCGTTGACATGAGCACCGTTGACGCCCTTGCGGCGCCTCGCGTCGCCGGCGGATTTGGCAGGCGCCAACAAGCCGACCAGACGGCTCAACGTCTCGCGCAGCTTGTGCCGGTGCACGACCATGTCGATCATGCCGTGCGCCAGCAGGTACTCGGCCCGCTGAAACCCCTCGGGCAGCTGCTCGCGGATGGTCTGCTGGATCACCCGTGGACCCGCGAAGCAGATCAGCGCGCCGGGCTCCGCGATCTGGATGTCGCCGAGCATCGCATAGGAGGCTGTGACGCCGCCGGTGGTCGGGTCGGTCAGCACGACGATGTAGGGCAGCCGCGCCTCGCGCAGCTTCTGCACCGCGATGGTGGTGCGCGGCATCTGCATCAGCGACAGGATGCCTTCCTGCATCCGCGCGCCGCCCGAGGCGGCGAACAGGATGAACGGCACCTTAAGCTCGACCGCGCGCAGCATGCCGGTGATCACGGCCTCGCCTGCCGCCATGCCGAGCGAACCGCCCATGAAACGGAAGTCCTGGGCGGCGGCGACGACGCTCTTGCCCTCGATCTGGCCCTCGCCGACGAGCACCGCGTCCTCCAGGCCGGTCGCCGAGCGCGATTCCTTGAGCCGATCCGTATAGCGCTTGCCGTCGCGGAACTTGAGTGGATCCTGCGGCACCGGGCGCAGCGAGACCTTGACGTACTCGCCGTCGTCGAACGTGTGGGCGAGGCGTTGTGGCGCGCTCATCCGCTCGTGATAGTTGGAGCCGGGATAGACGAACTGATTGGCTTCCAGGTCCTTGTGAAAGACCATCTGCCCGGTCTCCGGGCACTTCTTCCACATGTCGTCCGGCACGTCGCGCTTCGTCGTCAAGAAGCTGCGGATCTTCGGCCGAACGACGTTGTTGATCCAGTTCACGCTCTTCTGGCTCCTCGACGCCTGTCCGTGGATGCCCCGGCGCTCCCCTCCCGCGCTCTTCTGGCGAACGACCGCGCGGGCTCTTCCCCGTCAGGTCTTCCGCAATGCCGAGGCCAAGCTCTTGACCAGATCCAGCACGGCCGGTGCCGTGCGGGCTGTCGCCCTGCCCTCGGACGTCAGGCTCTTCTCGATCTCGCCCACCAGTGCCGATCCGACGACGACGCCGTCGGCACCCGCAGCTATCGCCTTGGCCTGCTGGGGGGTTTTTACGCCGAAACCGACCGCTACGGGAAGGGCCGTCGATTGCTTGATGCGTTTCACTTGTTGATGCACCGCCGAGGCGTCGGGCGCGGCGGTGCCCGTGATGCCCGCGATCGAGACGTAGTAGAGGAAGCCCGAGGTGTTCTTCAGGACGGCCGGCAGCCGCTTGGCGTCGGTGGTCGGCGTCGCCAGCCTGATGAAGTTCAAACCATGCTTCATCGCCGGCAAACACAGCTCGTCATCGGCCTCCGGCGGCACGTCGACGACGATCAGCCCATCGACGCCAGCGGCCTTCGCCTCGGCCAGGAACGCCTCCCCGGGGAACACGTAGATCGGGTTGTAGTAGCCCATCAGCACGATCGGCGTGACGTCGTCCACCTTGCGGAAGTCCTTAACCATGGCCAGCGTTTTGCGCATGGTCTGCCCGGCCTTCAGCGCGCGCAGGCTTGCCGCCTGGATCGCGGGCCCATCGGCCATCGGGTCGGAAAACGGCATACCGAGCTCGATCACGTCGGCCCCGGCGGCGGGCAATCCGGCCAGGATCTTGGAAGAGGTCTCGATGTCCGGGTCACCGGCGGTCACGAAGGTGACGAGCGCGGCGCGGCCCTCCGTCTTGAGGGCGGCGAAGCGGCGGTCGATGCGGGTATCGAAAGACATGAAAGTCCGGATCCTCGGCGATGATTGCCTCGGTCGTAGGACCCCGGCGGGTGCCGGTCAACTGTGACGATGGCCAGGAACGCCACGGCGAGCGCCCGCGTTCAACGCGCGGCGATGCGATTGCGGCCTAGCATGGGGTACTGCTCGAGCTCGTAGACCTGCCCGGTCACGGGCGCGCTGGCAGCGCTCAGCCAGAACGTCACGTGGGCTGCGACCTCCTGCGGCTCGATCAGCCGGCCGTGCGGCGCGAACGCTTCGGGCAGCTGCTTCTGCCAGTTTTCACCGTGCCCCTCGGCGATCTGCAACTTGTGCTCGGTCTCGGTCGCGGTCCAGCCGACGTTGATCTGGTTGATTCGCACCTTGCGGCCACCGAGCGCATCGCCGAGATTTCGCGTCGCGGTCATCAGCGCGCCCTTGCTCGCCGAGTATGCGAGCAGGTTCGGCGCGCCGCACCAGGCGTTGATCGAGCCGATGTTGACGATCGTGCCTCCACTTTCCGCCCGCTCCAGATGCGGGAGCGCGGCCTTGATCAACAGCAGCGGCGCGGTGAGATTGACCGCGAGCATGTCCTGGACGTGATCGTGGCCGATGGTCTCGATCGTGGAGCGTGTCAGCAGCGCGGCATTGTTGACGAGGCCATCGAGGCGGCCGTGACGCCCGACGGCGGCGGCGACGAGCGCCTCCGGAGTCTCCGGGCTTTTAAGGTCGCCGGTGACGCCCGATGCTCTCGGTCCCAGGCGTCCCAACGCCCGCGGCAGTTCCTCGGCCCGGCGCGCATGCACCAACACCATTGCACCGGCCGCGATGCAGGCTTCGGCGCAAGCGAACCCGATCCCCGAATAGGCGCCGGTGATCAGCACGACCCGATCCGTGAGATCCATCGTCATCATCAGCCAACGCGGTGGCGTCGGCCGGCGTTCCATTCTCTCGCGCGGCTGCTGCGGCTGCGCCCCCTACTGTCGCGCGCCTTGATCCCGGATCACCCAGGGGTGGTTGTCGCGGAAGGCCGTGCGCTCCTGACACCGGGCGTTGATCTCGACGACACGAGGGAAGCCCTCGAACGGCGTCTCCGAGTTCTGACACCCCGCGATGTGACCGGCGAGACAAATGTCGGCGAGACCGGGCTCTCCTCCAAAGCAGTAAGGTGTATGAACCGCCCGCTCACTCAAGGCCCGCTCCATCGCCGACAGGGCGAGCGTCTGCCAGTAGTTGCTCCACGCCGCGATGTCGGCGGGCGTCGCCTTGAACTGCTCGGCGAGCCGCTTGCGGGCGCGCGGCACCACCAGTGAATGGCAGTCGGCCACCGCGATCAGCGAGAAGGCACGGACGCGGGCACGGCCGAGCGGATCGGCGGGCAGCAGCGGAGGCGCCGGATAGATCTCGTTGAGGTACTCGATGATGGCCACCGATTGAGTCAGCGCCACCTGTCCGTCGAGAAGCACGGGCACCGTATGATGCGGATTGTGCTGCGCGACCGCGCCCGCGAACTGCTCCCCCTTGAGCAGATCGACGAGCTCCTCTTTCCAATCCTTGCCTTTCAAGGCCAGCGCCACACGGACGCGATAGGCGGCTTGCGAGCGCCAATAGCCGTAGAGTTGATACATGGTGGTCTCCCGCGATGGATGTGGTGGCCGAGGCTCGCGATGCCCTCAGCTTCCGCGCTTCGGCACTATTTCCCGAAGCCGCGCGTGGATCGCAGGCAGCTCCGCGCGCGCTATGCCCGCCATCATGTTTCGCTCCCGTTGCATGCACGCTTGCCGGTGTCCTCGGGCCGCGAGCCTACTCCGGCGGAGAACGAAGCGAAACGGCGATAACGGAGAGGTGATGGGCGGTGCCGGCCAAGCTTGCACTGCACCGCCCTCAATCGGCCACGATCACCTGGGCCTTGAACAACGCCTCAAGTTGCGCGACGCCCTCGAACGCCGTTCCCTGCTCGAACCAGGATTTCGGCGCCGCTTGCCCCCAAAGGGTCTGGCGGCGGGGATCGCGCAGCGACCAGCGGATCGGCTCGTGATCGGGATCCATGGTCTGGTAGTCGGACGTATACAGTTCGATCCGGTGGCCGTCGGGACAGCGCACGTAGAGGAAGAACGCGTTCGAGATGCCATGCCGGCCGGGACCGCGCTCCAGCCCACCGAGATAGCCCGTCGTCGCCATCAGGTCGCACAGGTGGATGATATTGAGCGCGGTCGGCACCCAGTAGGCGGCGTGGTGGAGACGCGGGCCTGTCCCATTGGTGAAGGCCAGATCATGGACGTTGCCCTTGCGGTGCATCCACCCGGCGGCGATCCGTCCGTCCGGTCCGTCCTCCTCGGCGTACTCAGTCAGCCGGAAGCCGAGGCTCGCGTAGAAATCGAGCGAACCCTGAACATCGGGTGCGAATACGTTGAAGTGGTCGAGCCGCTGCGGCTGCACGCCTCTGTAGTGCGCGTATTTCTGAAGCAGGATCTCTCGCTTCTCCATGCTGAAATACAGCTCGAGCGGCAGCCCGAACGGATCGACGGCACGCAACGTTCGGCCCTGATAGGGCCGCTCGACGAAGCCGTGGGCGAGCCCCCTCGCACAGAAGACGTTCGCAGCCTTGTCCAGGTCCTCCTCACTGCCGACCTTGAACCCTATCGCATGGGCAACGGGGACAGAGGATTTCTGAAGTACGATCGAGTGGTGCTGGCGCTCCTCCACGCCGCGCAGATAGAGCGCATCTGCGGTCTCGTCCTCGACGACAAGGCCGAGCGTGTCGGCATAGAACGCCTTCGAGCGCGCGAGATCGGCGACACCCAAGGCGACGTGGCTGCACCTGACGATGTCGAACGGCGGATCGAAAATATGCTGGGGCACCGGCATCGGAGTCCTCCCCTTATGCCGTCTCATCCAGGACGGTGTTCGACAATGTACCGATGACAGAGCACTCGACCTCGACCACATCGCCCGCCTTCAGCCATTTCGGAGGATCGAAACGGCCGCCTGCGCCAGGCGGGGTTCCCGTGGCGATCAGATCGCCGGGCTCGAGCGTGGTGAAGGTCGAGATATAGGCGATCAGGGTGGAGATCGGGTACAGCAGGGTCGACGTATCGCCACGTTGGCGCTCCTCGCCATTGACACGCGTGACGACGGTGAGCCCGCTCACGTCCACCCTGCCGGCGACAGGAACGATCCAGGGGCCGATTGAACCCGAGCGATCGAAGTTCTTGCCTTGCGTGACGTTGAACTTGCCGTGCCGCAGCCAGTCGCGGACCGAGCCCTCGTTCATCAAAGTGACGCCCCAGACATGCTCGAGCGCGCGGGCTTCGGGAATGCGCCGGCCGCCCTTGCCTACAACGAGGACGATTTCGCCCTCGTAGTCGAACTGGATCGACTCCGGCGGCCGCAGGATCGGCGAGGCGTGGCCGACGAACGACGAGAGGAAGCGCGGGAACAGGCTTGGATACTTCGGTTGGGCGCTGCCGTCCTTGTACTCCGCATTCCGCTCGGGATAGTTGACGCCGACGCAAATGATCTTGGCGCCCGGCGCCACCGGCGGCATCAGCGTCACCTCGGAGAGCCTGCCATCGGCGTCACCCTTCGCGAGCGCCGCGAGGTCGACCGGGCTCGCTGTCGTGATCAGCGAGCGCAAATCGGAATATCGGCGGCCCGAGCGTGAGGCTGCATCGTAGATCCTGCCATCACTGGAGACGACGCCGAATGCCGCCCTGCCCTCGGCGTTCCAGCTTGCGATCCTCATGGTGTTGCTCCTCCCGGCTCTTGTCGTCTTGTAGGCAGTTTCGCCGATGCGACCGGGCGGCGTCCAGGAGAGTTGCGGCCACGGCGCCAGCCATTCGAATGCGGCACTGCGGTGCCTCACCGGCGCGCTCGGTGATTGACGCCTGCGCCGTGGCGCGCAAAAACCGTCTCCAGCTCATTCACCCGCCATTCTCCTAGGCCTCCAGGTCACCCATGAAACGTATCGGCTTCTATTCCGGCTCGTTCGATCCGGTCACGCTCGGCCATCTCGACGTGATCCGCCGTTCTCTGAAACTCGTCGACACGCTGGTGATCGGCATCGGTGTGCACCCGGGCAAGGCGCCACTGTTCAGCGTCGACGAGCGGATCGAAATGCTCAAGGCCGAGACCGCCGCGGTGATGAAAAAGGCAGGGATCGCGGCCAAGGTCGACGTCGTCACTTTCGGCGGGCTCACCGTCGATGCGGCACGCGAGGCGGGCGCCGCCGTCATCTTCCGCGGCCTGCGCGATTCGACGGACTTCGACTACGAGATGCAGATGTCGGGCATGAACGGCGCCATGGCCGGCGACATCGATACCCTGTTCCTGCCAGCGAGCCCGGACGTGCGCCACATCACGGCCACCCTGGTGCGCCAAATCGCGATGATGGGCGGCGACGTCACGCATTTCGTCAGCCGCGACGTGGCCCGGACGCTCAAGGCCAAGGCACGTCAGCGGAAGTAGATGGACATGCCCGGCTCCGCGCCCCCCCCACCCACGCCGCCGCCCGATCCCACGATCGTGGCGGCGCTGGCTCGCCTCGGTCTGGTGCCGGAAGGAGTGCCGGTGTCGATGACGCCGTTGGCGGGCGGGGTCTCCTCCGACATCCTGCGATGCGAGGCCGGCGCCCGGATCTTCTGCGTCAAGCGGGCCTTGAGTAAGCTCAAGGTGGCACAGGATTGGCGCGCACCGGTTGCGCGCAGCCGCTTTGAATACCTGTGGCTCGAGGAAGCGCGCCGCCACGTGTCCGACGCGGTGCCGCAGCTGTTGGGCTACGACGAAACGGCGCAATTGTTCGCGCTCGAATGGCTCGATCCAGCGGACTACGACTGGTGGAAGGGCAAGCTGCGCGACGGCCGCGTCGAGGTTGCCGATGCAGCGGCGGTCGGACACGCGCTTGGCCGCATTCACGCCGGCACCGCAGGCAGCGCCGAGATCGCGGCGCGATTTCCGACCGACGACATCTTCCACGCCATCCGGCTCGAGCCGTACCTCGTCGCGACGGCGCGGGTGCATGCCGATCTCGCGCCGCAGATCGAGGCCCTGGTGCAGACCACTGCGACCACAAGGCGCGCGCTGGTTCACGGCGACGTTTCGCCGAAGAATATCATGATCGGGCCCACCGGGCCGGTGCTGCTCGACGCGGAATGCGCCTGGTACGGGGATCCGGCGTTCGACCTCGCCTTCTGCCTGAACCATCTGCTGCTCAAGTGCCTTTGGGCGCCGGCCGCGCGGAACGCGCTGCTGGCCTCGTTCGATGCCTTGGCTCAGGCCTATCTCCGGGAGGTGGACTGGGAGGCCGTGAGCGAAATCGAGGAGCGAACCGCCCGGCTGCTGCCCGGCCTGCTGCTCGCCCGCGTCGATGGCAAGTCGCCAGTCGAGTACGTGACGGCGGAGGACGACAAGGCTCGGGTACGCGCCATCGCGAGAAGGTTGCTGCTCGCCCCCGCTTGCCGTCTGCACGAGGTCAAGGACGTCTGGGAAGGCGAGCCCGTCCGGACGTGAAGGCGGATCGGCAGATATTCCCTGTGAGCGATCCTTTTTTAAACCTTGTTAACCACGAATCGGTTACCGCGAATCCAGCGGTCTCGCCGGTAGCCGCTACGCTTCGTCTGGCTATCAGCTCCGGGGATTTCAAATGCGCGCAATGCTCGTGGCCGTGGCCGCCGCCACGATCGCTGGATCGGTGCAGGCAGCCGATGTGCAGCCCGCCTACAAGGTCGTCGCCGAGGAAAAGTCGGAGACCAACCGGACCGTCGATGTGCGCATCGAGCGTCGCATCGACGAGGCCGACGTGACGGCGATCGCCAACGCCATCGTCAACCGCGAAACCAAGCCCTTCACCCGCACGATCGTCAATTTCGTGCTGCCGATGTCGAAGCCCGGCGAGCCGCCGTGGGCGAGTGCCAGTCTGGTGCGCGAGGTTCGCGTCAAAATAGCCGGGCTGCGCCTCGACGAGGAGAGGCAGTTCGTGGCCGAGGCCCGTGCCGACCGTCGCGACGTGATCGGCGCCTGGCTCACCTCTACGCCCGCGACCCCCGGGCGCCTGACCATCTATCGCGAGAACCGCCGGCTTTACGCGGAGTGGCGGATGCGCAGCGGCGTGCGGACACGCGACGAGGTGGCGGAGACGCGCACGTCGTCGGGGCGCCGGTTCGATCTCAAGGCGGCCGCCAACGACGACCATTTCGTGATTCTGGCCGCCGGCGACCTCGAGATCCGGGCCAAAGGTGCGCTGATCGCGGTTGGCGAACGGATCAAGGGCGGGCCAGCACTGTTGCCCGGCGTAGCTTCCACCCGCGATCCCAACACCGAGATCGCGAGCTGGCCGCCGGCGCCGACTTCGACCATCGAGCCGGCCCGTGCCCCCACCGTGAGCGAGGACAAGCAGGACAAGGCCGCCGTCGCCATCGCCGACCCGGCGTCCAAGCCGGGCAGGGCATCGAGAGCTCCGGCGCAGCGCAAGCAGGCGTCGCAGCAGCCGGCAACGCCCAAGGTCGACCTGACCCGCTTCCTGCAGCCGCAGACGTAGCCTCAAGCAAGTCGCTTCGCCACCTCCGGTGGCAGCTCCAGCTGATAGGCGCGGCCAAGCGACAGCAGCCGGCCTTCCGCGAACGGGCGGCCAATCAGCTGGAAGCCGTTGGGCAGCTCCGAGCCTGCGCGCGGCATCGGCAGCGCCAATGTGGGCAGGCCGAGATAATTGACCGGCCGAGTGTATTTGACCATCCGACCTGTC
>CAMDBL010000084.1 GCA_945889015.1 Devosia equisanguinis
CAAGGCCTGGATTTCGGCGCTGATGACGCCGGCGATGGTGTGGGCGTGGACATCGTCCTTGAGCAGAAGGCTCGCCAGGTTGGGCAGCTTACCCCAGGCCGAAGCCAGGACCGGCCCGCCGGTCGCCGCCTCGATCTCGTCACCCAGCATCAACGCCGTGGCGGAGCGGTGCTTGAGAAGGTTGCGCGTCGTGACGAGGCCGACGATGTCGCCGCTGTAATTGCTCACACCGAGATGGCGGAAGCCGAGCCGGCCGAGGCGTCCGATCGCGCGATAGACGTGGTCGTCGGCGGCGACCGTCTGTAGGGGGACATTGACGATCCCGGCGACGGCGCTGTCGAGCGCGCTCGCGCCGCCCGCGTGGATGGCCCGCAGCAGGTCGCGCTCGGTGGCGATTCCGACGTCGCCGGACGCGAGGCGCACGAGCACGCTGCTGATCCGCCTTTCGATGAGCGTCGCGATCACCGCCTTCACAGACGTCTCGGGCGCCGCGAACTGCGCCGGTGCGCTCATCACATCGCGGACGCGGTGGCGATAGGCGAAGCTGTCGACGCTGGCCAGCGGCGCGACCAGCTCGGTCGGCATCGCCTCCACCATCGGCAGCTGGCCGGCCAGACCCGCCTCGTTCTCGACCATGCGCCGGCAGGCCGCCTCGGCTTCCGCCAGCGTCCGGATGCCCTTGCGGCGCAATCCCGGCACCAACGCGAGGAACACCTCCGCGGTCGCCTTGGCGTCGCCCATGGCGGTGTGGCGGCCGCTGATGCGGACCCCGGCCCACTCGCACAGCCGATCGAGGCTGTAATCCGCGAGCGTCGGAGCCACGACGCGGGCGAGCAGGCGAACATCGAGACTGCGGGGGCGCTGCCATGTGCCGCCCGCCAGCGCGTACTCGCGCTCCAGCATCGCGAGATCGTAGGTGATCGTATGGCCGATGATCAGTCGACTGGATATAATGCGGTCGAGCTCCGGCACGAGCTCGGGGAATTTGGGCCGTCCTCGCACCATTTCCGGAGTGATGCCGTGAACGGCGGACGAATTCGCCGGGATCGGCACGCCGGGATCCACCAGCGTTTCGATGGCCGGCGACGCCATCAGCTCGCCGCCGGAAAGTCGAACGCCGCCGATCTGGAGAATGCGCGCCGAGCGCGAATCAAGTCCGGTCGTCTCGGTGTCAAGAACGATCGCGTCGATGGCGGCGAGCGGTGTGGATGATGTGGCCGGCATGCTGTTTCCCCGTCGCGGCTCCATGGGCACCGGCGGCGCGATGCGGCCGCTGCTGGCTGCTGGACGCATGCAAGCATTGCGGACGGGACTTTGCATTAGCCTAAAGTCTACAATCTAAAGACTACGTGCGCGACACTTTCTCCTACAATAACTTCGGGGCTCCTGGATTCGGTCATCATGTGTTCGTTGTTCACGGATCATTCAACAAGAGCGCCAGGCGAAAAAACCGTCGACAACGGGCCGTCAGTAAAAGCTAGGGAGATGTCGCGAATGGAGAGCAGTACCGGCGACCGTCATTGGTCGCGAACCTCGGCCTTGATGTGGTCGATGTTTGTCTTGTGGCTGATATTCAGCTTCGTGATTCATTTCTTCGTCGAGAAGCTCAACACCATCACTTTCTTGGGCTTCCCATTCGGCTTCTACATGGCCGCGCAGGGCTCGTTGCTGGTCTTCGTGTTGATGCTGTTCTTCTTCGCTTGGAAGCAGGACGTCATCGATCGCGAAGAGGGCGCCGCCGAGGATGAGTGAGGGCAACATGGCTACGGAAACAAAGGCCGGTGGTGGCGACTTCATCGCCAACCTCGGCAAGATCTATATGATCTACACGGGCGGCTTCTTCGGTTTCGTCATCGTGCTCGGCATTCTCGAGCAGATGGGCGTGCCCAACAAGCTGATCGGCTACGGATTCGTCTTCCTGACGATCGCCGTTTACGCGGTCATCGGCATCCTGTCGCGGACGGGTGAGGTCGGCGAATACTACGTCGCTGGACGCAAGGTGCCGGCCTTCTACAACGGCATGGCGACGGGCGCCGACTGGATGTCGGGTGCGTCTTTCGTCGGCATGGCCGGTACGCTGTTCCTGCTCGGTTACGACGGCTTGGCCTTCGTGCTCGGCTGGACCGGCGGCTACGTGCTCGTGGCGATCCTGATCGCGCCGTTCCTGCGCAAGTTCGGCGCCTATACGGTGCCCGACTTCTTCTCGGAGCGGTTCGGCGGCAACTTCGCCCGCATGCTGGCCGTGATCGTGCTGATCTGCTGCTCGTTCACGTACGTGACGGCTCAGATCTACGCGACCGGCATCATCGCCTCGCGCTTCCTCGACATGGACTTCACGGTCGCGGTCTATGTCGGCCTGCTCGGCATTCTGCTGTGCTCGATGCTCGGCGGCATGAAGGCGGTGACCTGGACGCAGGTGGCGCAGTACATCGTGCTGATCGTCGCCTACCTGATGCCGGTCGTGATCCTGTCGGCGAAGAAGTACGGTATTCCGCTGCCGCAGCTCACCTATGGGCAGGCGCTCGCCGACATCACGAGCCTCGAGAACCAGATGGCGGCCAAGGGGCTGATCGCCTCCGCCAAGGACTCCGCCGGCGCGCTGGTGGCGGCCAAGCCGCACGTCAAGCCGTTCACCACGTACGATCCGCTCAACTACTTCGCGCTGATCCTCTGCCTGATGGTCGGCACGGCGTCCCTGCCGCACATCCTGATGCGCTACTTCACCACCCCGTCGGTGCGTGAGGCCCGTGCCTCGGTGGCCTGGTCGCTGTTCTTCATCTTCCTGCTCTACTTCACGGCGCCGGCCTATGCGGCGTTCGCGAAGCTCGAGGTCTACGGGCTCGTCGCCAAGGGAACCGCCCTCGCCGATCTACCGGCGTGGATGTACACTTACGGCAAGCTCGGCCTCGTCAAGGTGTGCGGTGCCAACGTCGATCTCGCCCAGAACGTCATCGCGGCGTGCGGCAAGATCGCCTCGCATCCGGGCGTCCTGCGGATGCAGGATCTCAACATCAACCCGGACGTGATCGTGCTCTCGACTCCCGAGATCGCGGGCTTGCCCTACGTGGTCGCCGGACTCGTCGCCGCCGGTGGTCTCGCCGCCGCGCTGTCGACCGCCGACGGCCTGCTGCTGGCCATCGCCAACGCGCTGAGCCACGACGTCTACTACAAGATGATCGATCCGAACGCCCCGACGGCCCGCCGTCTGGTGATCGCTCGCATCCTCTTGCTCGTGGTGGCCCTGGCCGCCGCGTACACGGCTTCGACCAAGCCCGCCGACATCCTGTCGATGGTGGCCTGGGCGTTCTCGCTGGCCGCGGCCGGCATCTTCCCGGCGCTCGTCATGGGCATCTGGTGGAAGCGGACGTCCTCGGCCGGTGCCGTCACCGGCATGATCCTCGGCTTCGGCGTCTGCCTCTACTATCTCGTCGGGACGCGCTACTTCGCGGTGTCCTTCCACGAGATGTGGAGCTGGCTCGGTACGGCGACCAAGGCACAGCTCGACACGTTCGCTTCCCTGAAGCAGGCGTGGATCGCGGCGAGCGGCGATGCGGCCAAGGCTGCGGCCTGGGCTGCGCTCGACAAGCACGCTCAGTCGATTGCCAGCTGGTGGGGCGTGCGCAACATCTCGGCGGCGCTGTTCGGTCTACCGGTCGGCTTCGCGGTGATCTGGCTCGTGACGCTGGTCACGCCGGCGCCCTCGAAGGCGGTGCAGGACATGGTCGACGCCACCCGCCGTCCGCGTGGTGAGACGATCATCAAGGACAAGGACGCGGTGGTCGCCGGCCACTGAGGCCAGCCGCTCGCTGCACGACACGACGAAAGGGGGCGGGACGTTGCGTTCCGCCCCCTCTTCTGTAAGAAGGTTCGCAACACGATTGCAGTAGGCGCTCTGCGCGGTGATCCGAGGCTGGCACGACAGATGACCGCGACCGATGCCTTCACGACCTACTGGTGGTTTCACATTCCCAACCTGGCGTTGGCGGCGCTGATCTACACGCTGATAGGACGCTATGCGCTGGAGCTGTTCTTCAGGGGCCGCGAGGTCGTGATCCTGAAGGTGTTTCGAACGGTGACCCGGCCCGTCGTCGGCGCCGTGCGGGCGATCACGCCGGCGATCGTTCCGGATGGGCTCGTGATCGTGTTCGCCATCGCCTGGCTGATGGCGGCGCGCATGTTGTGGTTTCTCAACGCTGTCGCTTTCGGCATGCGTGCAAGCTCGGGAGTCTAGGTCGTGGACGAGCTTCACCAGCGCGAACTGATGATGCAGCGAGACGTGCTGCTGGTCGCCATCGCAGCGGCCTCGTTGGTCAACGGCATGCATTTTTCGCCGATTTTCGACCCGGTCGCCATCCTGCTCAAGCCTTTCGTGGCGGGAACCTTTCTCGGCTCCCCGCTGGTGTTCCTGTATATCGCCTCGATCTTCTGCTCGCTGATGACGCTGCTGATCGCGGGCGTGCCGGCGGCTCTGTTCGAGCGCTTTCGCGGCCACCAGGAGAGTATGACCGCCTCCCTGGGGATCTGGCTCGCATGCACGCTGCTGCTCGCGCTACCCGCCTTCATGTCGCTGACGGGATTGCTCTGAAACGCCGTGCCGTGACCTCGTGGACGCTCGGCGGCATCACCATGAGGTGAAAGCGCGCCAGCTTGCCGACCACTGTAAAATGCCTAGACTTCCGTCTTATCTGGCATCGATGCATTGGGCACGGGGCGCATGCGTAGCGTGGACGAGATTGCCGATCTTTCGGTGGCGCGAGGCTGCGGCTTTGCTTCGCTCGCGATTTTCACATTCATGATCGGGCTTGCCGATCAGCTGTCACTGTCGTTCGCGGCCGGCGGGATTTTTACGCTCTGTATGGCACTCGTGCTGATCGTCAAGGCATGGGCCGCCACGCACACAGCCCACAGGCGCACCGAGGTGTGGCTGATGATGCGGGCCGAGGAAAAGCCGCCGGACGGTCAAGCTCAGCTGATCATCGGGGCGGCCTTGCGCCAAGCCTACCTGCGCTTCGCCACTCATTCAGCTTTCGCCGCGTTCGGCATGCTCGCGGCGTCGATGGTTCTTCGCTTCACCAGGTAGTCGGCGGCCGTACGGCTCGACCGTCAGGATTCATGGGGCCTGCCGATCTCCCCGCCGCTCCAGATCCGGCGCAGCACGAAGCCTGCGACCAGTGCGGCAGCCGACAGGGCCACCATCAACAGATACGTCCGTCCACCCCAGCTGTCGTAGACCTGCCCCGCCAGCAGCATGGCGCCGCCCATGCCGATGCCGGCGGTGATCGTGGCGTAAAGCGCTTGCGCGGTGCCGGCCTGACTTTCGGGAACGGCGCGGGCGATGAAATGGATCGCGCCGAGGTGCGCGGCGCCGTAGGTCGCGCCGTGCAGCACCTGCAGTGGCAGCAGCACGGCGAGCGGCGGGTCCAGCGACATCACCAGCCAGCGCACCACGGAGGCCACCGCGCCGATGTTCAGCAGCGTGATCGCGCCGAGCCGCTGCATTACCGTGCTCGAGTAGAGGAACAGCACGATCTCGGCGATCACGCCGATCGACCACAGCACGCCGATGGTGGTCGGGCCGATTCCCTGCGCGCGCCAATGCAGCGTGCCGAACGTGTAGAGGACCGCATGCGCCGATTGCACCGCGCCCGCCGCCACCAGGAACGCCAGCATCTCGCGCGTCCGCATCAGGCTCGCCACGTCGGCGAGCCGCAGGCGCGGCCGCGGCTTCGACGTGGTCCCGCCTGGCCCGGCGTCGGACGGCTCGGGATGGGGATGCGGCAGCATGTGGGCCGCGGCGACCGCCAGCGCCGCGCCCGCGATGATCGCCCAGATGCCGGCGGCCGGCCCCCACCGCTCCACCATCCAGCCGCCGATGAAGCTCGCCGCGATGAAGGTCAACGAGCCCCACAGCCGCATGCGGCCATAGTCGAGGCCCGCCCGCCGGACGCCCGCCATCGCCACCGTCTCGGTCAGCGGCATCACCGTGGAAAGGCAGAGGCCCGACAGCATCGACAGCGCGAACAGCGGCCAGAAGCCATGCGACTGCCCCATCACCACCAGCGCGCCGAGACCGCCCCAGGTCAGCAGGATCAGGATGCCGCGATGCCGGCCGCTGCGATCGGCGAGGAAGGCCACCGAGGGCGTCGCGATCAGCCGTGCCATCAAGGGGGCGGCGGTAATGATACCGATCTCGGCCGAGGTGAGGCCACTCCAGGCGAGCCACACGGGCAGATAGGGGAGCTGAGTGCCGTAGACGAGGAAGATCGCCCCGAAGAACATCCCGACGCGGATCGCGTACTGAACTCGTGCGTCCGGGCCCACCTGCTCGTCTCCCTGCTCGCCCGGAGGCCCGATCGGCCTCATATGGGCTGAAGCCCTACCCGGTTCACTCGGTCGTGCACAGCCGCATTTCAGCAACGCATCCCGTCCGGAGAATCACACTAAGAGGCAATGCAGACGGGATGTTGCCGGGGTGAAGCGATGCCGCAAGCGATGATGACGACGACGCCGGATTTCGATGTGGAGCAGGAGTACCGCGCGATCGAGGCGACGCTGCTCGAGTCGACGACGGGCCGTTGGTTCCTCGCCGAACATGGCCGCCGCTCGCGCCGCCTCGACAGCCGCATGCTCGAGGATGCGATCGGCAAGCTGCAGAGTTCGCTGCGCCAGCCGCCGGCGCTGCTCGGCCAGCTGCAGACCGAGATCGGTGAGCTGCGCCTGTTCCTGGCGCAGACGCGCGAGGAATTGATGAACCGCCGCGCCGAGGCGCCCGCCGCCGTCGCCGGCGAGACCGCCGAGACGAAAAGTGCGGCCGCGACCGCGACGTCTGCCATCCTGCAAGCCGCCGAGGACATGCACGCGTTGGTCTGGGGCCTGCAGGCGAAGGAGGTCGATCCGGTGGCCTGCGAGGCGATCGCCAAGCACGCCTCGATCATCTACGCGATGAGCATGCAGCAGGCCAAGACCTCCGAGCGTATCATCGCGCTCGCTTCCGCGCTCGACCAAGCCGGTGGCCGCCTCGCAGCCGTGCTGGAGACCATCGCGCACGAGCTCGAGACCGATCGCGACGCCGAGGACGACGACATGGCAGCCGCCCCGACCGGGCAGCCCACTTCAGCGACCATCGCACCGCCGCCTCTGCCGTCGTTCGGCTCGATTGTCGCGGCCGTGAACGAGACGGCGGCTGCGCCCGTGGCTCCCGCGGAGACGGACGCGGCAGCGGACTGAACACCCGGCACGGCCGGTCGCGCATCATGAGAGCCGGCCTCGCGGCCGGCTTTTCGCGTCATGTGTGGCGATCAGCCGGCGATGATCCGGGCGAAGTCGGCGGGATCGACATTGCCGCCCGACAGCACCACCGCGATCGTGCGGCCCTTGGTCGGCAGCTTGCCCGCGAGCACGGCCGCCAGTGCCACCGCGCCGCCGGGCTCCACCACCAGCTTCAACTCGTGGAAGGCGAACCGCATCGCGTCGCGCACTTCGTCGTCGGTGACGACCAGTCCGCCGGCGAGGTTCTCCAGTGCCACCGCGAATGTGATCTCGCCGGGTGTCGGCGCCAGCAGCGCGTCGCAGATCGAGCCCGAAAGGGCCGCATTGCGCTCACGGCGGCCGGATGCGAGGGAGCGGGCCATGTCGTCGAAGCCGGCCGGCTCGACGCTGTAGACGCTGGTGCTCGCCTGCGCGGCCTTGACCGCCAGGGACACACCGCCGGCGAGCCCGCCGCCCGAGCAGCAGACCAGCACCGCGGACGGCGTGGTGCCCATCGCCTTCGCCTGCTCCATGAGCTCGAGCCCGACCGTGCCCTGCCCGGCCATGACGTCGGGATCGTCGTAAGGGTGGACCATGGCGGCGCCACGCTCGGCGCAGAGTCGCAGCGCGATCGCGTCGCGGTCCTCGCTGACCCGGTCGAAGGGGATCACCTCGGCGCCGAAAGCGCGGGTGCGCGCGGTCTTCAGGCGCGGTGCGTCCGCGGGCATCACGATCGCGGATTTGAGCCCGCAGAGGGTCGCCGCCGCGGCGACGCCCTGGGCGTGATTGCCCGACGAGCAAGCGACGATGCCGCCCGGATAGGCCTTGGAGTCGACCTGGGCAATCTTGTTGTAGGCGCCGCGGAACTTGAACGCGCCGACGCGCTGCAGGCTCTCGGCCTTGATCAGGATGTGGCCGCCGGTCAGGGCATCGAGGGCGGGGTGCCAGATCAGCGGCGTGCGCACCGCATACGGCGCGATACGGTCGCGCGCGGCGAGGATGTCGTCATAGGTCGGCAAGCGGGCGGTCATGGCGGGCTCCCGGCGGGTGGCGCGCATGTCCTAGCAGAGCGCCCGTAAACCGGAAAAGCAAAACGGCCGATCCCGAGGGACCGGCCGCTGTGAGATCTCATGAAGCGGCGACTGCCTCACCACTTCGTCTTGACGCCGAGCGCAAGAATGTCGGCGCTCTGCTCGACCATTCCGACGAACGGTATGGCAGCCCCCGTCGGGGCCGTGGTGCGCGCGCGGTTGATCGGCGCGTCGTCGAAGAAGACGTGCGAGTAGCCGAAGTCGACCGACGTGTTCTGCGTCACCTTGTAGTTGAAGCCGCCGCTCAGCCAGACGCGATCACTGTCGGTGATCAGCGTGAAGCGCTGCTCGGCGGTGCGGATCGGCGAAATCTCGTAGGCGGCGCCGGCCCGCAGCGTCAGGTTCGGCGAGTAGTCGTACTCGCCGCCGAGGGCGAACATGTAGCCGTCGCCCCAGTTGAAGTCGAAGACAGCGACCTTCTGGCCGGGAACGATGCCTCCGCCGATCGCCGGAGCGCCTCCGGTCGACGTGGCGAAGAAATCAACGGTCTGCAGCCGGCTCCAATTGGTCCACTCGACGCTGGCCAGCAGCCGTGAAGTGTTGGTCAGTGTTTGACGCAGGCTGAGATTGACGGTCTCGGGCAAGGTGATGTCGGCCTTGACGCCGGTTCCTGTGAACGGGAACGAGGCCGGTCCGGGCACTGTCACGTTGTCGCCGACCTTGAACAGGTCGCCCTCGAACGAATGGCTGATGGCGGATCGGTATCCCAGGCCGATCGTCGTACCGGTCATCGGCGTCCAAAGGATACCGGCCGTGCCGCCGAAGCCGACGTCGTCGACCTCGAAGCCTTGGCTCGATTGGCTCGGCAGACCGTTCGGATTGGCCTTGAACGTGATCTTGGCGTACTGGGCCTGCAGGCCGACAGCGACCGCGAGGTTCGGCAGCACGTTCTACGAGAGCATCGGATTGACGTTGAGGCTGAAGATCTTCGCGCCTCGGCCGTGGGTCTGGCCCGCCCAGTTCGCGTCCTCGAACTCGTTGGCTGCGCCGAACGGGGCGTTGACCGCCACGCCCGCCACGAGGGTGCTGCTCAGCCGATAGGCATAGTAGCCGGACGTCAAGGCGGTCAGGCGTCCCGAGTCGACGCTCTCGCCGACCGGCGATGCACCCGTCGTGGTGACCGGCATGGACTGCGTGGTGACGCTGGTTTGCGGGATGATGAGGCTGAACGTCGAGTCCGACTGCAAGCCGCTCCCGGCCTCCGAGATCGCCGCCGAGTTCCAGAAGCTGGAGCTCAAGCCGCCGCCCGCGCCAGAGCCGGCGAACGACAGGCCCTGGAATTGCGCGGACTGCTCGCGCACGGCGAGACCGCCGGCGATGGCTGCCGTCCCGGCCGCCGACAGGGCGGCTCCAGCGGCGATGACCCAGACGGCGCGGCGCGCCTGCTCGCCTGCCTTGCGCGTCTTGCCTGTCTTGCGCATGATACTCCCCCTCGCGAAGACGCAAATCGCTTTTCGGCTACCTCGCCTGCAAGCGCAGAACGCCAGGGCCGCTGCGTCATAAAGTGGCCACAAGTTAAGTTGCGGGAGGCGAATTGCACAATTCAAATGCAGACGGCCGAGCGCACGTGAGTCGCATTTGCGATTCGTTGCGGCGATATTGCCACAATCAACCAAGATTTCTGGTCATTGTTCAGTGCGCGCTCAAAAAGAAAACCGGCCCGGACGAGCCGGACCGGTTCTCAGCGCAACCGGACCGCAGCAGGATCTGCGCTGGCCCGATTCTCCCCCCGGAGATCGCGTCGAAGCCTAACCGCTTCGAGATGCAGTCTTTTATGCTGGCGACAGGGGATCTAGCAAGGGACCTGGGGGCGTTCCGGAGAGACCCGATGCAGGCGGGCCACACATCGTACGTCACACCTGATCTGTGCGCTCTTTCGCAGACGGACAACCAGTCATCAATCCCGTGCCGGCGTCGGTATCTGCGGGTGTCAGGCGGCAGGTGGGGTGCGGCGGATCGCGTACAGGTGGTCGACCGGGCCGTGACCGTGACCGATGTCCAGTTCCGCTCCGGCGCGCAAGGCCTGCCAGACATAGTCCTTGGCGCGCCGCACCGCATCGTCGAGCGGAACATCCGCAGCCCGCAACGCGGTGATCGCGGCGGCCAAGGTGCAGCCGGTGCCATGCGTGTTGCGGGTCGCGAGCCGCGGAAGCTCGAGGCGCTGCACGCCATCGGCGGTGATCAGCAGATCCACGGCGTGATCGCCGTCTCCGTGTCCGCCCTTGATCAGCACGGCCCTGGGACCGAATGCCAGCAGAGCCCGGCCCTGGCTCGCCATCTGATCCTCGTTCCGGGCCGGCTCCGTCTCGAGCAGGCGCGCGGCCTCCGGCAGGTTGGGCGTGATCACCTCCGCCAGCGGAACCAGCAAACGTCGAACAGCCTCGATCGCGTCCGGCGCCAGCAGCACGTCGCCCGAGGTCGCGACCATCACCGGGTCGACGATCAGCGGGATGGCGGGATGCTGGCCGAGGGCGGCAGCGACGATCTCGACCGTCTCGCGCGTGCCGAGCATTCCGGTCTTGATCGCGTTCACCGCGAGATCCAACATCACTGCGCCGAATTGGGCCGTGATGAAGCCGCCGGGGATGGCGTGGACGCCGGTGACGCCGAGCGTGTTCTGGGCCGTCAACGCCGTGATCACGCTGGCGCCGTAGACGCCGAGCGCACTGAACGTTTTCAGGTCGGCCTGGATGCCGGCCCCGCCCGAGCTGTCCGAGCCGGCGATGGTGAGGGCGATGGGGGTGGCTGTCATCGGCTCACTTCCCCATGCCCTTCTTCATGATCTCGGTCTGCAGGTTCTCGGGGCCGACCATGTCCTCGATCCGCATCAGCACCGGGAAGGTCTCGATCAGCCATTGGCCGAACCAGTTGAGCGAGCCGGTCAGGAACAGAATGCCGGTCAGCACCAGCACCACGCCCATCACCTTCTCGACGCGGCCGAGATGCCGGCGGAAGCGCTGCATGAACGTGAGGAACGGGCGGATCGCGACCGCGGCCAGGATGAACGGAATGCCGAGACCGGCCGAGTAGGCGAGCAGCAGCTTGACGCCGCTGGCAAGGCTCGCCTCGTTCGCCGCCAGCGTCAGCACGGTGGCGAGCACCGGTCCGATGCACGGCGTCCAGCCGAAGGCGAAGGCGAGGCCGATGAGATAGGCGCCGGCGAAGCTGACGCCCTGCATGTTGGTGTGCACCCGCGCTTCCTTGTAGAGCAGCGAGATGCGGAACAGTCCGAGAAAGTGCAGGCCGAACAGGATGATGATGACGCCGGCCACTATCGAGAGCTGGCTCTTGTAGGTCTGGATCACCTGCCCGAACGCCGAGGCGCCGGCTCCGAGGCCGACGAACACCGTCGTGAAGCCCAGCACGAAGAACACCGAGGCGAGGACCACGCGCCGCCATACGGCATCGTCGAGGCCCTTCTCGCCGGTCATCTGCTCCAGCGAGGTTCCCCCGATATAGCCGAGATAGGGCGGCACCAGCGGCAGCACGCAGGGGGATAGGAAGCTGACGAGGCCCGCCAGCGCCACGCCGAGGTAGATATGGGCATCAGCCAGCATGGTTTCCTTTCGGGGCGGGCACGAACCGTCGCCATGACATAAGGCGGTGTGACGGGGAAGTCACGATGACGGGAGCGCGCGGGCCCTGGCGACGCAGCCCAGTGAGTTGGGAACCAGTGACGGATGTGCGGGATCGTGCTTCGCGTAAGCCTTCATGAGGGCTACAGACCTGAAGCCGCCCTCACTGTGGGTTTTGCAATTGAAACACGAGCGCCTGCGGCATCGTGCTCCCGGACGGCCGGCACGTGTCGTTCAACTTCGGAGCCGCCCCCTTGAGCGTGAGACGCGCGCCGTTCTGCTCGATCAAGCCCCGAACGGCGAATTGGATCTCACCGCACTTTCGTGAGAAGTAACGTGCCGATCCCGTGTAGGCCCGCCCGTCCGACGTGCCGCTGAACAGCAGCGATCCCGGATACACACCGTTGGCCGCAAGCCCCGCGCGCGGCTTGACGTAGGTGAGGGTGCGTCCCTCGCCCTGTGTCGACAACTCCATCGTCGAGCCGTTGTGTGTCCATGTCGTCAGCACGGGCGGTGTTTCACCGGAAGGGAGCTGGTCGATGCCCCAGCCCTTCTCGGGACGCTCGGGCGCGCCGATCCGCCTCGTGACAGTGCGGCGGTCGCAGGAGAAACTCGCCGGTTGCCCATCCGCGTAGAGCTGGCAGCGCATCTCCAGGCTCAACGGGCGACCGTCCTTTTGGAGCGAGACCGCCAGCGCATAGCGCTTGGATTCATAGCCGATGGGCTTGCCGCCACCCCGCTTCCAGTCGAGGCATGTCCCCTCCTCGAGGGCGCGGACCGTCTCGCGGCCCTTCTTGTGCTCGATCGGCTTGGAGGTGTCGCCTTTGCGCCAGGCATTCGCCTCGTAGAGAGCCCCGTCGTCCATCACATAGAGGCCGTCGGTGGATTGGCAGTTGTCGGAATAGTCGCTCGCCGCCGTGGTCTGTGCCGCCAATGCCGCGAGCAGACCGCAGCAGGCAGCCAGAATCCGGTAGTTCTGTTTCGGCATGTCGGTCTATCGCCTGTGCTGGGATCGTCCGGTCTCGTGTCGCATGATCGTTCGGGTGAGACGGATCGCGCAAGCCTCGCTCGCGAGAGGCTAACCCTTCCCGCGTGCCGCGAGCCAGACGCCGGCGAGGATGGTGAAGAAGCCGACGACGTGGAACGGCTGCAGGTGCTCGTCGAGGAAGACCATCGACAGCACGGCGCTGTAGAGCGGGATCAGGTGTGTGAAGGGCGAGGCGCGGTTGGCGCCGATCAGCTCGGTGCCGACGTTGAAGCAGGCGAACGCGACCATCCCCGAGAAGATCGCCATGAAGGCCAGCGATCCGAAGGTCAGCCAGGTCGCCTGGAACACGTAGCCCGACTGCATCTCGTGCACCCAAAGCGGCACGATGCCGATGGTCGAGAGCACGCAGATGATGAACAGGAACGACAGCCAGTGGATCGGCGGCTTCAGCCTCAGGCACGTCGTGTAGACGGCCCAGGACGTCTGGTTGATCGCCAGCAGTACGTCGCCCCAGTTGAGCGCCAGGGTGCGGAGGATCTCGAAGTTGCCGCGACTGATCACCGTCAGCACGCCTGCGAGCGAGGTCGCGACACCCAGCGCCTGCAACGGCCGCAGGCGGTCGCGGAACAGGATCGCGCCGAACGCGGCCACCAGCACCGGCGAGACCGAGTTCATGATCGAGGCGTTGAGCGCGGTCGTGTATTGCAGCCCCGTGTATTGCAGTGCCGCGAACACCGGCCCGCCGGGCAGGCCGAAGCATGTCAAAATCAGCCAATGGCGTCTGATCAAGCTCCAGTCGCGCTTCAGGTGAGGCCAGGCGAACGGCAGCAGGATGAGGATAGGCACCGACCAGCGGATGAACGTCGCCCCCATCGGCGGAACGTGGCCAGCCATCGCGCGGCCGACGACGTGCGTCCCCGACCAGCACAATCCGGCCAATGCGAGCAGCAGGTAGGCTTTGCCGGAGGACGTGAGGAAACGCGGCATGCGGTCAGGGCACTCGAAGGTGGCGGAGCGGTGGGGCGAAGGGAGGCAACCGGGGCGCAACCTACAGGCGCAGGCGCAGGCGCCGTTGCCAAGCCCGCACCGCCGCGTGCATGGCTGGCCTGCGCTTCAGATGATGTACTTGCGAATGGCGGCGGGGACGATCCCGGTGACCATGACGACGGCGAAGATCACGCAGAGGATCATCGTCTTGAATGAGAAAACCCCGAGTGGGAGCCGCTATGCCCGGGGGGTGGCGAAGAAAGCGTTCTCGGGCCGCGCCAGTCCCAGATGGTCGCGCAGAGTGCGGCCCGCATAGTCCTTGCGGAACAGGCCGCGCCGCTGCAACTCGGGGACCACCTGGTCGCAGAAGTCCTCGAGCCCGCCGGGCAGGTAGGGGAACATGATGGTGAATCCGTCCGAGGCCTGCGTCTCGACCCACTCCTGCATCTCGTCGGCGATGGTCTTGGCCGTGCCGATCATGGAGAGGCCGCTGTAATGCCCCCCGAGCCGCTGGGCCAACTGGCGCACGGTCAGGCTCTCGCGTTTGCCAAGAGCCATGGCGCGCTCCCGCCCGCTCTTTGAGGCATTGCTCTCCGGAATGTCGTCGGGCAGCGGCTTGTCGGGATCGAGCGTGCGCGCGTCCATGCCGAGCGCGATCGACAGCGAGGCGATGGCGTTGGCATAGTCGACGAGACTGTCGAGCCTGGCGCGCTTGGCCCTCGCCTCCTCGACCGTATCGCCGACCACGACGAAGCAGGCCGGCAGGATCTTCATGTGATCGGGCGTGCGGCCGATCTTCTTCATCCGGCCCTTGACGTCGGCGTAGTTGGCGCGGCCGGCTTCGAGATTGTTGACGGCTGTAAAGATCGCCTCGGCCGTCTCGGCGGCAAGCTGCTTACCGGAGTCGGAGGCGCCGGCCTGCACGATGACCGGCCAGCCCTGTGGCGTGCGCGCGACGTTCAGCGGACCGCGGACCGAGAAGTGCTCGCCCTTGTGGGCCAGCACATGCATTTTGGCGGGATCGAAAACGATGCCGGCCTCGACGTCGCGGATGAACGCATCGTCGGCCCAGCTGTCCCACAGTCCGGTTACGACATCGACGTACTCGCGAGCGCGGTGATAACGCTCGCCGTGCTCCATGTGCTCGTCCATGCCGAAGTTGAGAGCTGCATCGGGGTTCGAGGTCGTCACCACGTTCCAGCCGGCGCGACCCTGGCTGATGTGATCGAGTGAAGCGAAGCGGCGGGCGATATGATAGGGCGCATCGAATGTCGTAGAGGCGGTCGCGATGAGCCCTATGCGCTCGGTGCATTGCGACAGCGCCGACAGTAGCGTGAACGGCTCGAACGAGGTCGCCGTATGACTGCGCTTCAAGGCATCCATCGGCATGTTCAGCACGGCGAGGTGGTCGGCCATGAAGTAGGCGTCGAAGCGCGCGGCCTCCAGCCGCTGGATCATCTGCTTCATCAGCGGTAGGTTGAAGTTCATGTCGGGAGCGGCGCCCGGATAGCGCCAGCCGCCGGTGTGAATGCTGGCCGGCCGCATGAAGGCGGCGAGATGCATGCGGGAGTCGGAGGGCATGGGGGCCTCGCGTACGGTGGGAAAGGCGCTGCCTCAAACAGGCGCTGGGCAGTGTGTGAGCTTGCCACTGCCGGCCCTGGCGCGCCAGACACGGCAATGTGACACGGTAATGAGATCCAGCGAGGTGACACGGAGGCGCGATCGGCGCAACGGCCATCTCACTTGCTGGTCGAGCTGACCGGCGCGCGGCGGACGAGATCGTCGATGCGGGCACGCTCCTTTTGGAAATCGGCGAGCTGGCGGCCCGTCAACCGACGCTCGCGCGGCACCTCGATCTGCAGCGGATCGACGAAGCGCGAGTTGACCAGCACCTCGAAGTGCAGATGAGGGCCCGACGACAGGCCGGTGGTGCCGACATAGCCGATGATCTGGCCCTGCTGCACCTTGATCCCGTCACGCGCGCCGTTGGCCAGGCGCGACATATGGCTGTAGGCGGTCTGATAGCCGTTGGCGTGGCGGATGCGCATGTAGATGCCGTTCTGCCCCTTGCGTCCGGCCTCCTCGATGGTGCCTGTGCCGGCTGCCAGGATCGGCGTCCCCGTCGGCGCGGCCCAGTCGATGCCGGTGTGCATCTTGCGCTCGTTGAGCAGCGGGTGGAAGCGGATGCCGAAACCGGAGGTCAGCCGCACCTCGTCGCCGCGGATCGGACGGCGGTTGAGAAACTTTTTCGAGTTGTTGCCGAACTCGTCGTAGTAGTCGACGAGTCCATCGGGCGTGCGGAAGCGATAGAAGCGCGAACTCTCGCCACCGGCCGTGATCGAGCTGAAGAGCAGCTCTCCGGGCGGGCCGTCCTGTGCCGCCTCGTCCCTGATGTCGAAGAAGAACTCGACGTTGTCGCCGGCCCTGAGGCGGCGCCGGAAATCGGTGTCGTAGGCGTGGATGCGCAGGATCTGGAGGATGGTCTCGGGGGGAATGGACTGCATCAGGCCAGCGAAATAGACGCTCGCGTAAAGGCTGGATGCCTGCGGAAGGTCGGAGTACCCCATCGCCGCCTTGGCGAGGCCCGGGTCCATCGGCGTCGCGCTCGCCACGAACTCGCCGGCGGAGTTGCGCATCACCGTCAGCTTGTGGTCGTGGCCGTCGGAGAACACGCTGAAGCGGGCGGGATCCATCTTGCCCTGGTAGGTGAGCGAGGGCACCATCGTGATGTGCACCTCCATGCCCGGCGTGACGGACGCGTCGGTGAAGATCGAGCGGGCCACCTCGACCATGGCGCGGGACTGCCAGCGCTCGACGCCGGACTTCTCGAGCACGCGGGTCAGCGTTTCGCCACGCGCGGCCTTGACGACGCGCAACTCGCTGCCCTCGAGATCGTCGGGGCCGTCGTCGCTCTCGATCACGGATTTCTGCAGCACGGTCGTGTTCGGGGGGACTGGGAGCGCCGCGGCGCCCGCAAGACGCTCCTTGCCGTCCTTCAGCAGTTCGCTCCCCTCGGGCCTGAAGCTCGGGCGCATCACGGCGGGATCGGCATCCCGCTCCTGGCTGCGGGCGACGATGTCGGCGACTTCCTGGGGATCGAGCTCCTGTCCATCCTCGGTCGGCAGGATGCCGCCGATCAGCTCGACCACCCGGTAGGACAGATCCTTGCGCTGGCTGGAGCCATCCTCGGCCTCCTCGGCGCCGACCGGGGCGGTGTTGGCGTAGAGCTTGAACGGATTGAACGGCGGGATGGCGTCGGTGTAGTTCGTCGGCACCCCCGACAACCGGGCCACGATGCGCGCATACGGCTTCAGGATGATCTTCTCGCGACCCGACAGGCGCTGGCGCAGGCTCTCGTGGATGATGTAGCGGGTCGACGCGGCGGCCGTCACGGTTGGCATGCGGTCCGTGCGCGGCGTCTCCCACGGCAGCCCGTCGGTGGTGCGTGGCGGCGGCTGGGTGAGGCTCGGCAGGCCCGCCTCCCGCACGCGTTTCAGGGCGGGCAGCAGCCCGTCGCTGCTCTCGTTGGGGTCGAGCGAGCCGAAGATGACCACGGCGATGGCGATCGCCCCGACGGCGGCGGCGAGACAGGTGCTGACCATCCAGCGGAAGCGGCCGCTGCTGCGGGATTCCGAGTGGTCGCTGTCGTAGATGTCACGCAGCGCACGCAGCGAGCGGCCGCGGTAGACCTGGGGCAGCCCTCGCGGCGCCTCCGCCATCAGCGGCAGTCGCACGCGCCCGATCGGAGCATGTCGCCGGCGGTCGACCAATCTCGCTTCCCCTCAAGCAGCCGCACGTCGAGCAGCCGGCCCATGGCCTCGCCCGCACTGGAAACATGGCCGGAAACAACGCCGGTCCGCGCATCGTGTGGGGACCGACAATCGGTGGGTCGGCCCCGCGAGTCAACGCCTTCGCCGTAATGCTGGCAGCGCATCCGGGCGATGTGATGGCAGGGTGCGGGAAGATCGCAAGGCCAGCGCGCATACGACCGCTGGACAGGCGGGAATTGCTGCGTTGCGGTGACCCGCGCACGCTCGAGCAGCAGGTGCAGCAAGGTTTTTAGGCTGGGACCGCAAAATTTCCGGCCGACGGCGTACGAAAGCAACAAACGGGCGGCGACTCGTCCACAGGGCTGGTGTCCAAAGAATCACTACTTTTCAGTGAGTTGTGGGTCGGCAAATGCCTGTGCGACAGATTTTTATCGACGACGGTTGACAAGGAGGGAGGGATGATATTTATTGCAGCTCATCGGCGCCGGGCACTGCTTGGCGGCCTTCGACGAGCTTTGCTCTTCTCGACCAGCTTCTGCGGTCATCCACCGGTCTTCCGGTCGACTGTTCGTTGCTGAAGTCATCCTGGTCGGGGTGGCTGAGAAGAACGATTTTCGTCTTTGCTCTTTGACAAGTTGACCGAAGAAAGAGAAACGCAGGCGGCGGAGTCCTGGCGGGTCTGAACTAGCGCAAGCGATGTCAGATCAACTAGACACTGGCGATACTGCGTTTCAGCCATCACCATGGATGCGCGAGGCAGGACGCAAGTCTGGTTGCCGTGTGTCTTATGTGAAGGTGCCCGTTACGCAGAAATCCTTGGAGATGATTCCCTCCAAGCCGTCCAGAATCTAACTCTTCAATCTGAGAGTTTGATCCTGGCTCAGAACGAACGCTGGCGGCAGGCCTAACACATGCAAGTCGAACGCTGC
>CAMDBL010000085.1 GCA_945889015.1 Devosia equisanguinis
GCCGAGGGAGCGGCACGCTAACCGAAAGCGCATGCGCCGTCCGGGCGCGCGGGTTCTCCGACGAGGCGCAAGCCCAAGCAGTTCTGGTCCACGGTTGGTCCACGAGCCGCCAGAATGGACGACGAAGCCTCTCAAGGCTTTAACAGAAAATTTGATGATTTCAATAGGTTAGAAGTGGTTGCGGGGGCTGGATTTGAACCAACGACCTTCAGGTTATGAGCCTGACGAGCTACCGGGCTGCTCCACCCCGCGTCACCACGAGCTGCGGCCAGGACTGGCCGAGCGCATATCCATTCTCCGGTAAGAAATGGATCATCGCTCCAACACGGCGTCTGGCACCGTGGAGAGCGACGAGGGTGATCTAACGTAGTTTCGCGGGCGATGCAAATGCGAAGTTGCTCGGCTCGGTGGTTTCTTTTGTCGCCGAACCGACCCGCCGCCTCGACCCGCCGCCAAGGCCGCGCGCGGCGGATCCCGGACCACATCCCACGCTCGCCCCTCTCCCCTCAGGCGCGCCGGCCGCGCATGGCCGCATCAACGCTCCAGGGACCACCGCCGGCGGCCGCCAGGTAGAGGAACACGAACGCATACAGCGCCGCCAGCTCGCCGCCGTTGAGGATCGGAAAGAAGCCGCGCGGCGCGTGCGCGTAGAAGTAGGCGACCGCGGTCATGCCAGACAGGATGAACGCCGCGGGCCGCGTGAACAGGCCGATCACCACCAGCACGCCGAACACCAGCTCGATCACGCCCGCCGCACCCGACATCGTCGTGGGCGAGGCGTTGTTCATGGGGCCGGCCGGAATGTTCAGATATTTGGCCGTGCCATGCTGCAGCACCAGCAAGCCGGCCATGATGCGGAGCACGCTGAGCAACTCGGGTCTGAAGCGGTCGAGAACTGTCATGCATCGGGCTCCGGTTCCAGTATCGGCGTTTATGAGCAGACGCGCCGGCCGGAGCAAGCCCACCTGCCCCCGCTCGCGATCACACTCCGCCGCGCGGCCCTCACGAGTACGTGAGCCGTGCCTCGCCCGTGCCCCGGCATCCCCGCCCCCGCCATCGGGCGCTTTTTATCTACGGCATCCCCCGTCATGCCGCCTTCGTCTGCCGCCGCGCGTCGGCCTCGATCATGTCTGCCGCCTTCTCGGCGACCATGATCGTCGGCGCATTGGTATTGCCGGAGGGTACCGTCGGCATGATCGAGGCGTCGACGATCCTCAGACCACTGAATCCATTGACGCGCAGCCGCTCGTCGACCACCGCGCGCGGATCGCTTCCCATCCGGCAGGTCGTCGTCGGATGGAAGCAGGTGGTGCCGCGGTTGCGGATGTAGGCGAGGATCTCATCGTCGCTCTGCGCCTGCGCACCAGGATCGAACTCGCTCTCGACGTACCGCGCCATCGCCGGCTGAGCCATGATGCGGCGAATGCACTTGAGGCCCTCGATCATGACTTCGCGGTCCTTTCGCGCCGCGAGGTAGTTGCCGAAGATCGCCGGCGGATCGCGCGGATCGGCCGAGCGAATCTCGACGCGACCGCGGCTCTCCGGGCGAAGCAGGATGACCGGCGACATGAAGCCCGGGAAGTCGTGCAGCTCGTTACCCATGGTGGTGGTCGAGAACACCATCATGTGCGTCTGGATGTCGGGGTGAGACACACTGGCATCGGTCTTGAGGAAGCCGCCGCCGATCGCCACCGCCTGCGCCAGCGGCCCGCGACGCTGCAGCGCATACTGAACACCGGCCCCGAGCTTGCCCGCGAGCGACTTGACGGTGTCGTTGAGTGTGATCGCCTCTCTGCAGCGCCAGACGGTCCGGCAGGTGTAATGGTCGAGCAGATCGGCGCCGATGCTCGGCTGATCGGCGACCACGGCGATGCCGTGCAATTTGAGCTGGTCGGCGGGTCCGACGCCCGACAGCATCATCAGTTGCGGCGAGTTGAACGAGCCGAGCGAGATCAGCACCTCGGCCGAGGCCCGCGCCACCCGCTTCTCGCTGTCCAGGAGATACTCGACGCCGACCGCACGCCGGCCCTCGAACAGAATGCGGCTGGCGATGGCGCCGGTCTGCACCTTGAGATTGGAGCGCTTCATGGCGGGCTTCAGGTAGCCCTTGGCGGCCGACCAGCGCATGCCGTCGCGCTGCGTCGTCTGATAATAGCCGAATCCCTCCTGCTCGCGCCCGTTGAAATCGTCGTTCAACGGATAGCCGGCCTCCGCGGCGGCGGCGAGCCAGGCATCGCACAGCGGGTGCTTGTCGCGCGCGTCGGAGACGGCGAGCGGTCCCTTGGCGCCGTGGAAGGCGTCGGCGCCGCGCTCCTGCCCCTCCGACTTCTTGAAGTAGGGGAGCACGTCGTCGTAGCTCCAGCCGGTGCAGCCGAGCTGGCGCCAGTGATTGTAATCCTCCGCATGCCCGCGCGTGTAGAGCATGCCGTTGATCGAACTCGAGCCGCCCAGCACCTTGCCGCGCGGCTGGGGGATGCGGCGGCCGTTGCAGTGCGGCTCGGGCTCGGTGGTGAACATCCAGTTCACTTCCGGATTGGTGTAGTGCTTCCCATAGCCGAGCGGAATGTGGATCCAGGGATTGGTGTCGGGTCCGCCTGCCTCGAGCAGCAACACGCGGTGGCGGCCGGTCTCCGTCAGGCGATTGGCGAGCACGCACCCCGCGCTGCCCGCGCCGACGATGATGTAGTCGAAGCTCTCGCCCGTCATGTCTGTCTCTCCCGGATTTTCCCGCAGTCTCGCCTGTCCCTCGCCGGCGGGCAACCGGAGAGACGCGAAAGGGAAGATACGGAATGGCTTTCGGCTCATGTCCCGCCCGTGCCGGAGCGCGCCGCGTGACTGCCGCTGCCATGGCCGTCCTCGATAACGAGGGCGAGCTCGTGCATCAGCGAACGCGCGGCTCGTTGCGCTGGATCTCGGCTATCGCCTTGCCCTGCGCCTTGGCGCTTGCTTCACGGCCCCTCGTCGCGCGGGGGTTCCGTGACGACGGGCATGATGTCGATTCCATCGCCGGGGAAGACGGTGATGTGCGGATGATCCTGGAAGAGGCCGGCGGCTGCGGTGATGTCGGCGGCTTCTACGATCAGAAAGCCCGCGATCTGATTTCGCGCATCGACGATGCCGGTCTTGGTCACGCGCCTGGTCTTGCCGACCATCACGTCGGTCGCGACGATGGCAGCCGCATTGCGCGCACCCCACTCCTCCCATGCCTTCAAGCCGGCCTCGTCGATTGCCTCCTGCTCGGATTTGGGGCGCGCGCGGAAGGCGGCGACGTCTTCCGGCTTCATGGTGTAGACGGCGACGAAACGGGGCATTGGCGTACTCCTAAGGGGGTGGCAACCCCATCTTGGTGCAGCGACACCATCGGTGCGATGGAACCTCGAATCTCGCGGAGCGGCTCGCTCCGACCTACGCCTTCCTCGCATCCGCGCGGATCATGTCGGCGCCCTTTTCGCCGATCATGATGACGGGGCCGTTGGTGTCGGCGGCCAAGACGGCGCTCTTTTCGGATTGACATCTATCAACGCTGCAAGCCCACGCAACACATAGCTTGACCATATCTCCTAGTCGGGGAGCGTATGAAGCTATCCAGATCACATTGGATCGTTGCCTTCACGGTAATGCTGGCGCTGCTCGCGCAGTCCATGCTGGCTGCTGTCCACGCCCCCGGGCTGCTTGCGTCACGAGCAGCAAGTCTGAGCGACGCCGACATCAAACTCGCGTTCTGCTCGTTCCGGTCAACCCTGCCTGCCGAGTACGCCGACTTTCCGACTGCCCCTCCGGCACCCGATCAGCCGTTGGACGCCTGCCCGGTTTGTGCGTTGCTTTCCGGACTGCACTTGGCTCTTCCAACTTGTGGAGCGCTGGTCGACATCCAGATGTCGCCCGTCGAGCAATTGAATAGTTGCTTGGAGGCGACGGAACGGAAGCAGCCCCTGCTCCGCATGCCGCGCAGTCGCGGGCCACCGATCACGGCTTAGAATCGGCTGCACTCCACCCAAAATCAAACTGTGACGCTCCCGTGCCCCGTGCGACGGCGATTCCAGGCGCATTCATGCCTGAAATCGCCAATGCGACGGAGTGCGCGGTGTGCTCGAACTCGAAACGAGAAGTGACATCACCCATGAGAAAACTCATCGCAACCGCACTGACCCTCGCCCTCATGATTTCGGCGATGGCATTCGGCCCCACACCGTCCTCGGCCCAGGACGCGAAACCGGGCCTCTTCGTCAACTTGACCTCCGACGACACGTGGACTGCCGCGAAAGCGATCGTCTTCGCCCATGAGCGGGCGTTGAAAAGCGGCCACAAGCCCGTCGCGATCTGGCTCAACGTGCGCGCGGTCTATCTCGCCGACAAGAAGCGCGCGCCCCATGTGCATGGCCTGATGAAGGACAAGAACGTCTCGATTCACGACATGCTGCGCGCATTCATCAAAGATGGCGGCATGGTCATCATGTGCCAGACCTGCTCGGCTGCCGCCGGTCTGAAGAAAGAGGATTACATCGATGGTGTCGTCATGGGCGACTGGCCGACAGTGTCCGGCATCCTGTTCGATCCGCGCGTGAAGACGCTGTCTTGGTGAATGGGCGGCGCTGCGCGCTCGGCAACCGGGCGCGCAGCATCGCCGGAGTGTATGCGACTGCGGAAGTTGAAGCTCCTCGCTCGACCGCGCACGCCGCGCACTTTGATCGTCGCCTTGCTCCAACCTACGCCTTCCTCGCATCCGCGCGGATCATGTCGGCGCCCTTCTCGCCGATCATGACGACGGGGCCGTTGGTGTTGCCGGAGACGACGGTCGGCATGATCGAGGCGTCGACGACGCGCAGTCCCGCGAACCCCTTGACACGCAACCGCTCGTCGACGACGGCGCGATCGTCCGCGCCCATCCGGCACGTGGTGGTCGGATGAAACGCCGTGCTGCCGCGCTGGCGGATGTAGTCGAGAATGTCGGCGTCGCTCGTGATGTGCGCGCCCGGCTCGTGCTCGGAGGCGACATAGCGCGCGATGGCGCTCTGGCCCATGATCCGGCGCACGATCCTGAACGCCTCGACCAGCGTCTCGCAGTCCTTCCGCGCCGCGAGATAGCCGCCATAGATCAGCGGCGCGTCGGTCGGGTCGGCGGAGCGGATCTCGACGCGGCCGCGGCTCTCCGGCCGCAGCAGCAGGAACGGCGTGTTGAAGCCGGAGAACGGATGCAGCGTGGTGCCGATCTTGTCGGTCGAGAACACGGCGATATGGGTCTGGATGTCGGGATGGGCGACGCTGGAATTCGTCCTGACGAAGCCGCCGCCGGTGCCGGCTCCGCGCGTCAGCGGTCCGCGCCGCTGCACGGCGAACCGCACGCCGGCGGCGAGGCTTTTGGTGAAGCTCGCCAGCGTGTCGTTGAGCGTGATCGGCTCGGTGCATTTCCAGATGAAGCGGCAGGTGTAGTGGTCCTGCATGTCCTGACCCACCGCCGCGCGATCGGCGACCACGCCGATGCCGTGGCGGCGCAGCTGATCGGCGGGACCGATGCCGGAGAGCATGAGCAGCTGCGGCGACTGGAACGCGCCGAGCGCCAGGATCACCTCGCCGCGTGCGCGCGCGGTCTTCGTCTCGTTGCCCTGGAGATAGGCGACGCCGACGGCACGCTTGCCCTCGAGCAGCACGCGAGACGCGCGCGCATCCGTCTCGATACGGAGGTTCGTGCGCTTCATCGCGGGCTTGAGATAGCCCTTCGCCGCCGACCAGCGCATGCCGTCGCGCATCGTGGTCTGGTAGTAGCCGAAGCCCTCCTGCTCGGCCCCGTTGAAGTCCGGCGTCAGACGATAGCCCGCCTGCTGCACGGCCTCGAGATACGCGTCGACGAGGGGGTGCTTGTCGCGCATGTCGGAGACCGCGAGCGGTCCGCCGGTGCCGTGGTAGGCATCCGCCCCGCGCTCCTGGCTCTCGGACTTCTTGAAGTAGTGAAGCACGTCGTCATGGCTCCAGCCGATGCAGCCGAGCTGGCGCCAGTGGTTGTAATCCTCGGCATGCCCACGCAGATACAGCAGGCCGTTGATCGAGCTCGATCCGCCGAGCACCTTGCCACGAGGCTGCTGGATGCGGCGGTTGGCGCAATGCGGCTCGGGCTCGGTCTGAAACAGCCAGTTCACCTCCGGCTTGGTGAAGGTGCGGCCGTAGCCCAGCGGAATGTGGATCCATGGGTCGGTGTCGCGGCCGCCGGCCTCCAGCAACAGCACGCGGTGCCGGCCGTCCTCGGTCAGACGGTTGGCCAGCACGCAGCCGGCGCTGCCCGCACCGACGACGATGTAGTCGAACTCTTCCGGCATGCGGCGCGAGGTCCTTCAAGGAGGGGGAAAGCCCTCACGGCTTGCCGATCTTGTCCTGCGTCCTGGTGTCGAAGTCGCCGGCGTCGTGGCGCTCGTGAAGCTGCTCGGACAAGGCGCCGGCCGCGCGATTGACCATGCGGCCGCGCTTGACCGCGGGACGCTCCCCGATCTGCTTCATCCAGCGGATCACGTGCTTGTACTCGTGCACCTGCAGGAACTCGCCGGCATTGTATTGCTGCCCCTGCACCAGCCCGCCGTACCAGGGCCAGATGGCCATGTCGGCGATCGAGTATTCGCCTGCGACGTACTCGTGCTCGGCGAGTTGCCTGTCCAGCACGTCGAGCTGCCGCTTGGCCTCCATCGTGAAGCGGTCGATGGCGTACTGAATCTTGACCGGCGCATAGTGATAGAAGTGCCCGAAGCCGCCGCCGATGTAGGGCGTGCTGCCCATTTGCCAGAACAGCCAGCTCAGCGCCTCGGTGCGCCCGGCCGTATCCTTGGGCAGGAACGCGCCGAACTTGTCGGCGAGATAGAGCAGGATGGCGCCCGACTCGAATACGCGCTGCGGCTTGGGGCCGCTGCGATCCATCAGCGCCGGGATCTTCGAGTTCGGATTGACGCCGACGAAGCCGCTGCCGAACTGGTCGCCCTTGCCGATGTCGATCATCCAGGCGTCGTATTCCGCGCCCTTGTGGCCGGCGGCGAGCAGTTCCTCCAGCAGGATGGTGACCTTGACGCCGTTGGGCGTGCCGCGCGAGTAGAGCTGCAGCGGATGCTTGCCGACCGGCAGCTCCTGCTCGTGCGTGGCGCCTGCGACCGGGCGGTTCAGCGCCGCATAGCGCCAGCCGCCGTCGCCCGACGGCTTCTCCCACGTCCACACCTTCGGCGGCACGTAGTCGGATGATTGCGTCATGGGGGGGTGTCCTCCGGGGTGGGCTCAAGCCGCGTTCGTCGCTTTTCTGGCATCCGCCTGGATCATGTCGGCGGCCTTCTCGGCGATCATGATGGTCGGCGCGTTGGTGTTGCCGGAGACGACTGTCGGCATGATCGAGGCGTCGACCACGCGAAGGCCGGTGAAACCCTTGACGCGCAGCCGCTCGTCGACGACCGCGCGGGCATCGGCACCCATCCGGCAGGTCGTGGTCGGATGATAGGCCGTGTTCCCCTTCTCGCGCATGTAGGCCAGGATCTCGTCGTCGGTCGAAGCCGCCAGGCCCGGCTCGTGCTCGCTGACGATGTAGGGCTCCAGCGCCGGCTGCTGCATGATCTTTCGCACCGCGCGCATGCCCGCGATCATCACGTCGCAATCCCGGCGGGCCGTCAGGTAGCCGCCGTGGACGGCGATGGGATCGTGCGGATCGGCCGAGCGGATCTCGACGCGGCCGGTGGAGTGCGGGCGCAACAGCAGGATCGGCGTGGTGACGCCGGGGAAGGTGTGCAGGTCGGTGCCGAGCTTGTCGGTCGAGAACAGCATGATGTGCGCCTGGATGTCGGGCTGCGCCAGATGCGGCTCGGTACAGATGAACCCGCCCGCGCTCGCCGCCGCCAGGGTCAGCATGCCCCGGCGCTGCAGCGCGAACTTGGTGCCTTCCGCCACCGACTTGGAGAAGCTGTTGACCATATCGTTGAGCGTGTTCGGCGTCTTGGCGCGCCAGACGGTACGGGCGGCGTAGTGGTCCTGCATGTCCTGGCCGATGGCCGGGACGTCGGCGACGACCGGGATGCCGTGCTGCCTCAGCTGGTCCGCCGGCCCGATGCCCGAGAGCATCAGCAGTTGCGGCGAATTGAGCGCGCCGAGCGAGCAGATCACCTCGACGCTGGCGCGCGCGACGCGCTTCTCGTTGCCGACCAGATACTCGACGCCGACCGCGCGCTTGCCCTCGAGCAGGATGCGGCTCGCCAGCGCGTTGGTCTCGACCGCGAGGTTGGAGCGCTTCATCGCGGGCTTGAGATAGCCCTTGGCGGCCGACCAGCGCATGCCGTCGCGCGTGGTCGTCTGGTAGTAGCCGAAGCCCTCCTGCCGGGCGCCGTTGAAGTCGGGCGTGCGCGAATAGCCGGCCTGCACCGCAGCCTCGAGGTAGGCATCGACCAGCGGGTGCTTGTCGCGCGGATCGGCGACGTTGAGCGGGCCGCCGGTGCCGTGGAACTCGTCGGCGCCGCGCTCCTGGTTTTCCGCCTTCTTGAAGTAGGGCAGCACGTCGTCGTAGCTCCACCCGACGCAGCCGAGCTGGCGCCAGTGGTTGTAGTCCTCCGAATGGCCGCGCACGTAGAGCAGGCCATTGATCGAGCTGGAGCCGCCGAGCACCTTGCCGCGCGGCTGCGGAATGCGGCGGTTGCCGGTTTCGGCTTCCGGCTCGTTGGTATAGAGCCAGTTCACGTCGCCGTTGAGGAAGTGCTTGCCGTAGCCGACGGGGATGTGGATCCAGGGGTTGGTGTCGCGCCCGCCCGCCTCCAGCACCAGCACGCGGTAGCGCCCCGTCTCGGTCAGCCGGTTGGCGAGGACGCAGCCCGCGCTCCCCGCGCCCACGATGACATAGTCGAACTGCTGCAGGGCCGCCATCCGGTTTCCTCCCGCGCCGCGCGGCCGTGGAAGCAGGAAGCCTCTCCCCGGCCGGCCGGACGCTCGAATTTCATTGATCTTGCAGCGCCATGTAACGCAGCGCCTGCCGCCGCATCAAGCCAAAGCCGCGCTGCCCGCCGCGCCCCACCCATGCATCTCCCGGCAGGGTCGGCCGCCCGAAACGGCAGACCTGCCGCCGATCCTGTTGGCAGACCGCCTGACCTGTGCGAACCATGGGGCCAATCACGGCAGGAGGAAGACACATGGCGGGACAGGCAGACGCGAGCACGCTGAAATTCGGGTCCAGCGCGCACACGCTGCGGACCGAGGATGTGCCGCTGCTGACGGGAAAAGGGCGATTCACCGACGACCTCGCCGTCCCGGGCCAGACGTTCGCCGCCTTCGTCCGCTCGCCGATCGCGCACGGCCGCCTGCGCGGAGTCGACACCACGGCCGCTGCCGCCATGCCGGGCGTCATCGGCATCGTCACCGGCGCCGACGTGACCGCCGCCGGCCTCGGCTCGATCCCGCCGCTGTTCGCCTTTCCCGGCCGAGACGGCAAGCCGATGTTCGCCGCGAAAATGCCGCCGCTCGCCGTCGGCCGCGTCCGCTACACCGGCGAGCCGATCGCGGTCGTGGTGGCGGAGACCCTGGCGCAGGCGCTCGACGCCGCCGAGGCCGTGCTGCCCGACATCGACGCACTGCCGGCCATGCCCGACGTGACCAGCGCGCTCGCCGCCGGCGCGACTCCCCTGTTCGACGAGCACCCGAGCAACCTCGTCCTCGACTGGGGCGAGCCCTCGACGCCCGCGACCGATGCCATCTTCGCCTCCGCCGCCCACGTCTCGACGATCAAGCTCACCGATCCGCGCCTTGCCGTGGTGGCCATGGAGCCGCGCGCGGCGATCGCCAGCTACGATGCCGCCACCGGCCGGATGGGGCTGATCGCACCGACTCAGGGGGTCGCCATCATCCGCCGCATCCTGTCGGAGTTCGTGTTCAAGGTGCCGGCCGAGCAGATCCGTGTGCAGACCTACGACGTCGGCGGCGGGTTCGGGATGAAGGCGCAGGCCTATGTCGAGTACGCCGCCCTGCTGTTCGCGGCCAAGACGCTCGGCCGCACGATCCGCTGGACGGCGACCAGGCTCGAGAGCTTTCTCGCGGATTCGGCCGGCCGTGACGGCCTGCTCGAAGGCGAGCTGGCGCTCGACGCCAACGGCAAGTTCCTGGCGCTGAGGATGCGTGCGACCGTCGGCATCGGTGCCTACACGTCACAGTTCGCCTCGATCTTCACCACCTCCAACACCAAGAACTGCCTCTCAAGCGTCTACGTCATTCCCGCCATCGAGATGAACGCCAAGGTGGTGCTGACCAACGCCGCCCCGCTCGGCCCGTATCGCGGCGCCGGTCGTCCGGAAGCCATCTACGTGATCGAGCGGCTGATCGACGATTCCGCCCGCGCGATGGGGATCGACCGGGCCGAGCTGAGGCGGCGCAACATGATCCCGGCCTCGGCGATGCCGTACACGACGCCGAACGGCCCGATCTACGACAGCGGCGACTTCGCCACCATCCTCGACAAGGCGCTCGCGACCGCCGACTGGGCCGGATTCCCGGCGCGCCGCGCGCAGTCAGAGGCCAAGGGCAAGCTGCGCGGCATCGGGATCGGCTGCTTCCTCGAGGTCGCCGGCGGCATCCTGGACGAGACCGTCGATTTGCGCTTCGAGGCCGACGGCAAGGTCGCGCTGCGCACGGGCGTGCAGGCGATGGGCCAGGGGCATCTCTCCACCTTCGTGCCACTGGTCGCCGCCCGGCTCGGCATCTCGCCCGCCGACGTCAAGCTGATCCAGGGCGACAGCGACGAGGTGCCCGTGGGTACGCCGTCCGTCGCCTCGCGCTCGATCATGATGGCGGGCAGCGCGACGCAGATCGCCTGCGACCAGGCGATCGAGAAGGGCAAGGCCGCCGCCGGTCACCTGCTCGAGGTTTCCGCAGGCGACGTTCAGTTCAAGGATGGCACTTACACGGTCGTCGGCACGGACCGGCGGATCGGCATCCTCGAGCTCGCGGACAAGATGCGCGGAGCCACGTTGCCGCCCGAGTTGCAGGGCGGCCTCGACCAGAAGGCCAAATTCACCTCGCCGCAGATGAGCTTTCCCAACGGCTGCCACGTCTGCGAGGTCGAGGTCGACCCCGAGACGGGAACGACGCGCGTGGTCGGCTATGTCGCCGTCGACGATGTCGGCAACGTGCTGAACGAGACCATCGTCGTCGGCCAGATCCACGGCGGCGTGGCGCAGGGCCTCGGACAGGTGCTCGGCGAGCAGGTGATCTACGGCGGTGACGGACAACTCGTCACCGGCTCGTTCATGGACTACGTCATGCCGCGCGCCGACGACATGCCGGCAATGACCGTGCTGCATCACGCCGTGCCCTGCACGACCAACCCGATCGGCGTGAAGGGTGCGGGCGAGTCCGGTGTCGCGGGCTCGTTGCCCTCGGGTGTCAGCGCCGTGCTCGACGCGCTGTCGAGCCGCGGTGTCACCCACCTCGACGTCCCGATGAACCCGGAGCGGGTGTGGCGAGCGCTGCAGAGCGCCTGAGGTGGCGCCGGCATGTGAAACCGGGCGCGTCCGGGAGGCGGCAGGACCGGGGGACGCGGATGTCGTCGTGCTCGACAACGGACCTTGTGCACGAGCGGGATCGCCTGCGGGCGTCCTATCTCGACCTGATGTGCGACAGCCTGGTCGGCATGCTGAACCAGGATGCCCCGCTCGCCGCCTGCGACCTGCCCGCCTATGCGGCCGACTACCGGACGCGGGGCTGGGACTGGCCCTCGAACGCGCCCTCCATGATCGGCCGCCTGCGCATGGCGAACGTGCGCAGCGAATGCGAGCGCCTCCTCGCCGAGAAGGTGCCCGGAGACTTCATCGAGACCGGCGTCTGGCGGGGGGGAGCCTGCATCATGATGCGGGCCGTCCTTCACGCCTATGCGGTCACCGACCGGCGTGTCATCGCCGCCGACACCTTCGCCGGGCTGCCGCCGCCCTCGAGCGACATACCGCCGGACAAGGAGTCGTATCTCCACACCATCCCGGAGTTCGCGGTCTCGCTCAACGAGGTGAAGTCGGCGTTCTCGCGTTACGGCCTGCTCGACGGCCAGGTCGTTTTCGTCGAAGGCCTGCTCAAGGAGACCCTCCCGACCCTGCCCGTGGACATGCTCGCCATGCTGCGCCTCGACGCCGACATGTACGAGAGCACCATGGACGGCCTGACCCATCTCTATCCCAAGGTCTCCAGACGCGGCTCGATCATCGTCGACGACTATTTCCTTTTCGAGGCCCACCGCCGCGCCGTCGACGAGTATCGCGCATCGCATGAGATCCACGACGAGATCGTGCAGATCGACGACTTTGGCGGCTACTGGATCAAGTCTTGACCGGATCGATGGCGCGGATCTGCGGCGAGCGCGCATGTCATCGCCCCGCGAGCATGAGAGGTGCCTCGAAAGCGGGCAGAGTCGTCGTGAAATCGACGTATTCGATGGAAACGGCTGAGCCTGCGTTGCCTGAGCCGCGGCCATACGACGTACAGGACGTGTCGGCGCCGCGACCTCTCCGCTTCGTGACATGCCACCGATGCCTTTCGCGGCCTTCCAGAGTCGCGACGCTACCCCTAACGTGCTAGGGAAGGCGACTTAGGATAGGAGGGGCGGGCGCAGTGAAAGTTCTGGTTACCGGGGGCGCTGGTTTCATTGGAAGTCACCTCTGCAGAAGGCTCGTCGCCGACGGGCACCATGTGACGGCGGTCGACAACGAGTTCAACGGCAGCCGCGAGACCGTCCCGCCAGATGCGAAGTTCGTGTTCGCAGACGTGACGGATCCCTCGCAGGTCGAGTCGGCGTTCGCCACCGGGTTCGATGCCGTTTGCCATCTGGCCGGGCAGGTCTCGATCATCCGGTCGTTCAGTGATCCGGTCGCCGATCTGCGCACCAATGTCGAAGGCACCCTGCAGATGCTGCAGTTGTGCCAGCGCTACAAGGTGCCCCGCTTCATCTATGCCAGCTCGATGACAGCCTACGGCGATGCGGCTCCCGTCCCCACGCCCGAGACGCAGCCCTGCCTGCCCAATTCCTATTACGGAATCTCCAAGCACGCGGCCGAGCGCTTCGTGCACACGACCGCCGAGCGCTCTGACCTCGGCTTTCCGTTCCGCGCCACCTCGCTGCGCATGTTCAGCGTGTTCGGTCCCGGCCAATCCGTGAACAACCCGTATCAAGGCGTGCTCGGCATATTCATCGGCAAGATCATGCGTGGCGAGCCGATCACGATCTTCGGAGACGGCGAGCAGACCCGCGACTTCGTCTACATCGACGACATCGTCGAGGGATGGGTGCGGGCGCTGAGCTACGGCGGCGGAATGAGCGACGTATTCAATCTCGGCAGCGGCCGATCACTCTCCATCAATCAGCTCGCGGCCAGCGCGGTCGCGGCGTTCGGCCTGCCGCCGGGAGGACATCCGATCGGCTATCAGCCCGCCCGCCCCGGCGAGCAGCGCGCGGTTCGCGCCGACATCACCGAGGCCCGGGCGCGACTGCGCTGGGAGCCCCGAACCACCTTCGAGAAGGGGCTCGCCGAGACCGTCCGTCATGCGCGCATCGAGCACGATGGCAGCCGGCAAGGCGCCGTGGAGGGCGCGCCGGCATGAAGCTGCTGATCGTGACTGCGGTCGATGCATGGACGCGCAGCGTCTCGACGCTCCATCATTTCGTCGCCGCCGGCCGCCGCCAGGGACACGATGTGGCCGTCTACGGCGCTCCCGATCCGCAGTTGCCGGGGCTGTCGTTCAGCACCGACCTGAACGACTTGGATCTGGCGCTGTTCGTCGTTCAGATCCCGTCCGATTTTCCGGACATGCCGGATCTCGCCCGTATCCTCGACACCATTCCCCGCGAGCGCCGGGCCGTCGTCGATCTCTGGGGCCGCTTCAACGACACGATCCGCATCGAGCACGACTTCAACCACCTCGAGAAGCTGGACGGCCATCTCGGCTGGGAGTGGATCGAGGCCATGGCGGCGACGTCCGATCTCGTCCTCCAGCCGACCTTGTCTCCCTTGCGCCCAGGCGTGCACTCCTTCCTGTTCCACGGTTTCGAACCGCGCGCCGTCGTCGATCCCGGCACGTCGAGTGCGGAGGCGGCACGGCGCTGGCGCGACGGGCGGTCTCACGGATTGATGTATGCCGGCAGCAACTGGCAGCGGTGGACCGACATCCGCCGGCTGCTCGAAGCCTACGCCCCCCTTCGGCGCGAGGCCGGCCCGGCCTGCCTCGTCGGCTGGGACTGGGGTGAGCGGCCACAGTGGGCGATCGAAAAGGGCATCATGGGCGTCGACACGGACGCTGCCCTGCTCGCCTCGCTGGACGTGGAGGTGCGCGACGGCGTCCGCTTCGACGAGATCGTCGGACTGCTCGGGCAGGCGCGCTTCGTGCCGGTCTGCCATCGCCCGCTGTTTCGCCATCTCGGCCTCGTCACCGCCCGCAGCTTCGAGACCTTCCACGCCGATACCCTGCCGGTGATGCTGCTGCCGCCAGCCTTCGTCGAGGCGATCTACGGGCCAGCCGCCCTGGCGCTGACGCCGGGCGACGATATCACCGGCCATCTCGAGCGGGCGCTGACCGAGCCGGAGCGCGTCTGGCAGGCGGTCTACGAGACGCGCGCGCATCTGGCCCGCCACCACTCCTACGAACGCCGTTACGAGCAGCTCGCCGCCCTCGCCGCGCGGCCTGCTCCGGCGGGAGCTGCGTGAATGAAGATCCTGTTCGTGATGAAGCATCGCGGCAACGCCGGCAACATGCATGCCGTCGCCGACTACATGCGCATCTCCAGCAGCTTCGGCCACGAGGTCGCCCTGTTCGGCCCCGCGCAGCCCTGGTTGTCCGGGGTCACCTTCTCGATGGATGCCGGCGCGTTCGACAAGGTGGTCTATCTGTTCGAGTCCGAGATCTATCGGCTGCCGAGGCTGCACGAGGTACGTCTGCTCGGCGCATTCGCCCGGCGTGACCGCATGATCCTCGACATGGACGGCATGTACAATCCCGTGATCGAGCTGGACGACTACGATCGCAACCATGACAGCGCCGGGCAAAGCGAGACGTGGGCGACCCATTACCAGGCGCTGTCGGATCGCATCTTCAAGCCCCAGCTCCCGTCTGGCCGCGACGGCGGGCGCTCGCCCGCGCTCACGTTCTACGGCTACGACCCCGCTCTCGAGATGTCGCCGCAAGACGCGCCGGCGAAAGAGTTCGACATCGTCTACGTCGGCCACAACTGGTGGCGATGGCGGCAGATCGAACGCGAGATCGTGCCGGACCTCGCGCCGATCCGCGGCGAGATCGGGCGTATCGCGCTCATCGGCCTGTGGTGGGACGCGCCGCCCGGCGAGGCGGAGCAGGGCGGCTCCTCCCTTCCCTACGCCTGCGATCACGCGGCGATCCGCCGGCTCGGCATCGAGACCCTGCCATCGGTGATGTATGATCAGGTGATCGCGACGATGAGCCGGTCACGGATCAACATCTTCACGCAGCGCCCCGTGCTGCATCATCTCCGGCATCTCACGCTGAAGTATTTCGAGATCTTCTATGCCGATACGATCCCGCTGCTGATGCTCGATCCCGATCACGCGGCGGCCGTCTATGGGCCGGCAGGACGCGCGCTGACCTTGACCGGACGCGTCGGCGCGACGCTTCAGGATGCGTTGAGGCGGCCCGAGCACTATCGGTCTCTCGTCCACGAGGTGCGGCGCCATCTCACCCGCCATCACAACTACGAGCTGAGAGTGGGCGAGCTGGTCTCGGCGCTCGACGGCTGACGGTTCGGAGCCCATCCGCAGCGAGGCGTTGCATGAAGCTGGTGTTCGTCTACTGGGGCTACGAGAACGCGGGCAGCATGCTCGATCTGCGCGGCTATGCGCGCGCCGCGCGCGACGCCGGCCATCAGGTCACGATCTACGGCCCGCCCAATCCCAAGTTCGCGCTGGAATATTCGCAGGATCTGACCGGCGCGGACGCCGTCGTCTTCGTCGTCGAATGGACCACCCAGCTGCAGTACGGCGACCGGCTCGACTGGGTGCGGTTGCTGTCGGCGGTGCCGCGCGAGCGCCGCGTCGTCATCGACTGCGACGGCGCCTACAACGATCCGCTCGAGTTCCGCGGCGACTACAATCATCGCACGCCCGAGTCCAGCCGTGCCTGGTGTGCGTTCTGCGACAGCCTCTCCGACAAGATCTGCCAGCCGACGCTGAAGCCGCTGAGACCGAACGTCCGCCCGTTCCTGTTCCACATCTACGATCCGACCTGGGAAACGCCGCTCGACTTCACCTCGAAGGAATTCGGGATGATCTATGTCGGGCACACGAAATTCCGCTGGCACGGCATGTCGCGGATGCTGCACGCCCTCGAGCCCGTGCGCGAGAGCGTCGGCCGCATCGGCCTCGTCGGCGAGGGATGGGACGCGCCCCTGGAATGGACCGAATGGCACGAGATCCGCGCCAATTATGCCGTCGATCGCGACTACCTCAAGACGCTCCGTGTCGAGGCCCTGCCCGCGGTGCCCTACCCGCAGGTGATCGCCACAATGAGCCGCGGGGTCTTCAATCCGGTGATCTACCGGCCGCTGTTCGAACTGCTCGGCATGGTGACCTGCCGCACCTTCGAGACCCCGGCGTCCGGGACGATCCCCTTGTTCCTGCTCGATCCCGGCTACGTGCGTGAGATCTACGGCGAGGCTGCGGAAGCGCTCACCTTGATGGGCGACCACCCCGGCGAGCACATTCGCGACGTGCTGCAGCGACCCTCGCACTATGGCGCCATCGTCGAAGGCATTCGCCGGGAGTTCGCCGAGCGGCACAGTCCGCGAGCGAGGCTCAACCAGCTGATCGAGATCATCGCGCAATGACGCCACCCGACACACATGCCGGCGGGGAGCGGCCGACAGGACAGGCCCGGCGCATGCAGATGCGCTACGGCTTCAACGAGATCAACGGCTGGTGGCACATGTCGCTCGGCCCTCACGCGGCCGAGATCCGCCGCCGCCTCAGGCTCATGGATACGCGCGTGATCCGCGTCTTCGTGTTCGATCCGCAGGTTCCCAGTCCGTTCAAGGACTGGCATCTTTTCGCAGGCCTGCTTCAGGGCGTGCTGGATGCCGGCGCCGTGCCCATGATCACGTTCGCGAAGTTCGAGCCCGCCTTCGACAGTCCCCGCAATGTCGCGAGCTTCGTCGAGCGCTGCCGCGAGGTCGTGTGGAGCTGCGTCGAGGTCTGGGGCGGCGCGGTCGTGAAGGACTGGCACTGGTGCATCTGGAACGAGCCCAACAACCGCATCATCGGCGGCGATCTGACCTTCGCGCACTACCGCGCGATCTACGACGAGGTCGCATCCGCGATCCTCGATGAGATCGAGCCCCATCTTGGCGGGCGAAAGGCGATGATCGGTGGTCCCTCGATCGACGGCACGCACCGTCCGTACTGGATGGACTGGATCGCCCGCCTGTTGGACGAGGTCGATGCCGCCAAGGTCGGCTTCGTCAACTGGCACCGATATGCCGACTGGCGGCCGGCGGTTCCGAGTTCCTCGCTCGGCCTGGAGATGTGGGGCTCGCCCGACGCGCCGGACGGGGCGATGTTCGAGGCCCTGCTGATGGCCCAGACGCCCGGCTATGAATCCAGTGCGCGAGGCGTCGCGCGCCTGCTCCAAGAGCGCGATGTCCTGAACGTGTGCGGTGAGTTGAACACCATCGCGCATCACGAGAACTACTACACGCTCGGGCTGAACCAGAACATCTTTGGCGCGGCCTACTATGCCTCGGCCCTGATCCATCTCATTCGCGGCGGCGCCGATCTCGAGATGCGTTGGACGGCGACGGGCCACGACGATGCCTACGGCCTGATCTCCAAGACCGCGGAGCCGACGGTGGCGGCGCTCGCCAAGCAGCTGTTCGCGCAGCACGTGCGCACCGGCGACTGGATCTCCTTTCCCTCGACGCGACCCGAGTTGCCGGCGATCGACGCCATCGTGGCATGGGGCGATGGTCCGCGCCTGAGCGGCGTCCTCGTCAACACCTCAAACAAGACGGTTGTGATCGACGCTTGCGAATGGGATAGCCGGCTGACGCGATGCGACGAGGTGCTGATCCTCGACGCTGGCTGCAACGGCCGCATCCGCCGCCTGCCGCTCGAGCGGCACGTGACGATCAGCGGCTACGGGATCGCGGTCGTGACGAGCGCGGCTTGCGATACCGTGCTCGACTGACGAGGACGATCGAGGTCAATACCGCCGCAGAGACGGCAACGCCGTCTGCAATGGGTGAGGGAGAACGGACTTGGACAAGGCGTTCGGCTGGATCGGAGAGATCTTCCAGAATCTCCTGCGCTTTCTACCCTGGCTGGTGATCGTGCCGGCGACCCATGCCGGCGTCGCCTTCGTGCGCGGACACAGGGTGAAGGAGTGGCCGCCGGGCCTGCACTGGTACTGGCCGCTGGTGACGACCTACAAGCTCATCGTCACCGTGCGCCAAACACAGATGATCCAGGCCAAGATCATCATGACGAAGGACATGCAGACGGTGCTCGCGGGGGCGCTGGTCAC
>CAMDBL010000086.1 GCA_945889015.1 Devosia equisanguinis
CGTCGAGGCTCGCATTCGCGAGGAGGTGACGAAGCTGGAGCAGATCCACGATCGCATCACGTCGATGCGGGTGGTAGTGACCAAACCGCAGAAGCGGCATCACAAGGGCGACACGTTCCAGGTCCGCATCCACATGACGGCACCAGGTGGCGCCGATATCGCCATCACCTGCGATCCCGCCGCCGACGGCGCGCACGAGGACGTCTACGTCACCGTGCGTGACGCGTTCGCCGCTGCCCGGCGCAAGCTGCAGGATACCCAGCGCAAGCGGCAGGCGTGATGCGCCCAGCGGTGCCCGCGACGATGGGGATAGCCGATCAGCGTGCGGGCACCGCCTCGGTGCGCTGGTCGCGCAGGCTCAGGATGTAGGCGACGACATCGGCACGATCGGCGGGCGCGATCAGGAAATTGGGCATGGTCGGGTGTGACGTCTGCAACCAGACCGCGATGGCCGTGCCGGTCATTCCCGGCGTCGTCGCGATCCGCTTGAACGTCGCGACGCCGCGACGTGGCGATTGATCGTCGCTCGCCAGGATGCCGTGGCACTCCGCGCAGTTGGCGGCGGCGTAGGCGAGGCCGCGCTTGGCATCACCCGCCTCCTGCGCCACAGACGGCATCGCAAGTGCGACCCCGAGCGTGACCGGAAGCAGCGTCGAGAGCAGCCATGGCTTGCGCATGTCGCGCTCCTGTTGATGCGACGACGGAGATCGGCCGGACCTCTCAGCGGCAGACCAGGACCGGCAGTGTCGAATGCGTCAGAACCTTGCTGGTCTGGCTGCCGAGCAGCAGCCGCGACAGCCCGCGCCGCCCGTGCGAGGCCATCACCACCAGATCGCAACCGTGCTGCTTCGCCGTCTCGATGATGCCTTCCGCCGGGAACTGGTCCTTGGCGTGCACCGTCTCGCACGCGACACCGGCCGCCTTGGCCTTGGCGCCGACCGCCGAGAGGATCGCCGCCGCGTTGGCCGCGCACCCCTTGTCGTAGTCCTCGACAGGGAACGCGACACCCATCTCGCCGGAGACGACCGCCGTCCACGGCTCCGTCACCGTCGCGATCGTGACCTTGGCGCCGACCGCCTTGGCCAGCGCCAGTCCCTGCGCGACGGCCTTGTCCGCCACCTCGGAGCCGTCGGTGGCAATCAGCAGATGCTTGAACATGTGCGGCACTCCATCTCTGCCGAGGCAGCCGGGCGGCGACCTGACAATGAGCTTCGAATGGCACGCTGCCACGGCGGGCAGGCCGGTACATTGACCCCCGTCAAGTGGGCCGGCGCAGCGGCGGGCTCGGCGGGAGATGGGATGTGTGCGGACATGAAAAAGCCCGCGGCCTTGGGGGGATAAGGCCGCGGGCACACCGTGACGCCACTTGGGGGGAAGGGGGGACGGCGCCACGTTTCAACGTATGCATCAAATCCCAAGGCAGGCCCGATTGCAAGCCGAACAAGATAAAATTTCTCGCCGAAAAGTAAAAATCCGATAGCGGTCGATTATCACACGTCCCAGTCCGAGACGGAGCGGCTCGCAGGGTGAGACGACGCGATAGAGCGTCGACAAACCTGCCATCGGCTTCATCACTGCCGAGCCATGAAGCCGTCGTCACGGTCGACCGGCACGACGATGACGTTCCTGCGGGCCCCGGCGTGCAGCACGTCCAGAACGACCTCCGCTCCGATGCGAGTGTGATCCAGCAAACGGGCGAGATCGTCGATCCCCGTCACCGGCTCGCCGTCGATGCCGACGACCAGGGCATCCGCTTGCAGTCCCGCCGCTGCCGCCGGCCCACCCGGCATCACCTCGACCACCCGCACGGCCGAGGCCTGTGTCAGGCCTGCCGCCACCCGCAACCGCTGCGGCAGTGCGATCTGCTCGCCGGCGATGCCGATCCGTGCGCGGCGCACCCGGCCGTGCTGCAGCACCTCCGTCAAGACATGCAGCGCTGTGTTGGCCGCGACAGAGAAACAGATGCCCTGGGCACCCATGATCACGGCGGTGTTGATGCCGATCACCTCGCCGGCCGAGTTGACCAGCGGGCCGCCTGAGTTGCCGGGGTTCAAGGCGGCATCGGTCTGTATCACGTCGGTGATCAGCCGGCCGTTCTGGGCGCGCAGACTGCGACCGACCGCGCTGACGATGCCGGCGGTGACCGTCGACTGGAAGCCGAGCGGATTGCCGATCGCGATCGCGATCTGGCCCTGGCGGACCCTCTTGCTGTCGGCCAGCCTGGACGTCGGCAGCGTCGCGTGCGTCTCGCCGCGCAGCACCGCGATGTCGGTATCGGGGTCGCGGCCGAGGATGCGCGCCTTGAAGGTGCGCAGGTTGAGCAGCGAGACCTCGATCTCGCTCGCGCCGGCGACGACGTGATTGTTGGTCAGGATCAGGCCGTCGGGCGAGACCACCACGCCCGAGCCCGCGCCAGCGGCGGAACGGCCGTTGCGCTGGCCCCTGACCTGGACGTGGGCGACCGACGGCGATACCGCCTCGACGACACCGACGACGGCCCCGGAATAGGCATCGAGGAGCGCGCTGTCGCCTGCGGCGGGAGGGGAGTCGTCGATGGATGGCGGCGGCGAACCGCCATAGGCAGCGAACGCCAGCGATCGTCTCGGCATCCCAGCTCCTTTCGCAGGTGCGCCCTGCCCTCGCGTTCAGTTTCGAACGCGGATATGGGCATGCGGCGCCGTCGCTGCGAGGGGCCGAACCTGAGACGAAAAGCGTCCCCGATCACCTTGCCCTCAACGCAGACGCGACAGGTCCACGTGTCTCAGCCGCAGCGCATTGCCGACGACGCTGACCGAGGACAGCGACATCGCCGCTGCAGCCACCATCGGCGACAGCAGGACGCCGAGCACGGGGTACAGAATGCCTGCGGCGATTGGCACACCGGCGGCGTTGTAGGCGAAGGCGAACAGCAGGTTCTGGCGGATGTTGCGCATCGTCGCCTGAGAGAGCCGGCGGGCCCGCACGATCCCGTTGAGATCGCCCTTGACCAGCGTCACGCCGGCGCTCTCGATGGCGATGTCGGTGCCGGTGCCCATTGCGATGCCGACGTCGGCGGCGGCCAGCGCCGGTGCGTCGTTGATGCCGTCACCGGCCATCGCCACGATGCGGCCCTCGCGCTTGAGGCGGGCGACGACGGCGGCCTTGTCCTCCGGCAGTACCTCGGCCTCGACCTCGTCGATGCCGAGCCGGCGTGCCACCGCATTGGCCGTGGTGCGATTGTCGCCTGTCAACATCACGACGCGGATGCCCTCCGCCTTGAGCGCCGCCAGCGCCTCGGCGGCCGTCGCCTTCACCGTGTCGGCGATGGCGATTGTGGCGGCGGGCTTGCCGTCGAGCGCGACGAAGATCGCGGTGGCACCGTCCTTGCGCATGTCGTCGGCCTTGGCGGCGAGCGCGCCGACATCGATTCCAAGCTCGGTCAGGTAGGCGGCGCTGCCGACGGCGACGCGGCGGCGCTCGGCCATGCCGATGGCGCCCTTGCCGCTCTCGGTGGAGAAGCCGCGCACAGGCGCGATGGTGAGGCTGCGGGCCTCGGCCGCGGCAACGATGGCGCGCGCCAGGGGATGCTCGCTCGCCCGCTCCACGCTCGCCGCCAGCCTCAGCGCGGTCGCCTCGTCGATGCCCTCGGCGACGGCGATGGCGGTGACCGAAGGCTTGCCCTCGGTCAACGTGCCGGTCTTGTCGACGACCAGTGTGTCGACGGTCTCCAGCCGCTCCAGCGCCTCGGCATTGCGGATCAGGATACCGGCCGTGGCACCGCGGCCCATGCCGACCATGATCGACATCGGCGTCGCGAGCCCGAGCGCGCACGGGCAGGCGATGATCAGCACCGCCACCGCCGCGATCAGCGCGTAGGTGAAGCGTGGTTCTGGGCCGAACGTCGCCCAGGCCGCGAACGCGAGCACGGCGACCGCGATCACCACCGGCACGAACCAGCCCGCGACCTGATCGGCCAGCCGCTGGATCGGTGCGCGGCTGCGCTGCGCCTCGGCGACGGATTGAACGATGCGCGACAGCATGGTGTCGCGGCCGACGCGCCTCGCCTCGATGACGAGGCCGCCGCCCTGATTGATGGTGCCGCCGATCACGGCGTCACCCTTGCGCTTGGTGACCGGCATCGACTCGCCCGTCACCATCGATTCGTCCAGCGCACTCTCGCCTTCGACGATCGCGGCATCGACCGGCACTTTCTCGCCGGGCCTGACGCGCAACGTGTCGCCGACCGCCACGAGTTCGAGGTCGACTTCCTCCTCCGCGCCATCGGCCGTGATGCGGCGCGCCGTCTTCGGGGCGAGACCGAGCAACGCACGGATGGCGCCGCCGGTGCTCTCGCGCGCCCGCAACTCCAAAAGCTGACCGACCAGCACCAGCACGATGATTACGGCCGCCGCCTCGAAATAAACCGCGACCGTGCCGCCGTGACCGCGGAACGCGTCCGGGAACAGGCCTGGAAAAAACGTCGCGATCACGCTGTAGACGTAGGCGGTGCCGGTGCCGATCGCGATCAGCGTGAACATGTTGAGCTGGCGCGTGACGAGCGAGCGCCAGCCGCGCTCGAAGAACGGCCAGCCCGCCCACAAACCGACGGGCGTCGCGAGCGCGAATTGAACGAGATTGGAGTTTCGCGGCGCCAGCAGATGCAGCCCCAGGAGATGCTCGCCCATCGCCAGCAGGAACACCGGCAGCGCCAGCGCCGCCGCGATCCAGAGCCGGCGGGTGAAGTCGATCAGCTCCGGGTTCGGAGGCGCGTCGAGCGAGACCAGCTCGGGCTCCAGCGCCATGCCGCAGATCGGGCATGATCCCGGCCCGACCTGCCGGATCTGGGGATCCATGGGGCAGGTATAGACGGTGCCCTCGGGCACTGGCACGTCCGGCGTCGCCGGTACGTCGCCGAGATAACGCGCAGGGTCGGCGAGGAACTTCGACCGGCAGCTCGCGGCACAGAAGTAGTACGTATGCCCCTGGTGCTCGGCGGTGTGCTTGGCCGTGGCGATCTCCACGTCCATGCCGCAGACGAGATCCTTGGCGATACCTGCGCCCGGCTCACTGCCGGCACCCTCGGGCCGGGCGGAAGGCGTCGCCGCGAGATGCGTGCCGGGGTCGGCCACGAACTTCGTGCGGCAGCCGTTGCAGCAGAAGTAATAGGTCTGCCCGGCATGCTCCGCCGTGTGCTTGGCGTCGGCGACAGCGACAGCCATGCCGCAGACCGGGTCTTTGGCCGTGGGTGCGGTCGACGCCTCAGGGGCGATGTGCCTCGTCGATGCGCAACCGGGGGAATGATCGTGGGACATCCGGCGTCTCCAGGTCGAAGCGTCAGGTACCCCTGGAGGGTATCTGGGGTTGACAACTATACCCCGCCCCGGTATCCGTCAAGCATGCAGACCGACACCAAGACATCTTGTCTCAAACGCCTGAACCGCATCGAAGGACAGGTTCGCGGCTTATCGCGGATGGTCGAGGAAGATCGCTATTGCATCGACGTTATCACTCAGATCTCGGCGGTGCGGGCAGCCTTGCGCCGCGTCGAGGAGGAGATCCTCAAGGATCACGTCGGCCATTGCGTCGAGCACGCGATCCGCAGCGGCGACGCCGTCGAGCAGCGCCGCAAGGTGGCCGAGCTGATCGACGTGCTGTCGCGTTCGGCACGCTAGGCGAACCCGACGGCAGGACCGGCGCACGCCTCAAATCACGCTGCAGACCTCGCGAATGATGCCGCGCAGCCAACGGTGGCCTGCGTCCTCGTCGAGACTTTCGTGCCAGACCATGATCATCGGCAGACGCTTCAACGGGTTCGGCAAGGGATGTATGGCTATGGTGTGCGTCTCGGCGAAGCGCCGCGCGGGGCGGCTGGCGATATAGGCCACGAGATCGGTGCGCTCCACGACCGCGATCATGCTGGCGAGCGTCGGCACCCACAGGCTGACCTGACGCGGCAGCCCGGCCTCCTGCACCCGCTCGTCGACGGGATGGTTGACCGGCGAAGTCAACGTCGACCAGCCGATGCCGACTTGACCGACGCTTCTCAGCACGTCGTCGTTCGCACCGTTGGCGAGCATCGGGTGGTTCGGCCGGGACACGACCACCAGCTCGTCGTTCATAAGCGTCTCGGCCTTGTATCCGTCGGCATGCACCGGAGTATAGTCGAGGGCCAGCCACGTCTCTCGATACCGCAACTGGCTCAAGAGGTTGGCCGCACGCGCGTTGGCGATGCGGACGGTGATGCCGGGCGCGGCCCGCAGCCTCTCGGCCAGCAGGGGCGCGACGAACCAGTCGAAACCCGCTGGAATATCGATCAGGAACGTCCGCGTCTCCCGCACGGGATCGAAACCATCGCGGCGGCCGAGCGCAGCCTGAATGGTGGAGAGCCCGCTGCGAACCTCCTTCTCCATCTCCAGGGCCCGTGGCGTCGGGCGTACGCCTCTGGCCGTGCGCTCGAACAGCGGATCGCCGGTGATCTTGCGAAGACGACTCAAGGCATGACTGACGGCCGATGGCGTGCAACCGAGGCGCTTGGCGGCCCGCGTCAGGCTCTGCTCCGTGATGATGGCATCGAACACGGTCAAAAGATTGAGGTCGATATCCAAGGCAATTCCTTCCGGCGCGACGAGACCGTCGCTCCCTTGCAATGGCAAGCCGAACCGATCGATCCGCCACGGGATCATTCCGGCTGGGCTTCTCCAGTATCGTGATCATGCCCAAAGGTGGCGCAGACCGATTTGCGCCAAATCATCGAGCCGCGGCCACAATGCCGCGAGATCGGCTCGATCGGACACGCGGGCGGCCTCCTGTTCTGGATGCCGCCCGCGCCACTTGCTCGAAAACGTGGATGCTATCAGGAGAAATTCATCTGATAGCTGGCCGGCACCCAGCGATAGCCGTCCGCGGTCTTGTCGACGTAGCCGAACGCGGGGAACGGCATGTGGAAGCCGATGGCAAGGCACTTGTCGTGGGCGACCATGTCCAACGTGCGCTTGCGGGTGGCGATCGCGGCAGGCTTGTCGTGGTCGAAATGCACGCCCCACTCCGGCCGCTGCAGCGACATGACGTAGTGGTTGGTCACGTCGTTCCAAATATAGAGACGCTGGCCCTCGCTCTCGATGTTGAAGGCCATGTGCCCCGGTGAATGACCGAACGCCTCCACCGCGGTGATCCCGGGCGTGACCGAGCTGCCTTCCTTGATGAAGGTCGACTTGTCCTCGAACGGCAGGCAGTTCTTGAGAAAGCCCTCGCGCGTCGGCACGCGCCAATCCGGCACGTCGTCACCCTTCTTCCAGTAAGCGAACTCCTTCTCGCCGAACACCGTCTTGGCGTTCTTGTAGGTGGGCTGGCCGCCCTCCATGAGGCCGAGGAAGTGGTCGGGATGGCAGTGCGTGGTGACGACGATGTCGACCTGGTCGGGGGTATAGCCGGCCTCGGCCATCGCCTTCAGCAGGAAGCCCTGGCCGCCGGCCTGCTTGGCCGAGCCGTTACCGGTGTCGAACAACACGAGTTGCTTACCCGTGTTGATCATGGTGCAGGTGTAGGAGTTCTCCATCTTGTCGGATGGAATGTGGTTGGCGGCGCAGTGGGCGGCGACCGTCTCCGGCGTCTGGTCGGTGCCGAACGGCGGCTTGGGGCCCGGCATGTGCAGCTGGCCATCGTGGAGCTGGATGATCTCGAAGGCGCCGAGCTTGAAGCGCCAGTGGTTGGGCCGCTTGAAGCCGAGCATGGGTGCAGACATGAACCGTCTCCTCCAGTTTCTTGGGTGTTGGGGATGGGTGAGATGTAGCGCGGCTTTGTCGCGGGCGCGAGCGCAAAGAATAGGCAAAAACCGAGCGGAGCGCCCTGCTCCTCCCCCTGGAGGGCAGGGCGACCATACCAGAGGGGATGCCCTCCCCCTCGACGGGGGAGGGATGGGGAGAGGGTGACCCTACCTTTGCCGCGCGTCGAGCTCGCGCACGGCCTTGGCGTCGCGGGCCGAAAGATCCGGATAGGCGGGGTCGGAGCCGACATCCATCGTGATCCGCCACGAGCGGGCGCATTTCGTGCCTTCCGCGCGTTTCGGCACCACGGCGACGCCCGGCACCTCCCCAAGACGGAACGCGTCCGTGGGCGCCTCGGACTTGAGCAGCGAGACGCCCGAGGTGATGCAGACCTCGGCGAGGTCGATGTCGCCCAGCGCCTTCAGGATCGCGTCGTCGGTGACGTGGACGACGGGTGCAGCCTCCAGCGAGGAGCCGACCCGCTTGGCCGCCCGCTCCAGCTCCAGCGCGCCGGTCACTACCCCGCGCACGCGGCGGATCACGTCCCAGCGCTCGGCGAGCTTGTCGTTGCGCCAGCTCTTCGGGATCTCGGGGAAGGTCTCGAGATGCACCGAGCCGCCGGCGGCCTCGGGGTAGCGCATCGTCCAGGCTTCCTCGGCCGTGAACGACAGGATCGGCGCCAGCCACGTCGCCGTGCAGCGGAAGATCTGCTCGATCACGGTCAGCGACGCCTTGCGCGTGTTCGACGACAGCGGCTCGCAATAGAGCGCGTCCTTGCGGATGTCGAAGTAGAACGCGGAGAGGTCCGTGTTCATGAACTGCGCCAGCGCACCGACGACCTTGCGGTAGTCGTACTCGGCATAGGCCTTGCGGATGTCGGCATCGAGCTCGGCGAGCCTATGCAGCATCAGCCGTTCCAGCTCGGGCATCTGCTTGGGATCGACGGTGTCGGTCTTCGGGTCGAAATGGCCGAGCGCGCCGAGCATCCAGCGCAGCGTGTTGCGCAGCTTGCGGTAGGTGTCGACGAACGTGGTGATGATGTGCGGGCCGATGCGCAGGTCGTCGGAATAGTCCGACGCCGCCACCCACAGCCTGAGGATGTCGGCACCCGACTTGGCCATCACCTCCTGCGGGGCGACGACGTTGCCGAGGCTCTTCGACATCTTGAGCCCCTTCTCGTCGAGCACGAAGCCGTGCGTCAGCACCACGTCGTAGGGCGCACGCCCGCGCGTGCCGCAGCTCTCGAGCAGCGAGGAATGGAACCAGCCGCGATGCTGGTCCGAGCCCTCGAGATACATGACGCGATCCTTGCCGCCGTCGACCTGGCGCTTGACGCCGGCGAGCTGCGGGAAGTGCCCGGGGTCCTCCAGCGTGAAGGCGTGCGTGGAGCCGGAATCAAACCACACGTCGAGGATGTCGGTGACCTGCATCCACTGCGCGGGATCATCGACGAGGCCGTCGAGGAAGCGCGCGGCGGCGCCCGCCTCGAACCAGGCGTCGGCGCCACCCTTGGCCATCGCCGAGGTGATGCGATTCACCAACTCGTGGGACTTGGCGAACTGCGGGCCCGGAATGACCTCGTTGGTCTCCTTGTGCACGAACACGGTGATCGGCACGCCCCAGGCGCGCTGGCGCGAGATGACCCAGTCGGGCCGGGCCGAGATCATGCCGCGGATGCGGTTCTCGCCGGATGCGGGCACCCATTCGGTCTTGGCAATCGCGTCGAGAGCGATGGAGCGCAGCGAGGGGGCATTGTCACCCGCGCCCGCCATCGCCTTGTCCATGGCGATGAACCACTGCGGCGTGTTGCGGAAGATGACCGGCTTCTTCGAGCGCCAGGAGTGCGGATACTGGTGCTTCAAGCGGCCACGCGCGATCAGCGCGCCGGCAGCGGACAGTGCCTTGATGACGGCGTCGTTGGCGTCGCCCTTGTCGCCGTTGGCCTTGAGCACGCGCTTGCCTTCGAAGCCCGGCGCCTCCTTGGTCAAAACGCCGTCGGCATCGACCGTGAACGGGATCGCGGTGTCGATGCCGCGCTCGGCAAGCGCGCGGCCGTGCGCCATCCAGATCTGATAGTCGTCCGTGCCGTGCCCGGGCGCGGTGTGCACGAAACCCGTGCCGGTGTCGTCGGTGACGTGGTCGCCGTCGAGGAGAGGGACGAAGAACTCGTAGCCAATGGGCTTCAGCGGATGGACACAGATCACCTCGGCGAGAACCGCGGCTGGAACCGCTGCCCGCTTCTCGAACGCCTCCACCTTGGCCGATTTCATCACGTCGTCGGCGAGCTTGTCGGCGAGCACGAAGCGGTCCCCCACCTTGGCCCAGTTGCCATCGGGTGCCGCGGTCACCTGGTAGAGACCGTAAGCGATTTTCGGATTGAAGCTGATCGCGCGGTTGCCGGGCATGGTCCACGGGGTGGTCGTCCAGATCACGACCGAGGCGCCGAGCAGCGATTCCGCGAGTTGCATGTCGGCGACGCCGGCCGGTCCCGCCCCTGCGGCCGTGACTGGAAACTTCACCCACACCGTGTCGCTCTGGTAATCCTCGTACTCGACCTCGGCCTCGGCCAGCGCGGTCTTCTCGACCACGGACCACATCACGGGCTTGGAGCCGCGATACAGCAGACCGTTCAGCGCGAACTTCATCAGCTCGCCGGCGATGGTCGCCTCGGCGTGATACGCCATCGTCGAGTAGTAGTGCTCCCAGTCGCCGACGACGCCCAAGCGCTTGAACTCCTCGCGCTGGACCTTGATCCAGCCCTCGGCGAAGTCGCGGCACTCCTTGCGGAACTCGACGACGGGCACCGCGTCCTTGTTCTTGCCCTTGGCGCGATAGGCCTCCTCGATCTTCCACTCGATCGGCAGGCCGTGGCAGTCCCAACCCGGTACGTAGTTGGAATCGAAACCCAGCATCGACTGCGACTTGGTCACCAGATCCTTGAGGATCTTGTTCAGCGCATGCCCGATGTGAATGTTGCCGTTGGCGTAGGGCGGGCCGTCGTGCAGCAGGAACTTGGGCCGGCCCTTCGAGACCTCGCGCAGGCGCGTGTAGAGACCCATTTCGTCCCAGCGCTTCAGCAGCTTGGGCTCGAGGTCCGGCAGCCCGGCACGCATCGGGAAATCGGTCTTGGGCAGGAACAGCGTTTTCGACCAGTCGCGGCCCGGCGCCTCGCCCCCTTTGGCCCCGTCGACGGCGGCGTTGTCGTTCGCGCCCTTGCCACTCGCGCCATTGTCGTTCGCGGACGTGGGGCCGCGGCTGTCGTTTGCCATGTGTCATGCTTTCGCTGCGTTGCGGCACGGGTTTAGCAACGCAGCGCCACCCGGTCCAGCGGAGCCGCGTGAGGTTCCGCCGTTCCTCGGCTATTCCTTGGTCTCGAGGCCCGCCTCGGAGCGGGGCGACCCGTCAGCGCTTGAGGCCGGCGGCCTTCAATGCCGCAGCGATGACAGCGGCTGGATCGATGCCGAGGCCCTTGCGGGAACCACCCGGCGACAAGCCCGCCGCCTTCATGGCGGCCTCGATGATGCCGGCGGGATCGTTCATCGACGGCGCCGGCTCGATGCGCTCGGCGCGTTCGCGGGCGAAGGCGGGCTCGGGCTCGGCCTTAGACTGGGCCTTGGACTGGGGGCCAAAGGCCGTCGCCGGCTCCAGCGCCTCGACCTCTTGGGCGCCCTCGAGCCCCCAGAACCTGGCGATGTGTTGCGTCGAGGAAATGCCGACGTCGAGGAAGAACGGGCCGCTCGCGCCACAACCCGCCGTACCCGCCGCCGCCGCGATCGGCACGCCGTGCGCCATGTTGTCGATCGAGACAGTCTCGATCAGCGGCACACGGCCGGCCCCGGTCCACAACCGCCGCCGGTGCCCGCCGATCGTCGCCGAATGCGTCTCGACCGGCTCGATGCCGTGCACGTCGGCCCATTGGCGGGCAATGTTGTGCGCATTCGAATGCTTGACCACCGCATCCGCCGTCCCGTGCCAGACCGAGACCCGCGGCCAGGGTCCGGAATGCGTCGACGCCGCGCGGACGCGATCGCCCAGCGCACCGGCCGGGATCGCCTGCTCCGAGAACATGGCACTCAAGGCTTCCTGCACGTTGCCCGCGCAGCCGTACGGCAGCCCGGCGATGATCGCGCCGGCAGCGAACGTCTCGGGATAAGTCGCCAGCATCACCGAGGTCATGGCGCCCCCCGCGGACAGTCCGGTGACATAGACGCGGCGGCGGTCGGTGTGAAAGACGCCAGCGGCATGCTCGACCATCTGGCGGATCGAAAGAGCCTCGCCGCCGTCGCGCGAATGGTCCGACTTCAAAAACCAGGAAAAGCAGCTGTTCGGGTTGTTGCCGGACTGCTGCTCGGGATAGACGACGACGAAGCCCAGGCGGTCGGCCAGCTCCGACCAGCCGGTGCCGCGCTCGTACTCCGCGGCGCTCTGGCCGCAGCCGTGCAGCGCCACGACCAGCGCTGGATTGGGCGGCAGCCGGTCGGGCACGTGAACCAGCATCTTCAGATCGCCGGGGTTCGAGCCGAACGACCGCATGCTCTGCAGCTGCGTCGTCAGCGCGTCGGCCTGCGGCGCCCAGGTCGCCGTGCCGCGGCCTTCGGCGATCAGCCCCTCGAACTTTCGGCGGAGCAGTTGGACGTGCTCGAAGCTCTTCCCGATACCGTTCATGCACCAACCTTGTTGCAGCGCAGCATTTTCGCTGCACCGCAACGTGGTCCATGGGTAAGGTCAAGTCAAGGCAGCGTGGTCCAAAGGCAACGCAGGCGTGCTGCGAAACGCGCTGCCGGCCGTCCTCAAACCGTCAGCACGATCTTGCCGACGTGGCTGCCGGATTCCATGCGGGCGTGCGCCGCCGCGGCGTCCGCCAGCTTGAACGTCGAGTCGACCGGAACCTTGACGCGGCCGTCCGCCAGCAGCGGCAGCACGCGCTCCGCCAGCCCGCGCGCGATGCCGGCCTTGACCGCGTTGGAGCGGATCCGCAGCGTCGAGCCGGTCAGCGTCAGCCGCTTCAGCATCACCCGCATCAGATCGACCTGCACCGCCGAGCCCTTCTGGAAGGCGATGTTGACGATGCGGCCATCGTCGGCGGCCGAGCGGATGTTGCGCTCGACGTAGTCGCCGCCGACCATGTCGAGGATGAGGTCGCAGCCTCTGCCGCCGGTCGCCGACTTCACCGCCTCGACGAAGTCCTCGGCCGTGTAGTCGACCGCGCGGTCGGCGCCGAGCTTCAGGCACGCCTCGCACTTCGCCGCCGAGCCGGCCGTCGCGATCACCTTGGCGCCGAACGCCTTGGCCAACTGGATCGCGGTGACACCGATGCCGCTGGTGCCGCCGTGGATCAGGAACCAGTCGCCCGATTTGAGCGCGCCTCGCTCGAACACGTTGTGCCAGACGGTGAAGAACGTCTCGGGCATGCCGCCGGCCTCGTTCATGGAGACGCCCGCAGGCACCGGGAGCGTCGAGCCCTCTTCGGCGATGCAGTATTCGGCATAGCCGCCGCCATTGACGAGCGCCATTACCCGATCGCCGGGCTTGAACGACGTCACGCCCGCCCCGACCGCGGCCACGACGCCGGCGACCTCGAGTCCAGGGATCTCGGAATGGCCCTTCGGCGCAGGATAGAGCCCCTTTCTCTGAACCACGTCGGGCCGATTGACGCCGGCGGTCGAGACCGCGACCAGCAGTTGCCCCGGGCCGGGCTCGGGCACCGGCAGCCGCGCGACCTGGAGCACCTCCGGCCCGCCCTTGCCGACGATGGCGACGGCGGTCATGGTGTCGGGACGTGCGGTCATCTGGCTCTCCTGCGTCTCGGGATCGGCATGCTGGTGTTCCGTCTCAGACATTTGCTTCCCCTTGCGGCTGGGTTCCGAGCAAATGTCTGAGACATGAGGAACACCAGGAAATCGAGGCCTCTTGTGTTGCGTCACTGACGCAACACTGGCGCTGTGATGCCCGACGCGCGCGAGCGACACAAGAAGGAGGCACGTCATGGACTGGGACGACCTGCGTCCGAAGTCGAAGCCGGCGATGACCATCGGCGAGCCATTGGCAGGTCTCGCCATCTCCGAGCTGGAGGCGCGCATCGTCGCGCTCGGCGAGGAGATCGCCCGGGTGGAGGCCGAGTTGAAAGCCAAGCGGGCGCACGAAAGCGCCGCGGCCGCCCTGTTCAAACGCTGAACGCGCAGGTGCATCCGACCGATGGCCGGTTAATGCGCCGTGGCTTGCGCGGGGCTCGCGGTTTTACCGTTCATTATCCCTGGCGGCCTATGATGAACACCATCCAGTCATGCTGGATCGAAAGAGCCTGTTTCTGTTCGCTCTTTCGACGCCTCCCTGTTGACTTCTGAGCCGCTTCGCAAGGGGCGGCTCACTTTTCCTGCACATCTCTGCAAGGCTTCCGGCCGATGGTTGAAAGCCTATGCACGCCGCAACGAAGGGGCCGCCTGCGAAATGCCCCTTTTTGAAGCGAGTTGTTTACCAAGCCCTGAGGAAGTTGGGGTAAGGTTGGCGATGCAGAGGGAAGAATGCGTGTGACCGGGCGTGCCATGAGCAACGAGTTGCGGCAGTCGAACGAGGGTGGCGTGACGATCTCATTCGGGGAGCACTTCCAGGCTTCCGAGCAGTTCGATGCGGTGTTCAAGGAAGGCATGGGCCTCGTCGAGAGGACGGCTGCCTATCTGGACGGCGAAGGCCGCGGCGAGGCGAAGAAGCTGAAGCCGCCGCTGACCATGGTCTACGCGACCGAGAGCATGCGCCTCACGACGCGCCTGCTCGAGATGGCATCCTGGCTGCTCATCCGCCGCGCCTTCAAGGAAGGCGAGATCACCGCCGAGGAGGCGCAGAAGAAGCGTGCCCGGCTGAAGCTGAAGTCACTCGGCCGCCCTTCGCACGTCCGCAACTTCGACGAGTTGCCGACGGGCTTGCGCCAGCTCATCGAGCGCAGCTTCTCGCTGCAGGACCGCATCATCCAGCTCGACAAGGCGATCACGCTCAACGGCGCCAACGCCGACAGCGAGGACGTCGTGCCCGCCGTCAATCCGGTGATCGCGCAGATGTCGATGCTGCAGTCGGCATTCCGCCGCTGAGGTGTCTCGTGTCCGCGGCGTCGAGGCCGACCGGCCTCACCCCCGGCCGGTCCCGAAGATCTGGGCATAGCGCTTCTCGAAGGTCGGCCAGACCTCGGGATTGACGAGGCGGGGCGGCTTCTCGCCGCGCAACAGCTGCACGATCTGCTCGGCTCCCCATTCCGCCACGTTGAAGCGCGCCTCATGCGTGACGCCGGCCGTGTGGTGCGTGGCAACGACCGTGTCGAGCGTCAGCAGCGGATGATCGAGCGGCGGCGGCTCCGTCTCCCAAACGTCGAGACCGGCGCCCGCGAGGTGCCCCGATTTCAATGCCGCGTACAGCGCCGCCTCGTCGAGCACGCCACCACGCGCAGTGCTGACGATGATTGCGCCTTTGCGCATTCTGGCGAAGGCGTCCGCGCCGATCATGCCGCGCGTGGTCTTGTCGAGCGGGCAGTTGAGCGAGACGATGTCGACGCTCTCGAGCAGCGTTCGCAGATCGACCTTCTTCGCCCCGCGCTCGGCAACCTCGGCCTCGGTCAAGAACGGATCGCAGGCGAGCACGGTCATACCGAACCCGTGGGCGATGGCCGCCGTTCGCCGCCCGGTGTTGCCGAGCCCGACGATGCCGACCGTCTTGCCGGAGATCTCGGTGCCCATCAGGTCCTCGCGCGAGTAACCCCGCGTGGTCCTCAGCAGGCGATCGGAGTAGGCGATCTTGTGACGGACGGCCAGCATCAGGCCGATCGCATGCTCGGCGACGGACTGGGCATTGCCGCCGATCTGGCACACCACCAGCACGCCATGTCGTGTGCACGCCTCGACGTCCACCGTGTCGAAGCCGGCCGCCGCCGACGATACCGCGAGCAGGCCCGGAAGCCGATCGAGCAGCGCATCGTTCGCCTGCCACTTGACCGGCAACTCGTTGCGGGCCGGCGAGATGTGATAAACGTGCGCGCGTCCGAGCGCCGCCAGGATCTCGGCGTCGGAGCCTGCGAGCGGTGCGACCTCGAGCGTGATGTCCGCCTCGCGTCCCAGACGCTCTCCGAACACCGGATTGATCCACAGGTCGAGCCTCGTCACGTGCTTCGTCGGCCGTCCCATCGCGTTCCCCTCGATGTGTCTGGAAGTTCGTTCCGTCTTATGAGCGAGATCGGGCCGCCCATGCAAATCCAGCGTCTGTGGCCAGCGCATGTGCCCCATGCCGGCGGCGCAGAGCGCCTCTGCACCGCTTCAGTCGTCCTTCACAGCCTCCCACCCGGCCGGTATCGTTCGGCTCGACGATATGGCCCGACCAAGCGGCCCGCAGCGACGAGGGAGGACAACCGATGAAAGCGATGGTGTTGCGCAAGGGCGGCGAGCCGTTCGTGATGGAGGAGCGGCCCGACCCGACGCCTGGCCCCGGCGAGGCCGTGGCCCGCGTGCTCGCCTGCGGCTCCGGACTCACGATCCAGCATGTCCGCGCCGGCCGCACCAAGGCGAATTTTCCGATCATCATCGGACACGAGATCACCGCAGAGATCGTCGCCATCGGCAAGACCGATGGCATGGACGATCCCGGCTTCAAGATTGGTGACGGCGTCACCTGCTATTTCTATCTCAGCAGCGGCCAGGACAAGTGGACCCGCCTCGCGCGCGATCCGATCTCGACACGGATCACCGGCTACGTCGGCCGTGACATCGACGGTGGGTATGCCGAATACATCAAGCTGCCGTTCCGCAATATCATCAAGCTGCCCGATGGCCTCGACTGGAAAGGCAAGCCCGCCGACGTCGGCGTCATCGCCGACGCGATCACCACGCCCTACAAGGTGCTCGGGCGCGGCCGCGTGGCGCCGGGCGACATCGTCGGCGTGTGGGGCGCGGGCGGGGGGCTCGGCATCCACCAAGTGATGATGTGCAAGTGGGCCAACGCCCGCGTGGTCGCCATCGATACGGCCGCGAGCAAGCTCGAAGCCTGCAAGACGCACGGCGCCGACTGGACCATCGATGCATCCAAAGTCGACGTGGCCGAGGCGGTGCGCGACATCACCAAGGGCGCCATGCTCGACGTCGCCATCGACTATGTGTCGAGCACACCGACACTCGAGCAGACGGTCGCCTGCCTCGGTATCGGCGGACGGATGGTCACGCTCGGGGGCGCTGGAAAGTCATTCACGGTCAACTCGGCGGCGATGCTGGCCAAGGAGTTGGAGCTGCTCGGATCGCGCTACGCCTCGCGCCAGCAGGTGATCGAATCCCTCGAGCTGTGCGCGCGTGGTGAGGTCTGGCCTCTCGTGACCGAGACGTGGCCTCTGAACGAGGCCGAGCAGGTCCACGCCCGGGTCGAGGCTGGCCAGACACTCGGCCGCGCCGCATTGATGGTAGCGCCGGACCTGTGGGGCAAAGCCACGCGCGCACCGAAATAACGGGATCGAGGTCGGCTGTGCGGTGTCCGGCAGCTGTCGGACACCGCGGTCCATTTCGACGATTCAGTCCATTCTCCGAGATTCAGGCAGCGCTGCGGTTGACGTCGCCGAGCGCGATCTTGCTCAGCTTCTGGTCGGCCATCTTCTCCTGCTCCAGCGTCTCGTCGAGGAGCTTGGCGGCATCCTTCATGCCCAGCTCTTTCGCCCAGGCGACCAGGGTTCCGTAGCGAGCGATTTCGTAGTGCTCGATCGCTTGGCCCGCCGCGATGATGCCCGCGTCGGCGACCGGCCCAGTCTCCGCGTCGGACATGACCTCCTCGCCTTCCTCGATCAGCCCTTCGATTGCCTCGCACTTCTCGGCCTTGGCCGGCTTGCCGAGCATCTGGAACACCTGCTCGAGCCGCTGCACCTGCCCCTTGGTCTCTTCCAAGTGGTGCTGCAGCGCGTCCTTCAACTCGTCGCTTTCGGCGGCCTTCGCCATCTTCGGCAGCGCCGACACGATCTGCTTCTCGCCGTGATAGATGTCCTTGAGCGTCATGAGGAACAGATCCTCGAGCTTGGCGGCAGGCATGGTCTTTGCTCCTTCACACGTTGCACCCGCTGCACCAACTTGGCAGCGAGGCAAAGGTTCCCGCTGCCGAACGTGTCTTTCCAATTCGTCATATGGCGGATGTTTTCTCGTCAAGCCCTGCCTTCGAACGTTTCCTCGCCGCTCGCGTCGTAGGCCGGCGGCAGGTAGATGCTCACCGTCTTCAGCAAGCCAACACCGGTGTTGCGGATCTCGTGACGATCCCCTGTCTCCATCAGCAGCAGCACACCGGTGGCGAGATGGACTTGCTCGCCCTCGACGATCGCCACGCCGCTGCCATCGACCACCAAGAGCCACTGGTCGGCGCCGCGATGCCTGTTGTCGGGGCCACCTTCCGACTGGCCCGGCGAGATGGTCATCACCGCCGCCTGCGCGCGCGCGTTGCCGAGGACGACGCGAAAGCCCTCGGCGAAGTCGAGACGAGTCGTTTGCATGAGGCTCAATTCCTTCTGCGTTTCTTGCTGTGATCCACGGGGGAACGCCGGCTGAAGCGGCCGTTT
>CAMDBL010000087.1 GCA_945889015.1 Devosia equisanguinis
CCTCGAGCAGTTCATGGCCGACTGGAAAAAGAGCGGCCAAAAGATCGTGTGAGCATTCCCCTCCCATTGCTCAACTGTCACAATTGGTCATTAATGTGAGCCAAGGAACAGAAGGGGGAGGCCGTCCATGATCCGTCCGTTCGCAGCCGCATCCGCGCTGGCGCTTGCCGCCGTCCTGGGATTATCCGCAATCACGCCCGCCGCCGCGCTCGACGCCCGCTACAAGGACGCCGACGGCGACATGATCGCCGACACGCCCGAGGCCAAGGACCAGGTCGATCCGCCGGCCTTGATCTTCGCCTACACGCCGGTCGAGGATCCAGCCGTCTACGCCAAGGTCTGGGAGGGCTTCCTCAAGCATCTCGAGAAAGAGACCGGCAAGAAGGTTCAGTTCTTCCCCGTCCAGAACAACGCCGCCCAGATCGAGGCGATGCGCGCGGGACGGCTGCACATCGCCGGCTTCAACACCGGCTCCAATCCGCTCGCCGTCAATTGCGCCGGCTTCGCGCCCTTCGCCATGATGGCTTCCAAGAAGGACGAGTTCGGCTACGAGATGGAGATCATCACCCATCCCGGCTCCGGCATCGAGAAGCCCGAGGACATCAAGGGCAAGAAGATGGCCTTCACGTCGGAGACCTCGAATTCCGGCTTCAAGGCGCCCTCCGCGCTGCTCAAGGAGAAATTCAAGCTCGAGGCAAAGAAGGACTACGAGCCCACGTTCTCGGGCAAGCACGACAACTCGATCCTCGGCGTCGCCAACAAGGACTATCCAGCGGCCGCCATCGCCAACTCGGTCAAGCAGCGCATGATCGGACGCGGCGCCGTCAAGGCCGAGCAGATCAAGGTGATCTACAAATCGCAGACCTTCCCGACGACGGGCTATGGGGTCGCGTACAACCTGAAGCCTGAGCTGGCCGACAAGATCAAGAAGGCGTTCTTCTCGTTCAACTGGGACGGAAGCGATTTGCTGAAGGAGTTCGAAAAGTCCGAGCCGCCACAGCAGAAATTCATGCCGATCACGTATAAGCAGCATTGGGCGGTCGTCCGGGATATCGACGCGGCGATGGGCATCAAGTACACTTGCAAGTAACTTGACGAGCTAGCTTCCACGCTCCGCGTCTGGCTCCGTCACCGCCACGGCTGCCAGATCGTAAAGTTTCCCCACGGCGTCAGACCCGGAGGGTCAGTCACCCTCCGGTCCCCCATGCTCCGTATCGAGAACCTGAAGAAGCGCTATGCGACCGGCGATGCGGCGCTGCTCGGTGTCTCGCTCTCGGTCGCGCCGGGTGAAATCATTGGCCTGATCGGCCCGTCGGGTGCCGGAAAATCGACGCTGATCCGCTGCGTCAACCGGCTGGTGGAGCCGACGTCCGGAAAGATCGCGCTCGGCGACCTGGAGATCACCGGGCTGTCGGGCGCAGCACTGCGTCGCGCACGCCGCCGGATCGGCATGATCTTCCAGGAGTTCGCGCTGATCGAACGGCTGACCGTGATGGAGAACGTGCTGTCGGGCCGGCTCGGCTACACCGGCTTCTGGGCGAGCTGGATGCGCCGCTTCCCTCAGGCCGACATCGACCGCGCGTTCGGCCTGCTGGAGCGGGTCGGCCTCCTCGATCACGTCGACAAGCGCGCGGACGCACTGTCGGGCGGCCAGCGCCAGCGCGTCGGCATCGCGCGCGCGCTCGCTCAGGAGCCCGAGCTGCTGCTCGTCGACGAGCCGACCGCGAGCCTCGATCCCAAGACATCGCGACAGGTGATGCGGCTCTTGACGGAGCTTTGCCGCGAACGGGGACTGGCGGCCATCGTCAACATCCACGACGTGGCGCTGGCGCAGATGTTCCTGCCCCGCATCGTCGGCTTGAAGGCCGGCGAGATCGTCTACGACGGTCCCGCCACCGGCCTCACCCCCGACGTCCTCACCCGCATCTACGGCGAGGAGGACTGGACGCTCGCCTCCAAGAAGGAGGAGGACGAGGACGACGCGCCCGCCGGCCCCGCCGTTCCCCTCGATGCGGTGGGGATATAAATCGATGGGGATATCGACTTCGATACACACGTCGCGCGGACTCCCCTCCCCACAAAGGGGAGAGGGACGAAGCGGCAATCCCGATGCAAGCGCGGCGAGGCACGGGAATGGCTGAGATGCCTAGCCCCTCCCGCACCTGGCGCCCGCCGCGCCTGATCGAAACCGCCACGGCACGCTGGGCGATCGTCGCGGGCGTTGTCGCGTACCTCGTGCTCGCTTGGCTCTCGATCGACGTCAACTGGGCGCGCGTATCGGATGGCCTTGCACGCGCCGGCCGCCTGTTCGCGGGCTTCCTGCAGCCCAACTTCACCGCGCGCTGGAGCGATATCCAGCAAGGCATGATCGAGAGCCTGACCATGACGGTCACGGCGACCGTGTTCGGGGTCATCCTCGCGGTTCCCTTCGGCCTGGGTGCTGCCCGCAATCTCGCGCCGACGTGGCTCTATCTCTTCTGTCGGAGCGTTATCGCGATCGCGCGCGCGCTGCAGGACATCATCGTCGCGATCTTCCTCGTCGCCATGTTCGGGTTCGGCCCGTTCGCGGGCTTCCTCACGCTGTCGATCTCGACCATCGGCTTCCTGTCGAAGCTGATCGCCGACGACATCGAGGAAATCGACCCAGCCCAGGTCGAGGCCATTCGATCGACCGGCGCGGGACTGTGGCAGGTGATCGATTTCGCGGTCGCGAGCCAGGTCATCCCCCGCCTCGTCGGCTTGACGGCCTACAAGGTCGACATCAACTTCCGGGAAAGCTCCGTCATCGGTATCGTCGGCGCGGGCGGGATCGGCGCCACGCTGAACACCGCCCTCGACCGCTACGAGTTCGACAGCGCCGCCGCGATCCTGCTGATCATCATCGCCATCGTCATGTGCTGTGAATACGCCTCGGGCTTCATCCGCCGGAGGTTCGCCTGATGCCGGTACTCGCCGCTGACGCCGCAACGCCTCGCTCGTGGTCGGTGTCGACGCCGCGGCAACGCCTGATGCGCTGGCTCGGCTGGCTGGCGCTCGTGGCACTGACCATATTTTGCTGGCGGATCATGACGGCGGACACGATCTGGGCGTTCGTGACCGATGCGCCCAAGCAGGCCGCAGACATCTTCGGGCGCATGGTGCCACCGCGCTGGGACTATGCCGGCAGGCTCTGGCTGCCGTTGTGGGACACGATCAACATCGCCACGCTCGGCACGCTGATCGCGGTGATCCTTGGCACGCCGCTCGCCTTCCTCGCCGCCCGCAACACGACGCCGAGCGTTGCCTTTATCCGGCCGATCGCCCTGTTCATCATCGTCGCCTCGCGCTCCATCAACGCACTGATCTGGGGCCTGCTGCTGGTATCGGTCCTAGGCCCGGGCGTGCTCGCCGGCATCATCGCCATCGCGCTGCGCTCGATCGGCTTCGTCGGCAAGCTGCTGTACGAGGCGATCGAGGAGATCGACGAGACCCAGGTCGAGGCGGTGCGTGCCTCCGGCGCCTCCCAGGCGCAGGTGATGAGCTGGGGCATCGTCCCGCAGATCCTGCCCGTTTTCGCCACCGTCTGCGTGTTCCGCTGGGACATCAACATCCGCGAGTCGACGGTGCTCGGCCTCGTCGGCGCCGGCGGATTGGGCCTGGCGCTCGAGGCTTCGCTCAACACGCTGGCCTGGCCGCAGGTTTCCGTCATTTTGCTGATGATCCTCGCGACCGTCGTGATCAGTGAATGGCTGACCGCGCGGGTGCGCAAGGCGATCATCTGAGATCCGCGCGCACCGCCTATCGAGACGCCGCGACGGCTGCTAGTGTTCCGTCTCAGACATTTGCTTCCCCTTGCGGCTGGGCTCTGGGCAAATGCCTGAGACATGAGGAACACTAGGAAATCTAGGCTTCTAGTGTTGCTCTTGTCACTGAGGCTTGGCAGACCGCCCTGCAGCAACCGGGGGCCAAGCGTCAGTGACGCAACACTAGGCTCCCCCTCCAACCTCGACCTGCCCGGAGACCTTCATGGACACCATCGACCCGAGTTCGCGCCAGCGGGCCGCCCTCGCCAAGCGCTACGGCGAGGCCGACGTGCCCGCGCTCGGCCCCTGGAGCGAGACGCTAGAGCTGCTGCTGTCGCACCGCACGCTGCGCGGCTTCAGCTCCGCTCCGCTGCCCGCGAACACGTTGGAGACACTGGTCGCCGCCGCCTCCTCCGCCTCGACCAGCTCCAACCTCCAGACCTGGTCGGTCGTGGCAGTTACCGATCACGACACCAAGGTCGAGCTGGCCAAGGTCGGCGCCAACCAGAAGTACATCGTCGAGTGTCCGCTGTTCATGGTGTGGATCGCCGACCTCTCCCGCAACAATCGCCTCGGCCGCGAGGAAGGCATGCATCTGGAGGGTAACGACACCCTCGAGATGATGCTGATGGCCTCGCTCGATGCGACGCTCGCCGCCCAGAACGCCGCCGTGGCCGCAGAATCGATCGGGCTCGCCATGTGCTACATCGGCGGCTTGAGGAACGACGCCGCCCGCGTCGCCGAGCTCTTGCACCTGCCGCCGGGCGCCTTTGCCGTGTTCGGCATGTGCGTCGGCACGCCCAAGCCGGGCGCACCGAGCGAGGTGAAGCCGCGATTGCCGCAGTCTATTGTCCTGCATCGCGAGACCTACAAGGTCGGCGACGAAAAGGCCCTTCGCACGCTGTACGATCAGCGCATGGGCGTGTTTTCAAAGCGCAACGACATGGCGATGCAGACTTGGACGCAGCGCGTGGTGCAACGGCTCGCCAAACTGTCGGGGATGAGCGGCCGCCAGCACCTCAAGGAGACGCTGATCCGCCTCGGTTTCCCTTTGCAATAGGGAGCACAGCGCTTGGACGTGATCGCGCTGATGGCCTTCGCCGGCGCGCTGCTGGTGGCCGCCGCGTCGCCAGGGCCCGGCATCGCGGCCATTGTCGCCCGCGTCATCGGCCACGGCACGCCGGGCGTGCTCGCGTTCACGGCGGGCATCGCCATCGGCGACGTGCTCTGGCTGACGGTCGCCGTGCTCGGTCTCTCCGTCGTTGCCCAGACCTTCGCCGCCGTGTTCATCGCCATCAAGTACGCCGGCGCGGCCTATCTCGTGTTTCTCGCCTGGCGGCTATGGACGGCACCGGTCGCGATCGAAGAGCAGACGGCGCCTCCCGCAAAGGGCCGCGGCCAAGTCCGCCTGTTCCTCGCGGGCCTGGCCGTCACGCTGGGAAACCCGAAGGTGATCGTGTTCTATCTCGCGCTGCTGCCGAGCTTGGTCGATCTCCGTCACGTCACGCTCGTCGGCTGGGTAGCGCTCGCCCTGGTCACGCTGTCGGTGCTGGCGTTGGTGTTCGGCGCGTATGTGGCGATGGCGGCGAGGGCGCGGCGGATGCTGTCCAGCCCCCACAGCGTCCGGCTGGTCAACCGCTGCTCGGCCGCCGTCATGGCCGGAGCCGCGGCGGTGATCGCCACCCGCTGATGCGTAATCGCCCCCGACCTTCGTCCTGCGACAGTCCGCACACCATACGGCGTACACCCGATTGACATCCGTCAAGTCGCACACATTCTGCTTCGTGAATACGTGGTGCGCCGCAGCAGGCGCCCGCCATTCGGACGCTGGCTTCAAGAACTGGCCTCACGAACGAGACGACAAGACATGAACATCGCCAATCCGGACGTCCAGCCCGCCCCGCGCGCGAAACCCTCCGGCGCCTTCAACGAGGAGACCGTGCTGGAGGTCCGTCACTGGACCGACCGGCTGTTCAGCTTCCGCACCACGCGCGACGCCGCGTTCCGGTTCGAAGCCGGCCAGTTCGCGATGATCGGGCTGATGGTCGACGGGCGGCCGCTGGTGCGGGCCTACTCGATGGCATCGGCGAGCTACGACGAATTTCTCGAGTTCTACTCGATCAAGGTCCCGGACGGCCCGCTCACGTCCCGGCTCCAGCACATCGCGGTGGGCGACAAGGTCCTCGTCGGCCGCAAGCCGACGGGCACGCTGATCACCGGCAACCTGCTGCCCGGCAAGCGGCTGTACCTGCTGTCGACCGGCACCGGCATCGCGCCGTTCATGTCGCTGATCAAAGAGCCGGAGGTCTACGAGCGATTCGAGCACGTGATCCTGGCGCACGGCTGCCGGCGTGCCGCCGATCTCGACTATGGGCTGAAGACGGTGCTCGACGTGCGCGGACACGAACTGCTCGGCGAGATGGCCGAGGGCAAGCTGCTGTATTACGCCACCGTGACCCGCGACACCTACCACCACCGCGGCCGGCTCCCTGAGGCGATCGAGAATGGGCATTTGTGCCGCACGCTGACGCTGCCCCAGCTCGACAGGGCCGAGGATCGCGTGATGCTGTGCGGCAGCGCTCCGATGCTGTCGGAGCTGACCCGCATGCTGGAAGGGCGCGGGTTCACCGAGGGTAGCGGTGCCGCCCCCGGCCACTATGTGATCGAGAAAGCCTTCGTCGAGCGCTGACGGTTCCGCCGGCGCGCCACTTCAGGAGCCGCCGTCCATGCCGCTCAGATCCGCCGCCGCTTCCCTTGCCCTCGTCGCCCTGATCGCGCTGGCGCCGCGCGCCGTCACGGCCGCCGAGCCGCCCTTCGCCACCATCACCGAGAAGCGCGGCGCCTTCGACGACGTGGTGTTCGACGTCCGCCAGGCGATCACCCAGGCGGGCTTCTCGGTCGACGCCACCTCACACGTCGGCGACATGCTGGCGCGCACCGCCAAGGACGTCGGCGCGACCAAGGAGGTCTACAAAAGCGCGGTCGGGCTCCAGTTCTGCTCGGTGCGGCTGTCGCGGGCGATGTTCGAGGCCGATCCCACCACGATCGCCCTCTGCCCGAGCGTCATCGTCGTCTACGAGCTCGCCGGCAGGCCGGGCGTGGTGCACGTCGGCTACCGGCGATTGCCCGAGATCGCCGAGGGGGCGGCGCGCGAGGCGATCGACGCCCAGCGCCGGATGCTCGACGCGATCGTCAAGGAGGCGACGCAGTGATATCGAGATCGATGCGGCCGAATCGCTGCTCGATCCGGCCCTTTGCGTCGAAGCGGCGCTTCACCGTCAGCACGGCATCGACGGGCGCCTCGGCGGCGACACCGAGGATCATGGCGAGTTCAGCGCCGGCCGCAGGAAAGGCGAGCTGCAGGCTCGGCGCGCCGTATCGCGCCACCAAGTGCTCGGCGAGCCGCCGCTCGATCTGGGCGAGATCGCGGGCGCTCGCCTCGGTGACGGCGACAAGCGTCGACCGGCCGAAAGTGGTCAACCCGAGAAAGCCGCCGGCGAAGGCGTGGCCTGTCTTACCGGCGAGATCCTCGCGCTCCATCGCCGCGAACGCGAACGCGCCCGACACCGCCCATTCGCCAGCCGCCGCCGCGTCGTCGAACACGCGAGTATCGCTGTCGTCGAGCCGGATCGTGCGCAGGAATTTCGGCATTCGCGCTCTAGCTCAAGTCGATCTCGCCCTCGACCACATGATTGAGCGACGTGCCGACCGCGGTCAACACCACCTTGACCTCGAGCTTTTCATTCTGGGAAACCGCACCGCCCTCGCGCACCAGCCGCTCGATCTCGTGCTGAGAGGTGACGCCGACCTGCTTCAGGAACTTGCGCATCGACATGTTGAACTTGTCCTCGTCCATGAACCGCCTCCTGGATGCGGCATCGGGCGTCTCATGAACGATGCGAACCACGCGCCGCGGTCGGGTCCGCGCTGGGGAACGCCGTGACGATCCTCAGTGTTCCCATACAAATGGACACGATCCCCGACAGCACGCCAACGAGCCCTGCGCCGAGATGCCAGAGACGCGCCGCCGCCAGCTGCTCAAGCACGGACAGTCCGCCTGGAGACAGCAGCCTGAACGGGGCGATCAGGGCGCCCCCCGTCACACAGGCAACGGCGACGGCGGCGGCGATCACCGCGAACAAGCCGCGCTGGACCGGCAGCGGCCCCACCGCACGCGGCTCGTTACGGACCTCCCGCATCGCGCCGGCACTCCAGGTGTACGCCGCCAGCACGCCCATCGCCGTCACCCCTGCGATCAGCGCCAGTGCCGAAACGGCATGCACCACGACGGCCACGATCCCGACCAGCACCGATGCACGGTCCCCCAGCAGGTCGGGACCGTAGATCAGGGCGACACCGGACATCGCGAGCAGCAGCAACGATGCCCCCGTGAGCCATCGTGCCACGCGGGCCGACGTCGATTGTCCCGCCGGTCGCGGCATCCCGAGGTCGAGCGCGAGCCGGCCACGCACGGCCAGCACACCCGCGAGCAACACCATGCCGGCCGCAAGTCCATAGCCCCCGATCTCGCCGAGCCGGCTGTCCCGGATCTCGCGGGTCCGCATCGAGGACCGTTGCCGCTGACGTTGGGACGCCTCGTCCAAAAGCCGGCCGCCAGTCTTGCCGGTCATCGCGGCGTCTGGAGATGCTGGCTGGAGTCTTTCCCCGGACTTCAATGTGGGCTTTGCAAAGGGCATGGCCTGGGCCCAGAGCCGGGGCGCCATGCCGAGTGAACCGACAAGCGGAAGCAATAGAACGAGTGCGGCGACCGTGGCCTTGGTGCGGGTCATCGACCTTGTCCCTCCAAGAATGGCACAACGCCACCGACTCATCTCGATGCGAACTTTACAGCCTTCCCGACCCGAGGCCCACAGCGCGCCTGCGCAGCGTGCCATCCCGCATGCCCAGCGCGCCCTCAGGCCAGCGTGAAGGCCTCGTCCTCGGATTGAAGGAACGTGCCGCCGACACGCGCCACCGCGCTGTAGAAGCCCGCCTCGGCAGCCGACCCGAGTTCGCGGAAGAACGTCGGCGCCCACGAACCGAGATGTCGCTCGTACAGCACTTTCTGTTCGGCCAGCGACAACGGCACGCCGAAGCTGCCGTCGATCAGGCCAGCCATCATCTCCATCAGCGTCGCCAGGTGATCCTCGGGCTCCTCGACGTCCGGATCACGCTCGATGCCGTGCCGGGCCATGTCGCGGCGCAACTCGGCGAGCGCACCCGTCTCCTCCACGTAGTGCGAGGCGAACGGGGATACAGCGCCCGTGACCGGCGCGATCAGCTCGCCGAACTCGGCGGCGATGGCATCAGGCGACGCGGTACGCGCCAGCGCCGCGAGCGCCGCCACTGCCTGTCCCAGACCGGTCTCATCGCCGGTCAGCGTCGCCAGCACGGCCAGTTCCTCCCCACCCGGCGGGTCGCTGGCGAGCCCTGCCAGCAGCCGGTACATGCCGGCGCGGAGGATATCCTCGGGCGAGGACATCTCGGTATCGTTGTCGGGCTCCATCGGCGCGATCTCCGGCTGCTGGCCTGCTTCGGCGGGTCGTGGGCCGCACTTGGTCCCGTCCCGGGAAATTGCCTGCCTCGCCGCCGGGTTTCAAGCGTCTCGGATGCCAGCCCGCCCGCCCCCTGACTGCTCTCCGACGCAACGCCGACGCCCTTGATTGCCAGTGGAAACAGACTACCTTGCATTGACGCTGCGGCTTTCGGCCGAGGCGCGCGGGCTTATGCCCGGCAAGCACGGACTTTACACGCCATGAGCTCACCGACGGCCGTCCAAGCGGCAACCGCCACGCCCCCGATGATCGACCCGTTCGGCCGCCGGGTCAGCTACCTGCGCGTGTCGGTGACGGACCGGTGCGATTTTCGCTGCGTCTATTGCATGTCCGAGCACATGACGTTCCTGCCCAAGAAGGACCTGCTGTCGCTGGAGGAGCTCGACCGTCTCTGCTCCGGCTTCGTCGCCCGCGGCGTCGACAAGCTGCGCATCACCGGCGGCGAGCCTTTGGTCCGCAAGAACATCATGTGGCTGTTCGAGGCGCTGTCGCGGCACCTGCGCTCCGGCGCGCTGAAGGAACTGACGCTCACCACCAACGGCAGCCAGCTACCCAAATTCGCCCAGAGCCTCAAGGACACCGGCGTCCGGCGAATCAACGTGTCGCTCGACACGCTGAAGGCCGACCGCTTCAAGGCGATCACCCGCTGGGGCGACTTCAAGGGCGTCATGGACGGCATCGACGCCGCCGAGAAGGCCGGTCTGGAGGTCAAGATCAACGCCGTCGCCCTCAAGGGTGTCAACGAGGACGAGATCGACGACCTCGTCCGCTTCGCCCACGGCCGCGGCTTCGACCTGACGCTGATCGAGACGATGCCGATGGGCGACATCGACGGCGATCGCACCGATCAGTATTTGCCGCTGTCGATGGTGCGTGCCAGGCTCGCCGACAGCTTCACGCTGGAGGACATCCCCTATCGGACCGGCGGTCCCGCCCGCTACGTGAAGGTGCAGGAGACCGGTGGCCGGCTCGGCTTCATCACGCCGATGACGCACAATTTCTGCGAGAGCTGCAACCGCGTTCGCCTCACCTGCACCGGCACGCTCTACATGTGCCTCGGCCAGGACGACGCCGCCGACCTGCGCGCAGCGCTTCGGTCCTCGAGCGACGACACACAGTTGGTGCAGGCGATCGACGAGGCCATCGCGCGCAAGCCGAAGGGCCACGATTTCATCATCGACCGGCGCACGAAGAAGCCCTCCGTCGCCCGCCACATGAGCCTCACCGGCGGGTGAGCGAGCCGCAAACCGCTGATCGCGCGGCGATTTCTCTGCGTCGCACGACATTCCGCGGTGACCTTCACGACAGGGTAGATTTCGTGAAGATTCTAGGTTAGAGATCTCGCACCGCTGTGGAGCGGGGTTCTCCCCGCCTCCACTGCATTCCGTGTTCCGCGGTAGCTCAGCGGTAGAGCAACCGGCTGTTAACCGGTTGGTCGCAGGTTCGAATCCTGCCCGCGGAGCCAATCAAATCCTAGCTACATCGTTGACCCGACGACTGTGCTGTCGGGACTGGCGGCTGCCATGCGGGGACGCGCCGAAGCTGCATGTTCCGTTGGACGCTTGCCGCGCGACGACGGCCAAGCCACTGCAGGTGGCTCTTCGTTCCGGCCGATCATCTTACATCCCGCGACAAAGCTCCCCCGCGCTTCCCGCCGTTGCCGCTGGCGCGTTCGGCCTATAGTTTCCCCCCCGATCGCAAACACATCGGGAGAAGCGCGCAATGAAGATCCTGTGCCTCGGGGCCGGCGCCACCGGCGGCTATTTCGCCGGACGGCTCGTCGAGGCCAAGGCGGCCGACGTCACCTTCCTCGTCCGCCCCGGCCGCAAGGCCCTGCTCGACAAGGACGGGTTGCGCATCGAAAGCCAATTCGGCAACGCGCATCTCGAGGTCGACGCCGTCACTGCACCTGCCCCCGCCGGCAGCTACGACCTCGTCCTCCTCACCTCCAAGGCCTACGACCTCGACAGCGCCATCGAGGCCATCGCCCCCGCGGTCGGCCCGAACACGGCGGTGCTGCCGCTGCTCAACGGCCTCAACCACCTCGAGATCCTGAACAAGCGCTTTGGCCGCGAGCGCGTGCTCGGCGGCATGGCCGCGATCCACATCGCCATGCTGCCGGACGGGCTGCTCAAGCACTTCAACGATTGGCGCACGGTCAATTTCGGCGAGCAGGACGGCCGCCTGTCGGAGCGCGTCACGGCGCTCAAGTCCGCCTTCGACACCTGCGGCGAGAAAGTGCAGGCCGGAGCCCAGACCAACATCCTGCAGCGGATGTGGGACAAGCTCGTGCTGCTCTCCACGCTCGCCGGCATGACCTGCCTGATGCGCGCCAACATCGGCGAGATCGTGCGCGCGCCGGGAGGTAAGGATCTCGGCATGGCGATGCTGGAACGGAACGGCGCGATCGCAAAGGCATCCGGCTTTCCGATCGAGGACAAGCTGATGCGTAACTACGCCAAGATCTTCTCCGATCCGGAGAACGACTTCACCGCATCCATGCTGCGCGATCTCGAGCGCGGCGGCCCGGTCGAGGCCGACCACATCATCGGCTTCATGCTGACGAAGGCGCGCGAGCACGGCATCGAGCCGATTCTGCATCAGGTCGCCTACACCCACCTCAAGGCCTACGAGGAGCGGCGCAAGGCAGACCGGCTCTGATCGTCGCCACGGGGCTTGGACGCGCCGTCCACAGCCCCGTTTGGCGCCGCCCCCGCGACTCGGCCTAGAAGCGAGGCTAGCGCTCCTTGCGCGCCCGTCCTTGCCGCCGACCGGGGAAACCATGAGCCTGCTGTTCCGGCTGATCTACGCCGTCCACGCCAACGGAACGCATCACAAGCTGGCGCTCGATGCGCTCCGCTACCTGGAAACGCCGGAGGCCGAGGGCTGGCGGCGCGTGTTCCTCAAGCACGCCGAGCTCTACATGGAGGGCTCGAAGGCGCCCGACAACACGTTCAAGGATTTCAAGAACCACGTCCTGCACGTGCGCGATGGCTACTGGGGCGGCGCGGTCGACAAGGTGGAGAGCTGGTACGGTCAGGTCGTCGCCGCGTTGACCGAGAGCCGCTGGAGCGAGGCCGTGTACGCCGCCGGCATCCTCAGCCACTACCTCTGCGATCCGATCCATCCCTTCCACACCGCCCAGTCGGAAGCCGAGAACAACATCCATCGTGCCGCCGAATGGAGCATCAACAGGTCCTACAACGACCTGCTCGCCATCGGCGAGACCGGCGCGCCGGCGATCGAACTCAGCGTCTCCGACGGCCCCTCCTGGCTGCGCGAACTCGTCTGCCGAGGCGCCGAGATCTCGAACGCCAACTATGAGCGACTGATCGCCCACTACGACATCCACCGCGGCGTGGTCGACCCGCCGGCTGGGCTTGATTCGATCGCGCGTGCCGTCGTCGCCGACTTGATCGTCTTCGCCGCCCGCGCCAACGCCGCCGTGCTGGACCGCGCGCTGGTCGAATCGGGCGCCGTTCCTCCCGATGTCGACCTCTCCGTCGACACCGTCGTCGCGACGCTCAAGGTGCCGCTGAAGTGGGTCACCAAGAAGCTGGCGGACGCGGCCGATCGCCGGCAGGTCGAGGCGATGTACGACGAGCTCAAGGCGACAGGCCGGGTCGAGGAAAACCTGCCGGCCGACGACCGGATGGTTCGTGATCTCCACAAAGCCGAAGTGCTGAGCAAGATGATCGGCGGCATGGAGCAGAACCGCGCACGGGTCGTCGGCAAGGCGGCCGTCGGCCTCGTTGCGACGGTGGCCGCCATCCCGCCCGCGGCACCGGCTGGTCCAAGGCCCGATCCAAAGGCGAGCCTGACCGCGGGCCCTTCGGCGGCCTCTCAGCCAGAAGCGAGGAGGCCCTCGCTCGCGGCCCAACTGCAGCGGGACGCGCCGGAAGCGTCACCGCGCGTCGGTCCGTTCCCGTCGGCGCCACCACTCATTCCGGATGCCTTGCGGGGCCAGGATCAGACCCTGTCGCCCGCTCTCACCACACCTGGGCCGCAAGCTGTGCGCCTCTCGCCGGCGACACGGCCGCAACCGGTTCAGGCCGCAGCTCCCCCGCCTCGCGGCCTCGACGCGCCGGCTGCTGCGGCGGCTCTCGTCTCGACCGGCATGCCCGGGCCGCGCGAGGAACCCAACACGCGCGCGCCGATCGTTTATCTCGCGGCGACAGACGATCTCGAGAAGGCCCCCTCGATCGGCCCCAAGACGGCCGAGCGCTTCGCGAGCCTCGGGGTGCGCACGGTCGCCGAGTTCCTCGCCGTCGATCAGGCCGCCATGGCGGCAAAGCTCGGCGCCCGGCACATCACGGCTTCGGTCGTCGCCGACTGGCAGGCGCAGGCGCGGCTCGTCATGGGTGTGCCGGGCCTGCGCGGGACGCATGCGCAGTTGCTGGTGGGCGCCGGGCAGCGCACGGTCGCCGACATCGCGGCAGCACGACCCGAAAGGCTCGCGGCCGACATCCTCGCGTTCGCAACGACGTCGGATGGCCAACGCGTTCTGCGCGACGGCACGCCGCCCGATGTCGACCGCATCAAGTCGTGGTGCGACGCGGCCCGCCAGATCCTGGCCGCCTGACCCACCGACCAAACTCCGGACCTATCAGACGCAGCCGGCCATTCCGTGCGCGGCACAACGTGGCGCATTCATTTCAAATTCGAGCAAAAGCTCGGCCGCTGAACCCAATTCAATCATTACCAAAACCGATCATTATCAGTTTTGTTAAGATCTTCTGATGATCGCAACGATAAGCTCTACGGGTGGGTGGCGCGTGTGTTGGTGGGCGTATGTGGTCGTTGCGACGAGCACTGGTTGTAGCATTCCTGGTGGTGGTGACCATTCCACTCGCCTTGTTCTGGCTGTGGCCGCATACCCGGGCGCTGCAGAACGAGGTCCAGCAGGTGCAGGAGAAGCATCTTCTGCTGGCCCGCAACATCGGCTCATCACTCGACCGCTACACGCGGGACGTCGCCTCGACGTTCGACTACATGGCCGACGGGATGCTGGCGGAGCGAAAGATCGAAGCCCCCGGACCGCTGCTGATGGCGCTCCGCTTTCGGCATATCTGCCTCGTCGACCTCGGCACGGGCGTGATCCTGACTTCCATCGCCGGCCTTTCGTCGCCGATATCGGGAGTGATTGCCCCCGACAAGCTCCAGGCGCTGAAGACTTTGGCTGCGACACGCAACGGATTACCGGGCGGCGTCGTCTCCGCAAGCGACGGCGCGCCGGTGGTACCGATCGTCCGCGCGGTCGGCAATCGGCTCGTCCTCGCCATGGTCGCGACCGACTATGTGAGCGAACTCGCGCGATCGGTGTCGTTCGGCAAGGGCGGCCACGCGATCATCACCGACCATACCGGACGCCTGCTCGCGCATCCGTTGCCGGCGTGGGAGCAGGAGCGCCTCGATGTCTCTGCCTCGCCGGTGGTGCAACGCATCCTGCGCGGGGAGACCGGCGTCGAGATCTTCAACTCACCCGAGTTGAACGACGATATGATCGCCGGCTTCACCATTGTTCCACGCACGGGCTGGGGCGTGATGGTACCGCAGCCGATGTCGGAGCTGACGGCCGCGGCCCGGCGCATCAACACGTCCGCGATGTCGATCATCTCGATGGGCATCATCCTCGCCGCCCTGATCGCGCTGCGATTCAGCCTGCTCGTCGTCAATCCGCTGACTGACGTGATGGTCGGTGCCGCACGAATGGCGCGCAACGAGCGCGACGTTCAGATCAACCTGCCGGGACGCTTCGTGCCCCGCGAGTTCACCGAGCTCGCGGCGGTTTTCAATGAGATGTCGCTCAACATCTCCGAGGCGCGCCAGCAGGAAGCCGAAGCCCGCGCCCGCGCGGAGAGCGCAAATACTCAGAAGACAGAATTCGTCCGCTACATTACACACGAGCTGCGCTCGCCCGCGTCCTCGATCCTGGGCTTTGCGCGCATCCTGTCGGCCGAGACGCTAAAGCCGGGCGTCTCGCCTGGGTGTGTCGAGTCGGTCCGTCACATCCACGACGCGGCGACCCATCTGCTCTCGCTCATCAACGACCTTCTCGACCTCGGCAAGATCGAGGCCGGCCAGTACACCTTGAACGAGGTGCCGCTCGGCATCGACGAGCTCGTCGATCGCTGCACGACCATGCTCCGTGAGACGGCACGCGCGCGCGGCATCACGCTGACGGCCACGATGGACGAACCGCCCCCGGAGCTGATGGCGGACGAGCGGGCGCTCTATCAGGTGCTGCTGAACCTCGTCTCCAACGCCATCCGTTACGGCCACTCCGGCGGCTCGGTCGATATCCACACCGGTGTCCGCGAGGACGGCAGGATCGAGATCATCGTCGCCGACGACGGCCCGGGCATCGCGCCCGACGACATAGAGCGCGTGATGAAGCCGTTCGAGCGCATCGAACGCGGCGCCGCCGGCACCACGCAGGGCACTGGCCTCGGCTTGCCGATCGTCAAGCTATTGGTCGAGTTGCACGGCGGCCGCTTCCGCCTGACGAGCGCCCTCGGCACCGGCACCGTCGCGTACATCGAGCTGCCCGCCTGCCGGCTGCTGAGAAGCGCGAGCACGGCCGGCGATATCGCGAAGGCCGCATGAGCCGCGCGGAGGCGGTGTTTGACACAGTGCCGCTCCGGCCGCCAAATCCCGGGCACCTTCGACACCGCAAGTGCTGAGGCTGGCTCGTGACGCTCGACGACTACAACGCCTACTGCAGATCACTCCCATGCACGACTCACGTCATGCAGTGGGGAGGTGCGCATGTCTGGAAGGTCGGCGGCAAGGTGTTCGCGATTTGCTGGGACGAGGGCGCGGCCGGCCTGCACGTCACTTTCAAGTGCTCCCCGCTGAGCTACGACGTGCTGAAGGAGCAACCGGGATGCCGCCCCGCGCCCTACCTCGCCTCGCGCGGTATAAAATGGATCCAGCGCACGCGTGAGGACAGCCTCGACGACGAGGGTCTGCGCGCCTACATCGCGGCGAGCCATTGCCTCGTGGCGTCTGGACTGTCCAAGCGGGTGCGCAAGGAGTTGGGGTTGCTCTGAACCTACGCCTTGTTTCGCATGTGATCGGCCAGTTTTCGAACCGGCTCGCGGATCACCTCGCGCAGCGTCGCGTTCTCGACCGTCTCGTCGAGCGCACGATTGAAGCAGACGAGCCAGCCGTCGCGCTCGGCCGGCCCGATCGGGGCGAGGAAGTGCCGGCGCCGCAGCATGGGATGACCGCGCTTCTCGACGTAGAGCTGCGGCCCGCCGAGGTAGCCCGTGAAGTACTCGTAGAGCTTCTCCGCGCTCCCCTCGAGGCTCGGCGGATGCACGTCCCGGCACGCCTTCGCCTCCGGCAGCGTGTCCATCAGTTGATAGAAGCGCGCCACTAGCGCCCGCACCGTCGGCTCGCCACCGATGGCGGCGTAGAGCGTGATCGGGCTGATCGCAGTAGGCTCGGACATCGTGGGCTCCGCTCGGAATGGCGTCGCGCATGATAGGCCTCCCCCGGACAGTCGCGAAGACGGCAGGAGGAAGCAGCCGGAAATCGTCGACTTGTATCCGCATTGCGCGAGGCACGTCCGCGCCGGCAGCACCCCGCGAGCCGCACGCGAGCCTTGCATCTCCGCCCGATCGGGTTAAATCTGTCGCAGTTCCGAGGGGCGCCGGCGGCAGGCTGGCTGAGATTGGAGAAATCGCTCTCCAAGCACCCTTCGAACCTGATCCGGGTCATGCCGGCGAAGGGACGGACGCTTTTCTCATCCTCTCCTCGCGCCACATCTGGATCAGCAGCGCATTCGAGCCGTCGGCACGACGCCGGCACGCTTCGTTCGGGAGAGAAACGATGAACAAGATCACCCGCCCATCCGACCTGCAGGTGCCGAAGGTGACGACCGGCCCGATCACCGGCTCGCGCAAGGTCTATGACGCGCTCGAAGGCCACAGCGACGTCCGCGTGCCGTTTCGCGAGATCGCCCTGACCGACCCGGACATGCCGACGTTCCGAGTCTACGACCCTTCCGGACCGTATACGGATGACGAGGCCGGCATCGACGTCGAGAAAGGCCTGCCGCGCATCCGCGAGGCCTGGGTCCGCGAGCGCGGTGGCGTCGAGCAGTACGAAGGCCGCGAGATCAAGCCCGAGGACAATGGCAACGTCACCGGCAAGGCGCTGGCCCGCGACTTCCCCAACAAGACCAAGCCGTTTCGCGCGCTGCCCGGCAAACCCGTGACGCAATACGAGTTCGCCCGCGCCGGCGTGATCACCAAGGAGATGCGCTACGTCGCGCACCGCGAGAACCTCGGACGCACGGCGGCGCTGGCCCGCGCCAAGGCCGCACTCGCCGACGGCGAGAGCTTCGGCGCGTCGATCCCCGAGCACATCACGCCCGAGTTCGTGCGCGACGAGATCGCCAGGGGGCGCGCCATCATCCCCGCGAACATCAACCACGCCGAGCTGGAGCCGATGATCATCGGCCGCAACTTCCTGGTGAAGATCAACGCCAACATCGGCAACTCCGCGGTCACCTCCTCGGTCGAGGAGGAGGTCGAGAAGATGGTGTGGTCGATCCGCTGGGGCGGCGACACCGTCATGGATCTCTCGACCGGCCGCAACATCCACAACACGCGCGAGTGGATCCTCCGCAACTCGCCGGTGCCGATCGGAACGGTGCCGATCTATCAGGCGCTGGAGAAGTGCGGCGGTGATCCAGTCAAGCTCACCTGGGAATTGTTCCGTGATACGCTGATCGAGCAGGCCGAGCAGGGCGTCGACTATTTCACGATCCACGCCGGCGTGCGCCTCGCCTACGTGCCGCTGACCGCCAACCGCGTGACGGGGATCGTTTCGCGCGGCGGCTCGATCATGGCGAAGTGGTGCCTCGCGCATCACAAGGA
>CAMDBL010000088.1 GCA_945889015.1 Devosia equisanguinis
TCGAGCGAGCGCGCCTTGCGTCCAGCCGGATTGCGGCTGACGCCCTGGTTCATCAGCGCATGCGCACTGTCGAGCAGCGCCTCGACGGCGTCGGCTCCGTGCCGCTCCTCGCAGCGCGCGACGTAGGTCTTGGCGAACTCGAGATAGTCGAGGATGGCGGAGGCGTCGGTGCGCTCCTTGAACAGATAATTGTTCTTGAAGAAGTGGTTGTGTCCGAGCGCCGCGTGCGCGAGCACGAGCGCCTGCATCGTCATGGTGTTCTCTTCCATGATGTAGTTGATGCAGGGATTGGAGTTGATGACGATCTCGTAAGCGAGCGCGCGTGCGCCCTTGCGGTACATCGCCTCGTCGCGGGCGAAGTGCTTGCCGAACGACCAGTGGCGGTACATCTGGGGCATGCCGATCGAGGCGTAGGCGTCGAGCATCTGCTCGGCCGTGATCACCTCGATCTGGTTGGGGTAGATCGACAGGCCCATCTCGCCGAGGCCGATCTCCTCGCACGCGTCATAGACCTTCTTGACGAGGTCGAAATTCCACTCCGCCCCTTCGAACAACGGTCGCGTCGGACCGCGCACCTGACCGAGTGCGTTCATTTCCACCCCTCTCAAGCCGCGGCCTCGGATCCCGAGAACAGCTCGCGGAACACCGGATAGATCTCGCCGGGATTGGATACCTGGCGCATGGCGAAGCTGTCTTGATGATCGGCGAGCTCGGCGTAGCCTTGCCAGACGACGCTGTCCTCGCTCATCTGCATGCCCTGCGGAACCACCTCGATATAGGCGAAGTACTGACAGATCGGCAGTACGGCCTCGGTCAGCAGCTCCATGCAGCGGCCCATGTCGTCGGAGAAATTGTGACCGTCCGAGGCCTGCGCGACGTAGATGTTCCAGTCGCTCGGCGGATAGCGGTCCTTGACCACCTTGACCATCTCTTCGAGCGCCGTCGAGACGATAGTGCCGCCGGTCGCGGTGTCCTTGAAGAACTGCTCCTCGTCGACCTCCTCGGCCTCCGTCGTGTGGCGGATGAAGACCACCTGCACCTCGCGGTAGTGGCGCGTGAGGAAGACGTGCAGCAGCATGAAGAAGCGCTTGGCGAGCTCCTTCAACGGCTCGGTCATCGAGGCCGAGACGTCCATCAGGCAGAACATCACCGCCTGGGTCGTCGGCCGGGGCACCTTCTCGAAGCGCTTGTAGCGCAGGTCGAGCGGGTCGATGTAGGCCACGGTGTGCCGCATGTGCCGGATGCGCTTCAGCCGCCGCTCGATGTCCTCGATGCGGGCGTCGGGACGGGGATCCTCCAGCAGCGCCGCGGCGAGCTCCTCCTCCAGCCGCTTCATCGATTCCATCGACGGACGCGAGAGCGCGATGCGGCGGGCCAGCGAGTTGCGCATGGTGCGGCCGTGATGCAGGCGCGAGGGCGGCCCTTCAGACTGGAAGCCGGCGCGCGCCGGCATCGGGTTGCGCAGCGACTTCAGCTTGGCCTTGATCATGTTGGGGAGCTTCAAGTCCTCGAAGAACAAGTCGAGGAACTCCTCCTTGGTCAGCGTGAAGACGAAATCGTCCTCCCCCGAGCCGTCCTGGCTGCCCTTGGGACCGCCCCCGCCACCGCCGCCATCGGGCTTGGGGATGACGTCGCCGACAGAGAAATCCTTGTTGCCGGGCAGCACGAAATCGCGCGTGCCCTCGCCGCGACCGAGCGAGAAGCTCGGTTCCTTCAGGCTCTTCGACTTGATCGAGATCTTCTCGCTCGCCTCGACGTCGGAGACCTTGCGCTTCTTCAAAGCCTCGCGCACCGCTTCCTTGATCTCGCCGCGGGCGCGACGAAGAAAGCGCTGGCGATTGCCGAGCGACTTCGACTTCGGATTGAGACGACGGTCGACGATGTTCATCGGGAGGGGACGCTCCGCGTCTGGGTGAACAGAGATTGGTGGACCGTGAACGGTGATCGAGGAGGCCTAAGACCTACCGTTCACCGTTCACGACGTCACCGTTCACTCTGCGCTTCGATCAGCTCGACTTCTTCACCCGCATGTACCATTCGACCAGACGGCGGACCTGGCGAGGCGTGTAGCCGCGCTCGACCATGCGGTCGACGAACTCGAGATGCTTCTTCTCGGTGTCGCCGTCCTTCTTGGCGCCGAAGCTGATCACCGGCAGTAGATCCTCGACCTGGCTGAACATGCGCCGCTCGATGACGTCGCGGATCTTCTCGTAGCTCGTCCAGCTCGGGTTCTTGCCGCCGTTCTTGGCGCGGGCGCGCAGCGAGAACTTCACCACCTCGTAGCGGAAGTCCTTCGGGTTCGCGATCCCCGCGGGTTTCTCGATCTTAGACAGCTCCTGGTCGAGCAGCTGGCGGCTCATCAGCTGGCCGGTGTCGGGATCCTTGAAGTCGTGGTCCTCGATCCAGGCATCGGCGTAGGCCACGTAGCGGTCGAACAGGTTCTGGCCGAAGTCGTTGTAGGACTCGAGGTAGGCCTTCTGGATCTCGTTGCCGATGAACTCGGCATAGCGCGGCGCCAGCTCCTCCTTGATGAACTCGCGATAGCGGTCCTCGGTCTCCTTGGCCATCTGGTCGCGCCGGATCGCCTGCTCGAGCACGTACATGAGATGCACCGGGTCGGCGGCGATCTCTTGCGACTCGTAGTTGAAGGTCTCCGACAGGATCTTGTAGGCGAAGCGGGTCGAGACGCCGTCCATGCCCTCCGTGACGCCGGCGGCGTCGCGGTATTCCTGCATGGTCTTGGCGTGCGGATCGGTGTCCTTGAGGCTTTCGCCGTCGTAGACGCGCATCTTGGAGTAGAGCGACGAGTTCTCGTGCTCCTTGAGGCGCGACAGCACCGAGAACTGGGCCATCATCTCGAGCGTGCCGGGCGCGCAGGGCGCCTTGGCCAGATCCGAGCTGTTGACCAGCTTCTGATAGATGCGCTTCTCCTCGGTGACGCGCAGGCAGTACGGCACCGTGATCACGCAGATGCGATCGAGGAACGCCTCGTTGTTCTTGTTGGCCTTGAAGCTCGTCCACTCGCTCTCGTTGGAGTGGGCGATGATCAGGCCCTGGTAGGGCAGCGCGCCGACGTTCTCGGTACCGACATAGGTGCCGTCCTGCGTCGCGGTCAGCAACGGGTGCAGCATCTTGATCGGCGCCTTGAACATCTCGACGAACTCGAGCATGCCCTGCGTCGTGCGGTTGAGGCCGCCCGAGTAGGAGTACGCGTCGGGATCGTTCTGCCCGTGAAACTCGAGCTTGCGGATGTCCACCTTGCCGACGAGCGAGGAGATGTCCTGGTTGTTCTCGTCGCCGGGCTCGGTCTTGGCCACGCAGATCTGGCGCAGCTTCGAGGGGTAGAGCTTGACGACGGTGAACTTGGAGATGTCGCCGCCGAACTCGTCGAGACGCTTGACGGCCCACGGGCTCATGTTCCCGGTCAGCTTGCGCAGCGGGATGCCGTACTGCTCGTTGAGCATCTTGCCCATGCCGGCGGGATCGAACAGGCCGAGGGGGCTCTCGAAGATCGGACTGATCTCGGTGCCGGCCTTGAGCACGTAGACCGGGCACTTCTCCATCAGCTCCTTCAGCCGCTCGGCGAGCGAGGACTTGCCGCCGCCGACCGGCCCGAGCAGGTAGAGCACCTGCTTTCTCTCCTCGAGCCCTTGAGCGGCCGCGCGGAAGTAGCCGACGATCCGCTCGATCGTCTCTTCCAGGCCATAGAAGTCCGGGAACGCCGGATAGATCTTCATGGTCCGGTTCTGGAAGATCCGGCTCAGCCGCTGGTCTTTGGAGGTGTCGACCTGCTGTGGCTCGCCGATGGCGGCCATCATGCGCTCCGCCGCGCTCGCGTAGAGCGTCGGATCGGTGCGGCATGCCTCCAGGAACTGTTTGAGGGTGAATTCCGTCTGCTTGTTGCGATCGTAGGATCGCGCATAGAGATCGAAGATCTGATTTTCCGACATCGCGTCCCTGCCCAAGCTCTTGAACCTCGACTGAACCAAGCGAGGTGTTGCCGCCACGGGGCACCACTCACTTCACGCCTCTGGCCCGTTGCTTCTGGCCCGTCGCACCGGTTTGTCGAACCGGCTGCCATAGCGTTGGCCAGAGCACATTGCCGCATTGCCTATAATAGCATATGGGCACGATTCGGTTGCCAGCACAGTCGTCGGGTCTGCCTCATTTCTGCGCTCCCGTTGCACACTCCACCACGTTGGCATCAGAGCAACGGATGATGGTGCTATTTGGGTCGGGGCATGGCTTTTTGCATGCGGCTCGGGCAGCGATGGCGCACAAATCCGGCAGCGGATGGATCGGATGATGTGCTGTATCGGCCACAGCCCGGAATTGCGGCAGGCTATCCGAGCAGGTCGCGCAGCCAGGGGATGAGCGGCAGATCCGCGGGCGGCATCGGGTAGTCGGCAAGCCGGCTGGCGCGCACCCACTTGATCGCCTGGGCCTCGCGCGGGGCAATCTCGCCGTCCCAGCTCTTGCACACGTACAGCGGCATAAGCAGATGAAATCGCTCGTAGGCATGGCTCGCGAACGTGAACGGTGCGAGGCACGTGTCGCACACCTCGATCGACAGCTCCTCCTTGAGCTCGCGCACCAGCGCCTGTTCGGGGGTCTCGCCGTCCTCGACCTTGCCGCCGGGGAACTCCCACAGCCCCGCCATGCTACGTCCCGGGGGGCGTTGCGCAATGAGCACGCGGTTGTCGGTATCGACCAGGGCGGCCGCCGCGACGAGCAGGATTTTTTTCTGACTCATGGACTTTTCGAGCTTGGCTCCGTCATCAGACGACGTTCTGAAATCACGAAAGATTGAAGCCGCGGTAGCCGTTTTCCACAACCTCGATGCAGTGCCGGCGATAGGCGGGGACGCCGCCCATGTACGGCATGAACACACGCGGCTTGCCCGGGATGTTGGCGCCCACGTACCAGGAGTTGCACGACGGGCGCAATGAAGGCTCGGCGAGGTCGGCGACGTGCTGCACCCACGCGCTCTCCGCCGCGCCGTCAACCTCGATCCTCGTGCGTCCACTGCGGCGCATGTCCGCTATGGCGTCGGCGATGAAGTCGACGTGATGCTCGATGGTCGGGATCATGTTGGTGAACACCGAGGGACTGCCGGGTCCGGTGATGATGAACAGGTTGGGCAGTCCCGCCATCGCGAGGCCGAGATAGCAGGTCGGGCCGTCGCGCCACTTGTCGCGCAGGCTGTTGCCCTCCGACGTGGTGATGTCGATGGCGAGCAGCGTGCCGGTCATCGCATCGAACCCGGTGGCGAACACCAGCGCGTCCACGGCGTGGATCGTCTCGCCGATCACCGGGCCCTCGGGCGCGATGCGTGTGATCGGCGTCGAGGAAACGTCGACGAGACTGACGTTGTCGCGGTTGTAGGTCTCGAAGTAGCCGGTATCGACGCACAGCCGCTTGCAGCCGATGATGATCTTGGGACACAGCAGCTCGGCGGTGGCCGGGTCCTTGACGACCGCGCGGATCTTGGCGCGCACGAAGTCGGCCGCGGTCTGGTTGGCGGCATCGCTGTACTGGATGTCGGTGAAGGCGCTGGTGAAGCCGAGCCCGCCCTCGCGCCAGCGCCGCTCGTACTCGGCCTGGCGCTCCGCCTCGCTCACCTCGAGCGCCGACCGGGCCGCCGGCTCGAACATGTTGTGGGAGAAGGTCCAGCGCTGCTTCTCGCGCAGCTCGGCGTAGTGCGCTTTCACCTCCGCGACCTCCTCGGCCGTCAGTGGGTGGTTCCAGGCGGGCACCGCGTAGTTGGCGGTGCGCTGGAACACGGTGAGATGGGCGGCCGAGCGGGCGATCATCGGGATCGCCTGGATCGCGGAGGAGCCGGTGCCGATGACGCCGACGCGGCGGCTGGCGAAATCGACTTCGTGATGCGGCCAGGTGCCGGTGTGGTAGGTGGCGCCGCGAAACGTCGCGAGCCCGTCGATCTCGGGCAGGTTGGTGGTCGACAGATTGCCGGTGCCCATGATGCAGAACGGCGCCGTCAGCACCTCGCCGCGATGCGTCGTGACGCGCCACAGCCGCTGGTTCTCGTCGAACGTCGCCGCCGTGACACGGGTGTCGAATGCGATGTCGCGTCTGAGATCGAAGCGGTCGGCGACGTGGCGGGCGTAGGCCAGGATCTCGGGTTGGGCAGCATACCGCTCGGTCCAGGTCCACTCCTGCTGCAAAGCGTCGGAGAAGCTGTAGGAGTAGAACATGCTCTCGCCGTCGCAGCGTGCGCCGGGATACCGGTTCCAGTACCAGGTGCCGCCGACGTCCTGACCCGCCTCGATCACCCGGGTCTTGAGCCCGAGCCCGCGCAGACGGTGCAGCATGTACATCCCCGCGAAGCCCGCGCCGACGACGATCGCGTCAAAGTCGGCGCGCGGGTTCATGGCGGGGCTGGAGCCCTTGGCGGCGGTCATGGCGTTCTCGATCCCCGTGCTGCGCTTGGCCGGCAGGCTGGGCGAGAGTAGCAGCACGAGGGGGGTTCGGCTATTCGCCAGGCGCGGAGGTGCTCTCCGCGCGACAGCGGGCCGCGCGGGCCGTGGCGCCCGATCGAGCTGTGGTGCCCGATCAGGAGGTGACCGAGAGGACGCGGGCATAGGCGCCGGAGGTGGGTCCGGTCGGAACATGCGCGACGAGGTCGGCGCGGGCGGCTTTCCAGGCGGGATCGGCGAGAGCGTCGGCGCTTTCGAACTCGTGCAGCAGCACGTGCCGTGGACGTCCCTCCATCGCCAGGTAACGGCGCGCGCGCACGAGGCCTGCGACGGCTCCGAGCCGCGGCAGGTAGTCGATCACCAGCCACATGTTGAAGGCCTGTAGCGCCGCCTCGGGGATGTCGAGGCGGTCGATGACGGCGATGGGCGCGAAGCCGGTGCTGCTCCCCTCCCCCTGGCGGGCAGGGAGGCGCAAGAACTCAGGCCCGACCCAGGACAGCGTGTAGCGCGCCGGGGCGATGAAGCGGGCGTGGAAGTCCTTGTCGCGCTGGTCGCGGTTGGCGCGTAGTGCCTGGTAAGGTGCGCCATAGAGATCGCCGATCGAGGCCGCCTCGTAGACGGTCGCGAACGGCTCGGTGCCGCCCTGGTTCTCCGCCGCGCCCTCGATCCGGTCGTAGCTCGCGGCCGCCGGAAAGCCGCCGATCCGCATCCGCGCCGGCATCATGTCGTCGCGCAGCCATTCGCGGAACTCGCGATGCCACCGGGGCTCGAGGTCGCAGAGCACGGCAAGCATGCCGGTGCCAGCCGACGGCGCGGAGCCGATCATCGGGGCCGGGGTCATGTCGGAGGCCTCTCTGGTCACTTGTCGCAGCCCTGCTCGGCCGCTTTGCGAAAGCCGGCGACGGCGCTGCCGATCAGCTTGGGGACGTGCGTGTAGATGTAGCGATTGCCGCGCTTGATCGCCTCGCACACGGTCTCGGTGGTGGCCGGCATGCCCGGTAGCTTCCCGGCGGCGACGATCTTGGCCATCGTCTGGTCGATCGCGCGCGCAACCGGCTCAGCCTTCGGGTTGCCGGGATGGCCCAGCGACTGCGACAGGTCGGAGGGGCCGATGAAGAACACGTCGATTCCCGGCACCTTCAGGATCTCGTCGACGTTGTCGATCGCTTCCTGGTGCTCCAGCTGCACGATCACGGTGCTCGCCCGGTTGGCGATCTCGGTGAAGACCGGACCGCCACCGGAGAAGCCCCACTTGTCGGGGCGCGTGCCTTGTGCGAGCCCCCTCAGCGATCTCGGCCCGAACTTCACCGACGCGACCGCGCGGCGCGCGTCCTCGGCGGTGTTGATGTGTGGGATCTGGACGCCCGAAACGCCGCGATCCATGATGCGGGCTATGTGCTCGGGCCGGTTGCTCTCCGGGCGGCCGATGGCGGTGATGCCGCTCGCGTCCGCGGCCATCGCCATCACCTCGACGTCGGCCAGCGAGAGCGAACCGTGCTCGCAATCGAGCAGCACCCAATCGAAGCCCGCGTGCGCCAACATTTCGACCAGCTGCGGGCAGGGGAACATGATCGAGCAGCCGAAAGCGGGCTTGCCGCGCAGCAGCTTCTCTTGGAGGGGATTGCACTTCATCGTCGATACCTCTTGCCGGGGCCGTCGCGCGGGCTGGCGGTGAACGATAGCCGCGGTTGCCGCAGGCGGGCTAGACTCGCAGACCGGGGGGCTGCTATGCGCCCGAGCCCGGTTGCTCTGGGCTGCATCTTCCCGCCCGAATAGGTTGGCGCCCGCCCGTCTCGCGCTTGGAGCCCTAACCGTGCCGACCGAGGAGCCTTCCGATCCGCCCGCATGGACGATCGCCGCGACCGGGCCTTCGGCGTTTGCGCGCGGCGTGCTGGCGGCGGCGCTGAGCGCGGCGGGCTGGATCCTGGCTGCGACCGGGATCGGCTTCGGCGCGCTGGCCCACGATCTCGGCTTCACGCTCGGGCATGTGCTGTTCATTTCCGCGACGCTGTTCGCGCTACCCGCGCAGGTACTGGTAATCGACGAGATCGCGCGCGGCGCCGGTGTCGCGGGGGCGGCGCTGGCGGTCGGCCTCACGGCCGTCCGGCTGCTGCCGATGACGGTCTCCATCATGCCACTGATCCGTGATGCGCGCCGGCCGCGGTGGCTGCACCTCTACGCCGTCCACTTCCTGGCGATCACAGCCTGGCTCGAGGGCTACCGGCTGCTGCCCGGCCTGCCTGCCAGGGTGCGGCTCCCCTTCTTCGCCGGTCAGGGCACGGGGTTCCTCGCCCTGCTGGCGCTGGGCGGCTCTAGCGGCTACCTGCTCGCGACCGCGCTGCCGCCGGTGCTCACCGCGGCGTTGCTGCTGATGACGCCGATCTACTTCACCTGCTCGTTGCTGACGGCGGCGCGTGCCGCGACCGACTACGCCGCGATCCTGATCGGCGGGCTGCTGGCGCCTGTTGCGTACATGCTCGTGCCAGGCTTCGATCTGATGATCGCGGGCTTCGGTGGAGGCACGCTCGCCTGGGCGATCGGGCGCGCCTCCCGGGGGCGCCGATGAGCGTGCTCGACGACGGGTTCGGCGGCTATCTCGCGATCCTGCTGGCGGGCTTTCTCGTGCACGAGCCCTGGCGCTGGCTCGGCTATGCCATCGGCAACGGTCTCGATGCCGACAGCGAGATCTTCCGCTGGGTGCGCGCGGTGGCGACGGCGCTGGTCGCGGGGCTCGTCATGCGCATCGTGGTGTTTCCGCCGGGCGCGCTCGCCGGTGTCGAGCCTTGGCTGCGCTTTACGTCCTTCGCCGTCGGGATCGTGATCTTCTACGCGCTCAGCCGCAATCTCGCCGCCGGCATTGTCGGTGGCGCGGCGGTGATGCTGGCGGTGAAGCTGCTGATCGGAGGTATCTGACGCTGCGCGCGTTCACCCGATCGCCTTGCGGATCTTCTCGGCTGCCGCCTGGATCGCGGCCATGTCGCCCATCTTGCCGGTATGGGAACCCAGAGGCACGCCGTCGAAGCGCGGCAGCACGTGATAGTGCAGGTGAAACACCACCTGGCCGCCCGCGCTCTCGTTGTACTGGTTGATCGTGATGCCGGTCGCGCCGAGGCCTTTCATCTGCGCCTTCGCGATTTTCTGGACGGTGGCGAGGCAGGCGGCGAGCACGGCGGGCTGCGCGTCGAGCAGATTGCGCGCCGGCGCCTTCGGGATCACCAGCGTGTGCCCCTCGCAGCGTGGCATGATGTCCATGATCGCCAGCGTCTCCGCGTCCTCGTAGACCCGGGTGGACGGGAGTTCGCCCCGCAGGATCTTGGCGAACGGATTGCTCGGATCGTAGGCGATGGGGCTCATGGACAGTCTCCGGTGCGTTGCAAGCCTGATAAGTGCGTGGCGATGCCTGCGTCAAGCCGGCCTCGCTCGTGGGCATTGGTCTGCGCCAAGTCACGCGTCAGCGTGGGGCTCAACGGTGCTTGCCGAGCACCGGCTCTGTGGCGGCGTGGGGAACGATGGCGCCGCGGTGCTGGATCACGGCGGCGGCGAGTCGGTGGCCGAGATGGGCGGCGTCGGCCGGTGACCCGTTGCGCAGTCGCGCCGCCAGATAGCCGGCGTTGAAGCTGTCGCCCGCAGCCGTGGTGTCGACCGGCGTGACCGCCGCCGGGCAGGGCACGTCCGTCACTTCGGCGCGGCACAACACGGCCGCGCCGGCGGCACCGTTCTTGACGACGATCTCGGGCACGCCGAGGGCTGCGAGGCGCGACAGCGTCGAGGCCACGTGGGTGTCGCCCCACAGCGCCTGCTCGTCGTCGAAGGTCGGCAGTGCGATGTCGGCGTGGCGCCAGAAGCGCTCGAACGTCGCCCTGGCGCGGTCGATGTCGCCGGCCCAGCCGCGCGGACGGTAATTGCTGTCCATCACGATCCGCACGCCCGCCTTGCGCGCGGCCGCCAAGGCCTGCTCGAACCGGTCGAGGCCAGTGGCGCTGTAGAGCGACAAGGTGACCCCGGAAAAGTAGACGGCCGACGCGGTCGGCATAGCCGCCTCCACCGCCGCGCCCGCCGGCAACTCGAAAAGCTCGCGCGCAGGCGCACGGTCGCGCCAGTACCAGAACGTGCGCTCGCCGCCGGCGTTGGTCTCGATCAGGTAGATGCCGGGCATACGGCCCTTCGCCGTCCCGATCAGGTCCGTGCCGATGCCTTCGAGCAGGGCGAGGCTGCGGATGCCGGTGCTGTAAGGGTCGTCACCCAGCACGCTGCCGTAGGCGACAGATAGCCCCGCGCGAGCGATGTAGACGGCCGTATTGAACGTGTCGCCGCCGAACGAGAGCGCGAAGCGCCCATCGCCGCCTCGCGACATCTCGACCATGCACTCCCCAATGCTGATGACGCGGGTCATGTGGGTCTTTCTCTCTCGCTTCACGGGCGGTCGGCTCCCGCCACGCAACGCCCGGCACGCCGCGACGTGTCCCAGGATCAACCATGCCGCAAGGTCTTGGCAATGACGTCGTCGGCACCGGTGTATGTGTGCATCGCAATAAGTCGGGATGTCCGCGACTTGATCCGGGCCACGAGTTGGCCTACCACGCGACGGGGATCGTCATGAATATACTGGTTCGCCAGCCGACACGAGGCGACGAGGTCGAGCACCTTGAAGATGACGCCTCGGCGAATCCTTGGGGGTACAACTTGAACATCTGCATGATCGGCGCCGGCTACGTCGGGCTCGTCTCGGCGGCCTGTTTCTCCGAGTTCGGGTGGAACGTCACCTGCATCGACAAGGATCCCGCCCGCGTCGCCAGCCTGAAGCGTGGCGAGGTGCCGATCTTCGAGCCGGGTCTCGATGATCTACTCGCGCGCAACATCAAGGCCGGCCGCATCACCTTCTCCGACGACATCGGCCCCGCGATCGTCGCGTCCGACATCATCTTCCTCGCCGTCGGCACACCGATGCGCCGCGGCGATGGTCACGCCGACCTCTCCTACGTTTTCTCGGCGGTGGCCGACATGGCGCCGCACATCGACGGCTTCAAGGTCATCACCACCAAGTCGACGGTCCCGGTCGGAACCAGCCGCGCGATCGAGAAGCGCCTGCGCGAGCTGCGCCCCGACGCCGACTTCGCGGTCTGCTCCAATCCGGAGTTCCTGCGCGAGGGCTCCGCGATCCAGGACTTCACCCATCCCGACCGCGTTCTGGTGGGTACGGACGATCCGCGCGCGATGGAAGTGATGGAGCGCCTGTACAAGCCGCTCGGCCTGCGCGGCGCACCGGTGATGTTCGTCAGCCGTGAGTCCGCCGAGCTCGCCAAGTACGCGGCCAATGCCTTCCTGGCGCTGAAGATCAGCTTCATCAACGAGGTCGCCGACCTCTGCGAGGAGGTGGGCGCCAACGTCCAGGAGGTGGCCAGCGCCATCGGCAAGGACCGTCGCATCGGCGACAAGTTCCTGCATCCCGGCCCCGGCTACGGCGGTTCGTGTTTCCCCAAGGACGTCTCCGCCCTGGTGCGCACGGCGCGCGAGGCGCGTGCGCCGCTGTCGATCATCGAGCAGGTCCAGCGGGTCAACGACGAGCGCAAGATCGCGATGGCCGGCCGCATCGAGCGGGCGCTGGGCGAAGGGATCTCCGGCAAGACGATCGGGATCCTCGGCGTCACGTTCAAGCCGAACACCGACGACATGCGTGAGGCGCCGAGTCTCGTCGTCGTCCCGATGCTGGTCGAGCGGGGAGCCAAGGTGAAGGTCTACGACCCCGAGGGCCGCGCCAACGCCGAGCCGATGCTGCCGGGCGTGACCTGGTGCGCCAGCGCCAGCGAGGTCGCCAGCGACGCCGATGCGCTGGTCGTGCTGACGGAGTGGAACGAGTTCCGTGCACTGAACCTCAAGGCGGTGCGCAAGGTGATGCGCGGCGGCGTCCTGGTCGACCTGCGCAACATCTTCAATGCGAAGGACGTCGTGGCGGCGGGCTTCGACCGCTACGATTCGATCGGTCGGCCCGGCGCGGGGAATTGACCGAAGACCGCGCCACGGCCGCGGGGCAATCCCGAGCGCCGTGGCCGGGGACGGAGCGCAAGGCGAGCGATACAAAAAAGGCGGGCCCGACGACATCGGGTCCGCCTTTCGCTTTGATGGGCCAGCGAGAAGCCCGTCGGATCGAGGACGGCCGGCCGGTCTAGAACGAGCCTCGTCCCGCGCCGAAGAAGAAGTCCTTGACGTTGCCGGCGCTGCGCAGGGACGGCCCGGAGCGGCGACGGCTGGGCGGTGCGTCGTAGTACACCCTCGGCGCTGGCCGGTAGTCGTTGCGGGCCTCGCGTTTGCGCGACGGCGCACTCGCGCGGCCGGCGGACGACGGCTCGGAGCCGCGGGTGGCCCCGCCCTCGGTGCCCTGCGGCAGCGAGGCTGTCGTCGTCGGAGGCGCGATGCGCGCCTCCGGATACGAGGGGACGGGCGCGCCGATGCTCATGCGGCCCGGCAACGGATCTGCGATTGGTGCCGGGGCCGCGGCCGTGGTCACGGGGGCTGGCGGGCGAGCCGCAGGCACGGGCCGGGGAGCAGCCGGGAACACGCCTGTCTCCCATGTCTTGGAGCGGGGAGCGGCGGGGGCAGCGGCAAGTTGGCCGGCCAATGCCGCAGCGCTCTGCTGCATGCGCCGGTCTGCGTCGGACGGGGTCTCGGCCGACTCCGGCGCCTTCGCCTCGTCTCCACGTCCACCCTTCTTGTCTGACTGGGCCAGGATCGCGCGCGGCAGGCACCGTCCGTCGTTGGACAGGGATTGGCCGCCGGGGCAGCCCGTGCCGCAGGCTTGACCGGCGTGGCTCTGTACGAGCGCCAAGAGGATGTAGTCGGGCTCCTCCACTGGCAGCGAGGCGTTGACGCGCTCGGTGAATGCACCCATGGCGCGCCGCGTGCCCTGGTTCCACCAGCCCGACAACTCCCCGTCGAAGCAACCGACACGCTTCAGCTCACGTTGGAGATCGCGCACGAGGGCCGAGCGCGCCTCGTCCGTCGAAGGTTTGCTACCTGCCGACCTACGCGCGGGCGCTGGCGCCGCGGTGTTTGCCACCGGCTGTGCCTTGGGTTGAACGGCTCGGATCGCGGGGGCCTCGCCGAAAGGATCGGAGCGCCGTGTCACCGCGACCGGCACCGGCGGGACCGGCTCGGCCGTGCGGCGTGCCGCAGGCGGAGGCGGCTCCGCAACCGGGGCGAGCAAAGGCCTCTGTGGAGAGAAGATGCGTGGGGCGCTCGATGTCGCATCGGTCATCGTCGCGCCGGCTGCGCCACCGGTGACGATCTCCGACACTTGCGCCAGCTGCGCCAGCCGGCCGGACGGGGTCGAGAAATGACTATAGGAGCCGTAGAGTGCAACCCCGGCGACGCCCAGCAACACGAACGGTACTCGCATGACAACCTCCGCACATCGCAGCGGATCACTCAACTCTAAATTGATGCGCCAGTTTGTTACGATAGTAGGTCCACGCTGCATTGCCAACCGATACCATCGATGAATCGCACGCAAATCGTCCGAATTTGTGAATATGCAACAGTGAGGCCAAGGCCGGCGCTTGCCGAGGCCCCTTCGGGGTGGGGTGCGCGTGTGCGCCTTCAAGCGATATCGGACCGGGATCGAGACGCACGGTCTGGTTGTCGCCACGTCGGCTAGGCCTGACAGATGCGTCTCCATCAATATCTAGTAGGTGGTCCGGCGCGGAGGCGGCAGGCTTTGTGGATAACACCGCGGCACTGGGGACAGTCTGTGGAAAAGGCTGGCCCGAAAGCGGACGTGCGATGTGGGTGTGTTGATGGCGCAACGTGTGTGTTGCAAGCACGCCAAAATCGCCGAATTCCTATGGGCGGCTGATTCTCCTACCAAAAGTATTCGAATCATTTATTCTCCGCGCCATGGGACTTGGTATGCGTTGCAGTTTTATGCGTAAGCCGGCGTCCTATCGGGGATGATGGCGGTGGCGGTCAAAGCGGCGACAGTCACTGTGCATAACTCGAAGGGGGACCGGCGGCTCAGTTCGATGTGCTGCTCGACGAGGCGACAACTCATCTGCTTGCCGGAGTGCCGTTGGGGAACGGTGCCGGAGCTCACTGGCGGATGACGTGGAAGCTGAGATGAGTGGCCGCCCGGCAAACAGTGTCGGGCAAGGCTGGGTGGTGCTCGAGCGAAGTGGTTCCAGACGAGCACCGTGGGTTTATGGCCGGGAGTCTCTCGTCCCGCGTATTGATCGAACCGGCCCCTCGCAATGGAGAGGGCAAAGAAAATGAGACATGCTTTGGGTGTGCTAGGCGTTCTAGCGGCCGGCGTGCTACTCGCCGTATCAGCCGCTATGAACTGGCGTTTTGGCCTCAGTCTCGGGCAAACCGAGCAGGATGGACAGATTTACGGAGCGGCCTCGGCTGCTGCCGACTGTCTCAAGGCACTGATCCCGTTCTTCTTCTTCGCCGCATTGAAGAACCGGATGTGGTCGCAGGCGGTCGCCTCGGCCATCGTGTGGGTGGTGGTCACCGGCTTCTCGCTGACCTCTGCTCTGGGTCATGCTGCACTGAACCGGCTGAATACGTCCGGGCAGCGGACCGTCGAGGCGCAGGTCTACAAGGACCTCCGCGCCGATCTGAAGCGTGCCCAGGACCAGCTGAGCTGGATCCCGCAGCATCGCCCGGCTCAGACCGTGGCCGCCGAGATCGAGGGTTTGAAGAACCATCGTCTCTATGCTGTGACCAAGGGCTGCACGGAGATCCCGGGCAAGTCGACCCGCGAGCTGTGCCAGACGCTGAGTGAGCGTAATGCCGAGCTGGCTTCGGCCCAGCAGGCGGTTGCTCTGGAAAGCCGCATCACGGCGATCCACGAGAAACTCGGTGGTGCTACGCGTGCAACGGTGATGTCCGAGGCCGATCCGCAGGCTGCGGTTCTGGCGAAGCTGGGTACGATCTTCGGGCTGTCTCTCAAGACAGAGGATGTGCAGACCGCGCTGACCGTGTTCATCGCGCTTCTGCTGGAGATCGGTTCCGGGCTTGGGATGTACGTCGCCTTCAGCACGTGGCTTATCAACGAGCGTGTGGTTCCTGCCGCACCGTCGATGGCCTCGCTCCAGTCGAGCCAGCAAACGGTCGCAGCCCAGCCGGTTCCGGCTGCGGTGCAGGTGGCGGCTCAGTCCCCGGCGGCGATCGCCGCTCCGGTGGTCAGGCCGAAGAGCAGCGCCAACGACAATCGGACGCTGCCCCAGGTGCAGGCCCAGCCCCGGCTGGTCGCACCCGAGAACGACGTGCAGAAGTTCTACAAGGAGAAGGTGGAGACCCAGGATGGATCGAGCGTCACTGCGACGGCCCTGTACGAGGATTACTGCGCATGGTGCGAAGAGCTGAAGAAGGAGCCTCTGGCACTTCCCACGTTCTCGCGTGAGTTCGGTGAGCTCGGCGTACAGAAGGGTAAGATCGCAGGTCGCGTTCGCTACATCGGTATCGCCCTCAAATCGGGCCTGGACGAGACGGAGGATAAGAAGCCGCCCGTCTTCGAAGAGAAGGCCGCCTAGAGATCTAGGCAAACGAAAGGGCCGCCTTCTGGCGGCCCTTCTGCTTTTGAGGGAAGGGATCGCCGTCGGCGGTCCCTTTTTGCGTTTGTAGCTTACTTCATCACGACCAGGTTGACCGTGCCGGAGAGCATCAAGGTGCCGATGTCCTTGAAGGTCTGGCGGAGCTGGTCGGCGTCGTAGGGCCAGAAGAACGAGCCGGCGTCGCTGGCGCAGTACTGGAGCATGTTGCCGGCGGAGGTTCCCTCGGGGTCGGCCGAGAAGCCGAACCCGACAGTGATCACGTGGATGCCCTTGGCCTTCATGCCGTCGCACAGAGCGCGTGCCTGGGTGACGGAGTTGGTGCTGGCATACTGAGTGTTGTACTCGCCGTCGGTCATGATGATCGCGTACTTCTTGGTGATCGCGTCGTCGTAGGGGACGGCAGCGCTCAGCGGCCACACGTCGTTCCACTCCGGCGAGAGCATGTACCAGGCCCAGGCGTGGCCGAGGTGGCCCGGCGTCGCGCCGCCGATCAGCTGGCTGTCGCTCATCGAGAACAGCGCGTCGATCTTGGAGCGGTCGTTGGTCAGCGGAATGATTTCCGGCAACTCACGACCGGCGGTGTAGCACTTGCCGTCCTCGGAGTAGTTCAGCTTGTTCGTGGTCTTGCCGGGGGCGACCTGATTGTAGGGGCCGACGTAGTTGCCACCGGAGGGAGCAGCGTCGGTGTAGCGATCCGAGGTCGTCCGCTCGGTGACGCAGCTGACGAGTGCACCGGCGTTCTGGTCGGGCGCCGAGTCGGTACCCGTGCAGTTGGGGCTGATGCCGCCGCCGACCGTCGTCTGCACCGGAACCGGGATGAAGTAGCCGGAGTTGACGGTGCTCCACTGGAGGTTGAAGTTACCGTTGCTGAAGCCGGTGATCTTCTTGTATCCGCCTTCGTTGCTGGCCTTCTTGATCTGCGGGTAGACGCCGCTGGTCACGCCGACGTAGGCGGGGATGCCGATCAGCTTGCCCGACGAGGCGTCACGCAGGTACTCGACGCCGGTGACGCTGGCGGGCAGCGGGACGTAATAGCGGTTGCTGCCGGTGATTTTGTTCGGATCATTGGCGTTGTTGCCGATCACGCCGTCGCTGTCCGAGCCGGAGAAGTACTCCCAGCCCTGATCGTTGCCGGTGTTGTCGTGGGCGTTGACCTTGTAGAATCCGGGCCAGCCCGCGGTGAACACCTGGGCGGGCTTTGCGCCGGAACCGGTGATCTCGAAGCCGGCGACGATGCCGGTGTTGGAGTAGGTCATCTGCTGGATCGGCGTGGACGGCAGCATCGGATCGAGGCAGTGCGCAGAGCTATAGGTCTGGCCGGGCGTGGCGCCCGAAACCTGACCGGAGACGACGCTGGCGTTCAACGGCGTCGCGCCGGCTTGGGAGCCGAGCGGCTGGCTGTTGCCGTAGGTGCCGGAATAGTTGCCGGAGAACGGACCGTTCTTGGTGTTCTTGAGGTTGGTCAGCTTGGCGTAGGGGCCGCTGGAGGCGAGGCCCGTGACGATCGGCGCATAGGGGCCGGCGTTGACGTAGTCGGCCATTGGCGCGATCGCGACCTTGACCTGGCCCGACGTGGTGGCGCCGTTCGGGAACAGCATGTCCATCATGTCGTTGGCCGCGAGCTTCAGCGCCGCGATCTTGCTCATGCCGCCGCGGGTCGAGCTCATCGAGCCGGTGAGGTCGATCATCATCGACACCTCGAGCTTGCGGCCGCTGGTGCCGGCCTCGCTCTTGGCCTCGATCGGGATGGTGTCGACGCCCATCAGCTTGCTGACGGCTGCGGGCACTTCCGAGCGGACGCTGACGGTGACGTTGTTGCCGTTGGTCTGCACGGTCAGCTGCGGATTGCTGCCGAACGAGCCCGCGTTGTTGTTGTTGAAGAAGTTCTGCGCGATCTCGTATAGCGCGACAATCTGGATGAGAACGGCGCGTCAATCAGGATGAGACGAGGCGGCCGAGCGAAGTGATGATTGACGCTGGCCGCGCCATTGGCAAGCGCTTTGATTGACGTTCCGCGTCAATCAGCGTCCGGTTTGTCGGTTTT
>CAMDBL010000089.1 GCA_945889015.1 Devosia equisanguinis
GACGGGTCCGATCAGGGTGCCCCGGCCGCCGACCGCGACCCAGATGACGGCCTCGATCGAGTTCGCGGGCGAGAACTCGGAGGGATTGATGATACCGACTTGCGGCACGTAAAGCGCGCCGGCGAGCCCCGCAAGGCAGGCGGACAAGGTGAACACGAACAGCTTGTAGCTCTCGACCCGGTAGCCGAGGAAGCGCGTGCGCGACTCCGCATCACGTATCGCGATCAGAACCTTGCCGAAGGTCGAGGTGACGAGAATGCGCGCCATCACGAAAGCGGCGGCGAGCAGCGTCATCGAGGCCACGAACAAGCCGATGCGCGTCGACTGCGCCTGCACGTGGAAGCCGACGATCTCCTTGAAGTCGGTCAGGCCGTTGTTGCCACCGAAGCCCATGTCGTTGCGGAAGAAGGCGAGCAGCAGCGCGTAGGTCAGCGCTTGCGTGATGATCGACAGATAGACGCCGGTGACACGCGAGCGGAAGGCCAACCAGCCGAACAGGAACGCCAGCAGGCCCGGCACCAGCACGATCATCAGCAGCGCGAACGGAAACGACGAGAAACCGTACCAGTACCAGGGCAATTCCTGGTAGTTCAGGAACACCATGAAGTCGGGCAGGATCGGGTTCGCGTAGACGCCGCGGCTGCCGATCTGGCGCATCAGGTACATACCCATCGCGTAGCCGCCGAGCGCGAAGAACGCGCCGTGGCCGAGCGAGAGGATGCCGCAGTATCCCCACACCAGGTCGAGCGCCAGCGCCAGGATGGCGAAGCACACGTATTTACCGAGCAGCGCCACCGCATACGTCGGAACGTGAAACATAGACGTCGGCGGGAACGCCAGGTTGAGCAGTGGCACCAGCACGGTGATGCCGGCCAGGATCGCGAGAAAAATCGACGCGCGCCTGTCGAGGCTGTTGATAATCAGTGACGTGATCATGATTCCACCGCCCGGCCCTTGAGGGCGAACAGCCCACGAGGGCGCTTCTGGATGAACAGGATGAGCAGCACGAGGATCAGGATCTTGCCGAGCACGGCGCCCGCGAACGGCTCTAGGAACTTGTTGGCGACGCCGAGCAGGAATGCCGAGACGAACGTGCCCCAGAGGTTGCCCACGCCGCCGAAGACCACCACCATGAAGCTGTCGATGATGTAGGACTGGCCGAGGTTCGGCGAGACGTTGTCGATCTGGGACAGTGCCACGCCGGCGATCCCGGCGATGCCTGAGCCCAGCGCGAAGGTCATTGCATCGACACTGCGCGAGCGGATGCCCATCGAAGCGGCCATCCGCCGATTCTGCGTCACCGCGCGCATGCGCAGGCCAAGTGGCGTCTTCTTCAAGATCAGCAGCAGCGCCGCGAACACCGCCAGCGTGAAGACGATGATCCAGAGCCGGCCCAGCGCGATGGAGATCCCCATGACGTCGATGCTGCCCGACATGTAGCTCGGATTGCCGACCTCGCGATTGGTCGGCCCGAATATCGTGCGCACCGCCTGCTGCAGCACGAGGCTGACGCCCCAGGTCGCGAGCAGCGTCTCCAGCGGACGGCCATAGAGGAAGCTGATGATGCCCCGCTCGATGGCGAGGCCGACGACAGCGGCGACGAGAAAAGCCAGCGGAATGGCGATCGGCAGCGACCAGCCGAAATAGGCCGGTGCGGCCGAGCGGAACACCTCCTGCACGACGAACGTCGTGTACGCACCAAGCATCACCATCTCGCCGTGCGCCATGTTGATGACGCCCATCACGCCGAACGTGATGGCAAGACCGATGGCGGCGAGCAGCAGCACCGACCCGAGCGACAATCCGTACCAGACGTTCTGCACCACCTCGGTGAGCTTCTGGCGCTCCTCGATACGCTTGATCGCGGCGTCCAGCGCGCCCTTCGGCTCGGGCCGCGTCGCCGTCGCCAGGGCGGCACGGAGCAGGCCGAGCGTATCCTGGTCGGTGTAGCTCTGCAGGTTGCGGATCGCTTCGAGCTGCTTGTCGAGGCTCACGGAAGTGGACGACAGGACGATGGCGGAGCGGGCCCGTTGGAACGCGCGCGTCACGCTCGCGTCCTTCTCGCCGGCCAGTGCGGAATCGAGCGCGGCGAGGGATTTGTCGTCGCGAGATTTGAACAGGGCGTCCGCGGCCTGGATGCGCTTGGCTGGATCGGCAGCCTTCAGGGTGAGGGTACCGAGAGCGGCCTCGATGGCGCCGCGCAATCGATTGTTGATGCGAACCGACTGGGCGCGGGCGGGCGCAGTCGCGGCGGCACCGGTTGCCGGGTCGGTGACCGCGCCCGCCACACTTTTCAAGACGACGGACTTGCTCGCCGTATCCACGAGCAGCCGCCGATCGCTCATTGCCTCGAGAATCTCGGCGGCATTCGGAGCATTGGATGCCGCGATCTCCTCGATCGCCTTGGCGGTCTGGCCAAAACTGTCGTCGGCCAGCCGCGCGAGCGCCGATTTCAGATCTGCGGATGCTGGCGCGGAAAGACAGGCCAGCCAAAGCATGACCGTCATCAGTGTGCGCACGAGAAATCGTGGCATCGACATATCCGCCCCTTCGCACACCGGCTTGTTGTGAAAGTCTATCGATGATGCTGAAGGTCCGGCCGGCTGGAGACGGCCGGACCCCCGCTCAGTCCGCCGTCAGCTCACTTCGCGCCGCAGCTGTTGGTCTTGGTGTTCCAGTTGCCGCACTTCTTGCCGACCCAGTCGGCCACGAGGTCCTTGGAGCCCTCGAGGTGCTTCGACCAGGCGTCGCCGGCCACCAGACCCTTGGTCTGCCAGACCGTGTCCATCTGGCCGTCGGCGCGGATCTCGCCGATCAGCACCGGCTTGGTGATGTGATGGTTCGGAAGCATCTTGGACGTGCCACCGGTCAGGTTCGGAACCTCGATGCCGACGATAGCATCGATCACCTTGTCGGGATCGACCGTCTTGGCCTTCTCGACCGCCTTCACCCACATGTTGAAGCCGATGACGTGAGCTTCCATCGGATCGTTAGTCACGCGCTTCGGGTTCTTGGTGAAGGCCTTCCACTTGGCGATGAAGGCGTCGTTGGCCGGATCCTTGACCGACTGGAAGTAGTTCCAGGCCGTCAGATGGCCGACGAGGTTCTTGGTGTCGATGCCGGCGAGCTCCTCCTCACCGACCGAGAACGCGACGACGGGAATGTCGGTCGCCTTCACGCCCTTGTTGGCGAGCTCCTTGTAGAACGGCACGTTGGCGTCGCCGTTGATGGTGGACACGACGGCCGTCTTCTTGCCGGCCGAGCCGAACTTGACGATCTCAGCGACGCGCGTCTGCCAGTCGGAGTGACCGAACGGCGTGTAGTTGATCGAGATGTCCTCCTTGGCGACACCCTTGGACAGCAGGTAGGCCTCGAGAATCTTGTTGGTGGTGCGCGGATAGACGTAGTCGGTGCCTTCGAGCACCCAGCGCTTCACCTCGCCGCCGTCCTTCGACATCAGGTAGTCGACGGCCGGGATCGCCTGCTGGTTCGGCGCCGCACCCGTGTAGAACACGTTGCGCTCGCTCTCCTCACCCTCGTACTGGACCGGGTAGAACAGGATATTGTTGAGTTCCTTGAACACCGGCAGCACGGACTTGCGCGACACCGACGTCCAGCAGCCGAACACCGCGGAAACCTTCTCCTTCGAGATCAGCTCGCGCGCCTTCTCGGCGAACAGCGGCCAGTTGGAGGCGGGATCGACGACGACCGGCTCGAGCTTCTTGCCGAGCAGACCGCCCTTCTTGTTCTGCTCCTCGATCAGCATCAGCATGACGTCCTTCAGCGTCGTCTCGCTGATCGCCATGGTGCCCGAGAGCGAATGGAGGATACCGACCTTGATCGTGCCCTGGGCAAAGGCGCCGCTCGCGCCAGTTGTGGCGAGCACTGCCGCCGCCGCCCCGAGCAGGCCCCGTCTTGTGAACCGCATGAAAAACTCCCGTGCAAATGATTTGCAGGAATAGCGGATCGCAAGCGGCGTGCCAGATCGGAGCGCGACGTCTCGATGCGGGATTAACATCTTGTCCGAGTTTTGGAAATTTCATTGAACGTCGGCGGAACAACGCCGGCAAAGACTGAAACCTCCGGCAGGTCGGTGATGCAAAAGCCATCGATGCGATCAAAAACAAGGCATATGTGCGTGCGGACTAATTTTTAAGCGGCTGAGTTTTAGGCGTCGATGCGGTGGCGCTCAAAATCGAGCCAGCCCGCGCGTATCGAGGTCGGATCGTCGCATCATCGCTCGTCAGCGGAATGCGTCACGCAGCCGGTCGATGAGCGCCCGCTGCGCCCGCCCGGCCTCGTCGACGGCCGGCGACATGACGAAGAACCCGTGGATGACACCGGCGTAGGTGTGATGCTCCACGGGCACCCCGGCCGCCCGCAACGCCGCGATGTAGGCGAGGCCCTCATCGTGCAGCACGTCGCATTCGGCGGTGACGACGACGGCCGGCGCGAGATCGGCAAAGCTTGCCGCTCGGATCGGCGAGGCACGCCAGTCCAGGGCATCCTCCGGCTTGCCGAGATAATGGGCACGAAACCAAGCCATTGCCTTGGCCGAAACCAAACCATACCCCTCGGCATAGCGCTTGTAGCTCGCACCGCCGAAGCCGAAGTCGACGACCGGATAGACGAGCACCTGCAACGCGAGCGGAGGTAGGCCACTGTCGCGCACGTGGAAGGCAGCCAGCGCTGCCAAGTTGCCGCCGGCGCTGTCACCGGCGACCGCTAGACGTCGCGCATCGACGCCCAGCGCTGCAGCCTCGGCATGCAGCCAATCCAGCGCCGCGCGCGCATCCTCCACGGCGGCGGGAAACCGGTGCTCCGGCCCCTTGGCATAATGCACCGACACCACCAGCGCATTGGCGCCGGCACAGTACGCGCGGGTCACCTCGTCGTGCGTCTCGATGTTGCCTATGACGTGACCGCCGCCGTGGAAATAGACGATCGCCGGAAGAGGCCCTGTGCGCCCGGCGTTGGGCCAATACAGGCGGATCGGGATGTCGCGGCCATTGGCCGAGATGACGCGGTCCTCCGTGCGTCCGACCGGCGTCGACGTCTTGCGCCGCGCCGTCGCCATCGTCAGGAACTGCGCCCGCGCCGCCGCCGGCGTCAGCGTATCGACCGGCTTGATGCCGGCCTTCTCCATTGCCTCCAGCACGGCCAGCACTTGAACGGTCAGCGGCATGCGAGATCCCCATTGAGACTGATGGCCGGTCTCGTGCCGGCGGCGGCGATACGTTTCCGGCTCCGGTGCCTCAGGCCAGCACGAAGCCCTCATAGCCACGCCCGGCCACCTCGTCGCAGCGCTTTTTGTAGGGCGGGATACCCGCGACGTAGGCGAGATAGACGCGCGGCTTTCCCGGCACGTTGGCGCCCACATACCAGGAGTTGCACTGCGGCCGGAGCGTGCCGTCCGCGAGCCGCGACACTTCCGTCACCCAGTCATCCTCGGCCTCCTTGCGTGCCTGGATCCGGCGCTTCCCCGTGTGACGCAGGTGGGCCAGGCAATCCGAGATCCAGTCCACGTGATATTCGATCGACGGCATCATGTTGGTGAGCACCGAGGGGCTCTGCGGACCGGTGATCGTGAACAGGTTGGGGAAGCCGTGGATCGCGAGTCCGAGATAGGTCCGCGGCCCGTCCTGCCAATGCGCCTTCAACCGGCCGCCCGAGGTTGAACGGATATCGATCCGGTCGAGCGCCCCTGTCACTGCGTCGAAGCCGGTAGCGAAGACGATGGCATCGACCGGATAGGTCTTGCCCGCGACCACGATTCCCTCGGGCACCAGCCGCTCGATCGGCGAGGACGAAATGTCGACGAGGCTGACATTGTCGCGGTTGTAGGTGCTCCAGTAGTCCGTATCGACACACAGCCGCTTGCAACCGAAGATTGTTTTCGGCGTCAGCAGCTCGGCGACCTGCGGATCCTCGACGATCGAACGCAGCTTGGCCCGCACGAACTCCGCCACGGTATCGTTGGCCGACTTGTCGAACAGGAGGTCCGCGAACGTCGCCAAAAATACGAAGCCGCCCTTCTGCCAGGCCTCCTCGTAGATCCGCTGACGCTCCTCGGCCGTGACGCCAAAGGTCTCGGCATGCTTGAAGGTGGTGTTGTTGCCGTTGAATGAGTTCTTTTGCGCGGTGCGGATCTCGGGATAGCGCGCCTTGAATTCCTCGACGGTCCTGGGATCGAGCGGCCCGTTCCAGGCGGGAATGGTGTACTGAGCGGTGCGCTGGAACACTGTCAGGTGCTTCGCCTGAGCAGCGATCCGCGGGATGGCCTGGATGCCGGACGAGCCCGTGCCGATCACAGCGACGCGCTTGCCGGTGAAGTCGACACCGTCGTGCGGCCATTGCCCGGTGTGGTAGGTTTGGCCCGTGAACGTCTCCGCGCCAGGCAATTTGGGCGCTGCCGCCATCGACAGACAGCCCGACGCCATCACCACATAGCGTGCGGTCAGACGGTCCCCTCTGTCGGTCTCGACCTGCCAGGTGCCCCCGGCGTCATCGAAAGTCGCCGCCGTGACGCGGGTCTCGAATTGTATGTCGCGCCGAAGGTCGAATCTGTCGGCGACGTGGTTGGCATAGGCAAGGATCTCGGGCTGCCCGGCATAGCGCTCGGTCCAGGTCCATTCCTGCTGCAGCGCGTTGGAGAAGCCGTAGGAGTAGAGCAGGCTCTCGCCGTCGCAGCGCGCGCCGGGATAGCGGTTCCAGTACCAGGTGCCCCCTACGCCTTTGCCGGCCTCGATCACCCGGGCGGAGAAGCCCATGCCGCGCAGCCGGTGCAGCATGTAGAGGCCTGCGAAACCGGCACCCACCACCACGACATCCACATCCACGACGTCGAAACTCGACTTGGCCGCCGCTGCGGCTTCCGCCGCCCCTGCCGACTTCGCCATCGCTTGCGCCTCCCATGACCGTGTTGGAGCTGCAAGCGACTTGCCGATTGCCGACCTACAGCGAATATTCACCTGCTGGCGGCATAGAGCCATAGCCGCCCCGGGCGGACAAGCAAGGCACACCCGCGCCACCTCATGGCAGCCCGCCCGTTTCTGCAGGCACCGCCTCCTGCAGACGCAGGTTTTAGCGACCCGACCGGACGGCGTCGGTCAGGCTGATTTCCGCGCTTGCAGTGCGCTGTGGTATCAACCCGTCTGCGCCGGCGCGCAGTTGCCCCCGGCCGTCATTCCATCTGCGCTTCAGGATTCGAACAATTCCGATGTCTTTCGAGATCATAGCGATAGTGCTGGCGATCGTTGCCCTGCTGGTGCTGTCCGCCTTCTTCAACGGCTCAGAGACGGCACTGACAGCGGTCTCGCGGGCCCGCATGCACACGCTGGAGCAGGAAGGCAACAAGCGTGCGGCGCTGGTCAATCAGCTGCTCGCCTCGCCAGAGAAGATGATCGGCGCCGTGCTGCTCGGCAATACACTGGTGGACGTGCTGGCTTCGGCGCTGGCGGCGACGCTCGCGACCAGCCTCGTCGGCGACGTCGGCCTCGTCTACGCTTCCGTGATCATGACGATTCTGATCGTCATCTTCTCCGCGGTGCTGCCGAAGACATATGCCCTCGCCTTCTCCGACCGCTCCGCGATGCTGGTGTCACCGCTGATGCGGATCGTGATCCTGGTGCTGACGCCGGTGACGGCCGCGATCCAGATCGTCGTCCGCCAGATCCTCAAAATGACGCCGACCCGCCGGGACGACGCAGCCAACATCCTGGCCGCGCACGAGGAGATCCGCGGCGCCATCGAGTTGCAGACCAAGGATGGCGCCGTCGCTCGACACGATGCCGAGATGCTGGGCGGCGTCCTCGACCTGCGCGACCTGCAGGTGATCGACATCATGGTCCATCGCACCAAGATGGAGATGATCGACGCCGACGCGGCTCCCCAGACCATCGTCGATGAGATGTTGAGGGGCCACTACACGCGCCTGCCGCTTTATAGGGAGGAGCCCGACAACATCGTCGGCGTGCTGCACACCAAGGATCTACTGGTCGCGCTGAGCAAGTCCGGCTGGGACGTTGCCAAGCTCGATGTGATGAGCATCGCGACCATGCCCTGGTTCGTGCCGGACACCACCAGCGTCAAGGATCAGCTCAACGCCTTCCTCAAGCGCAAGGCTCAGATGGCGCTGGTCGTCGACGAGTACGGCGAGGTTCAGGGACTGGTGACGCTCGAGGACATTCTCGAGGAGATCGTCGGCCAGATCTCAGACGAGCACGACAGCCAGGAAACGGCGATCCGTCCGCAGACCGACGGCACCGTCAACGTCGACGGCACGGTGCCGATCCGCGATTTGAACCGTCACATGAACTGGGATTTGCCGGACGAGGAGGCCACCACAATCGCCGGACTCGTCATCCATGAGGCACAGACGATCCCGGAGCCCGGGCAGGTCTTCACGTTCTATGGCTACCGGTTCGAGATCCTGCGCCGTAGCCGTAACAAGATCACCGCGCTCAGGATCAAGCCCCTGAAGACGACCGGAGTTTCAGCAGGTGACTTCGACGACGACGCGGCATCGGGTTGACGCATGGAGCCGGGATAAGGTCGAGCGCGCGCTGGCTACCTGCTGCGGCCACTCTTTCCATCTAATGCCGTCACCCCATGAAAAAAGGGGCCGCCCTCATGAGCGGCCCCTATTTCTTTACGATCTCGATCGAGCCGGCGGCTCCATCGCCGCCACCTCGTCGAGGCTCAATGCTGGCCCCAGACCTCGACGACCGCGCGGCCCTTGCCCTTCGCGCTCGAGTCGATCAAGCGGCTGCGATAGCGCGCCTCGATCTCCCGGATCACGCGACTGCCGCCCTTGAGGTCGATCGGTCCGTAGGTGCTTCCCGCGTCGACGCGTGCCTTGACCGGGATGATGTCCTCCTGGCCACTGCCGTAGACGACACGCACTTCGCTCAAGGTGATCGCGCGGTCACGGACGGTCACGCGGATGCGCTTGAAGCCACCCTCGTTCTTGCCGACCGGGATCGTGTCCTTCTCGAAGCCGATGAAGCCTGCCGTCTGGGCACCGAGCAGAACCCAGCCCTGGTTGTACTTGCGGCCTTCGCCGTTCGGTCCGAGCCAGCCTTCGGCATAGTCGCCGTAGACCTCGACGGTCGCCTGGCCCTTGAACGAGGGCTTCGAGCGATAGCTCATCTGGATCTCGCGGATGAACCGGTCACCCTTGAGCGGCAGCCATTTGGTGAAGGTGTTGGCCTTGATGTCCTGGTTCACGGTCAGCGTGTCCGGATCACCGTTGGCGTAGACCACCTTCATCTCGTTGATGTGCACCTCGTTGTCGAGGACGCGAAAACGCACGCGATCGAACTTGCCGATCTCGCCGCCCACGCGGAGCACGTCACGATCGACGCCGAAACCGACCTTCTGCGACCCGAACAGAACGCCGGCCGCGGTCTCATCACCCGGCTTCGCGGTGGTCTTGGCACTGGTCGTGGCCGGACCTGCGATGGCACTGCTCGGAGCTGCGGCGGCACTGCCCGCCGACGGTGGCGTCACCTTGCCCGGACCCGCGACGCTCGGAGCACCACGCTGTGCATTCGCGCCACTCGGGCTCTGCAGGCCCCAAACCTCGAGCGAGGCCTTGGTGCCCGATTTGCGCTCGAAAACGAGATTGACGGCGTCCGCGAAGCGCTCGTTGTTGCGCAGGTCGATCGGACGCGTCCGCTCGTCGTCGAGCAGATTGATGCGGCGATCCTCGTTGTGGAGAGTCCCGTTGTGGTAGACGACCTGGACGCGCGACAGCAAGATCGCACCATCCTTCGACTCGAGCCGGATCGCCTTGATGCTACCTTTGGCTTTCGAGACGTCGATCGAGTCGTTGCCCTTGGCGAGGTCGACCTCGCGCGCACCCATCAGCACCCATTTGTCGCCCTTCTGGGCTTGAGCCGTCGACATCACGCCGACGGCGATGAGGGCGAGGGCTGCCAGTACCAGCCTCCGAACCATGCTACGCACTCCCTGTTAAGTCGGTGAAGCCCCCCGGGCTTCACTTGACGTTCTACTTTAAAGACCAGCGCGGGAAAAGTCGGCGGGCGCGAGCGTGGCGCATGCAAGACTTGATGCCCGTGGTGCAATTACAACACAATCAGTCCGTGCAAGGACAGCACCGCCGCTGCGACCCGGCGGGGTTTGCATCGGTGAGTGGAGAGTCCTAGCATCGAGCCGATCGCCGTGGCGCTCGGCAAAGCGGCGGACGTGCACGAAACGTGGATACACGGAGAGCGGTGACGATGGCGAGTGTGGAGATCCAGGGCACGGCTGAACGCGTGGCCGCGGTGATCGGTATCCTGCGGCAACGCTTCGGCGACCGGGTCCAAACCGGCGAGGCGATGCGCCGCCAGCACGGCCACACGCTGACCTGGATCACCAACCAGCCGCCGGACGTCGTGGTCTGGCCGGAGAGCACAGCCGAGGTTTCGGAAATCGTCGCACTCGCCGCGCGCTACCGCGTACCGGTCATCCCGTTCGGCGCCGGCACGTCGCTCGAAGGCCAGGTCAACGCGCCGCGCGGCGGTATCTCTATCGACCTGCAACGCATGAACAACGTGCTGGAGGTCAATGATCGCGACCTCGACTGCGTCGTCCAGGCCGGCGTATCGCGCAAGCAACTCAACGACTATCTGCGCGACAAGGGCTTGTTTTTCCCGGTCGATCCTGGCGCCGAGGAGGCGACCATCGGGGGCATGGCTTCGACCCGCGCTTCCGGCACCAATGCCGTCCGCTATGGGACCATGCGCGAGAACGTTTTGTTCCTCACCGCCGTGCTCGCCGACGGCCGCGTCGTCAAGACCGGCACCCGGGCCCGGAAATCCGCCGCCGGTTACGACTTGACGCGACTGCTCATCGGCGCGGAGGGTACGCTCGGCGTCATCACCGAGATCGGCCTCAGGTTGTACGGCATCCCTGAAGTGGTGCTGTCAGCGGTCTGCACGTTCGAGACGCTGGAGGGCGCCTGCAACGCCACCATCCAGGCGATCCAGATGGGTCTCGGCATTGCCCGTATCGAACTGCTGGACGAGATGCAGGTCTACGCCGTCAACAAGCACGCCAAGCTGTCGCTGGAGCAGGTGCCGACGCTGTTCCTCGAGTTTCACGGAACCCAGGTCTCTGCCCCCGACCAGGTCACCCAGTTCGAAGCGATTGCCCGCGAGGAAGGCGCCAGGAAGTTCGATTGGGCCGAGCGGGAAGAGGACCGCCGGAGGTTGTGGAAGGCCCGCCACGACGCCTACTGGTCCGTCAAGGGCGGCTGGCCCGGCCGCGAGGCGTTGGCGACCGACGTCTGCGTGCCGATCTCCCGGCTCGCGGAGTGCGTGCGCGAGACCCAGGCCGACATCAAGCGTTGCGGCCTGATCGCACCCATCGTCGGTCACGTCGGCGACGGCAACTTCCATGCCCAGCCTATGGTCGACCTCTCCAATCCGGCCGAGGTGGAGGCCGTGAAGGGGTTCCTCGAGCGCCTCGTCGCCCGCGCCCAGGCGATGGGGGGCACCTGCACCGGCGAGCATGGCGTCGGCCAGGGCAAGATGAAATATCTCGAAGCGGAGCATGGCATCGGCTTGTCCGTGATGCGTCAGATCAAGGCCACGCTCGACCCGCTCGACATCATGAACCCCGGCAAGATCGTTCCCGATCCGGCATGAGCCGACGCCGCATCGCCGGTGGAGGCATCACAGCACCCACCGCCGTCGGCGATCGGAACGCGGTCCATCGGTATCCAAGATATGAACGGGTGTCTCGTCCCGGGCCATGCGCCGATCCGCTATCATGCGGATATCCATCGCGTTTTAAGCGATAAATTCATCGCTATCCCACTACTGTTTGGCACCTTGTCTCGGTGCGGCGCCCCACCTCGCATACGGTGGGCGATGTGCCGAGTGACGGCGAGTGAATGCACGGCGCGCCGCAGCGCGACCGGGCAGATGGAGTGGCGTCTAAATGAACGTATTGCATTCGTCCGTCGCACCCATGAGGACGGCGGGACCATCCACGGCCGCGATCGCGGAGGCGTCCCGCCCCTCGATCAGCGTCATCGGCCTCGGCTACGTCGGCGCCGTGTCGATGGCGTGCCTGTCGCATCTGGGCTTCCGGATGGTCGGCGTCGACGTGTCCGCCGAGCGCGTCAGGACCATCAAGGAGGGCCGCTCGCCGATCGTCGAGGACCGGCTGGGCGATCTGCTGGGCGAAGGCGTCCAGAACGGCCTCGTCAGCGCGACCCAGAACCTGGTCGCCGCCGTGCTCGAAACCGATGTCACGTTCATGTCGGTCGGCACGCCCACTGCCTCCGACGGCGGCTGCGACCTCAAGTACGTTCGCCAAGCCGCTCGCGGGATCGGCCTCGCGCTGGCGATGAAGTCGGCATATCACGTCGTCGTACTGCGCTGCAGCGTCCCGCCGGGCACCACCCTCGACGTCGTCGTGCCCGAGATTGAAAAGGCGTCCGGCCGCAAGCTCGGCAAGGACTTCGGCGTCTGCTTCAATCCCGAGTTCCTGCGCGAGGGCGTCGCCGTCGCCGATTTCTTCGCGCCGCCGAAGACCGTGATCGGGGCCAGCGATGCCCGCGCCGAGGCGGTGGTGTCGCGCATCTATACAGCGATCGACGAGAAGCTGATCTTCACCAGCATCGCCGCCGCCGAGATGGTGAAATACGTCGACAACGTCTGGCACGCGACCAAGGTCGCCTTCGCCAACGAAGTCGGCCGACTGTGCAAGGCGCTCGACATCGACAGCCACGACGTGATGAACATCTTCGTCAAGGATCTCAAGCTGAACCTGTCGCCGTACTACCTGAAGCCGGGCTTCGCGTTCGGCGGCTCGTGCCTGCCCAAGGAGGTCCGCGCGGTCGCCCACATCGCCGAGCGCGAAGGCGTGGAGCTGCCCCTCGTCGCCAGCCTCATGGCGACCAACCGCTGCCACATCGCGCTCGCCGCAGACATGCTGCGCGCCCACCAGGGCAAGCGCATCGGCTTCCTCGGCCTGACGTTCAAGGCGAACACCGACGACCTGCGCGAGAGCCCCACCCTCGACCTGATGGCGACGCTGGAGGCCGAGGGCTTCGAGATCGCCGCCTACGATCCCAACCTCGACTTCGGTCCGCTACTGCTGAGCCAGATCGACTACGTCCGGAACGCGGTGCCGCGCCAGGCGCGGCTGATGGACAGGCTGCAGGCCATCACGCTGAAGGATGGTCACGATCTGGTCGAGCGCTCGGACGTGTTGGTCGTCAGCCATGCCACCGACGAGTTCCGCCGGCTCGTGCGCGGGCGGGGCAAGCACGTGCACGTCGTCGATCTGGTGCGGCTGTTCAAGGATCCGCCCGTTGAAGACACCTACCAGGGCATTGCCTGGTGAGCTTGACCGCGCGGCGGGATAAGGCAAACCGGCCGAGCTGGCTGCACGGAACGTGTTCGCCGCGCTGCCCGCACATGAAAAGAGGCGGACGCGGGGCTTGCCCGGTCCGCCTCCTCCGTCCAGCGCGTGACGACGGCCGTACCCTATAGCGTCTTCTTGCGCTGCTGGATCATCATGTAGGTGTCGTAGGTGTTCTCGGAGAGCTGGAACCAGAGGTAGTTGTCGGCGCGAGCGGCCTTGATGGAATCCCACACCTTCTTGAAATCGGCGTTCTTGGCGCTGATTTCGGCGTAGACCTCGGTCGCGGACTTGTAGCAGGCATCAAGCACGGCCTCGGAGAACGGCCGCAGCAGCGCGCCGTTGGCGGCGAGCCGCTTCAATGCCGGTGCATTCTGCGCGTCGTAGCGCGCCATCATCACACTGTTGGCCTGATGCGCGGCCGCCTTGACTACCGCTTGATAAGCCTTAGGCAGCTCGGCCCACTTGGCGGTGTTGATGAAGAAGTGCAGCATGGCGCCGCCCTCCCACCAGCCTGGATAGTAGTAGTACTTGGCGACCTTCTGGAAGCCGAGCTTCTCGTCGTCGTAGGGGCCGACCCACTCGGCCGCGTCGATCGTGCCCTTCTCGAGCGCGGGATAGATGTCGCCACCGGCGATCTGCTGCGGCACCGCGCCGAGCTTGGTCATGACCGCGCCGCCGAAGCCGCCGATGCGGATCTTGAGACCCTTCAGGTCCTCGGGCGTGTTGATCTCCTTGCGGTACCAGCCGCCCATCTGCGCGCCGGTATTGCCGCCTGGAAGCCCGTAAATGTTGTACTTCTTGTAGAATTCGTTGAGCAGATCGATACCACCCATCTCGTACTGCCAGCTGTTCTGCATGCGCTGGTTGAGGCCGAACGGTACCGCCGTACCGAAGGCGAACGTCGGGTCCTTGCCCCAGTAGTAATAGGAGGCCGTGTGCGCGCACTCGACCGTGCCGTTGGAAACGGCATCGGCGGCCTGCAGCCCCGGCACGAGCTCGCCGGCGGCGAAAACCTGGATCTGGAATTTGTTGTCCGTCATCTCGGCGACGGCTTTGGAGAACACTTCGGCGGCGCCGAAGATGGTATCGAGCGACTTGGGAAAGCTCGACGTCAAACGCCACTTGATCTCGGGTGCGGACTGAGCGAGCGCGGGCGCCGCCATCTGCGTCGAGCCCACGGCCCCGATGCCACCGGCGCTTGCCGTTGCGATGAATCTACGGCGGTCCAACTTGGTCATGCCTGGTCTGCCTCCCTGATGATCTTCCCGCCGCACGAATTGCGTGTCGGGATTCCAGCGTCGGCTCCTGGTCCGGAGAGACTGCGCCGCTCGACCGGGCGCAGCTCGATACTCCGGTTCGCGATGTGCCGACATGCCACACGCGCGTGGGCGAACTATAACTGGCCGTATTGGGAGCTACAATCAAAAGCGGGGAGTTCGGCGCTGGCGTCGGACACGTGCGGTGAATGGCAAGCTCCTGTATTCTCGAAGCTTGCCGCCGTCGGGTTGAAGGCATAGATCCAAAGTCTAATCCGCATTTCGAGTTCGCGGAGCCCTTCGCACCGGCGCAAACTCTCGGAGCGTTCATGAACATATTCGAGGTCAAGCCCGATCCGGATGACCCGCGGCTATCCGTCATGGTCTCCGGAATCGACCACGAAGGACGACGGATCGAGACGCCTGTGGTGACCGAGCGGCCACTCACGCTGTTCCTGAACGCGCGCGAAATCGTGACGATGATGACGATCGGCGACCACCCGGAGCTGCTCGCGGTCGGCTATCTGCTGAACCAGAACATGCTGCGCCCCGACGACGAGATCACCGCGATCGAGCACGCGAGCGAGATCGACACGATCGTCGTGCGCACCCGCCGGCAGACCGACTACGAGGAGAAGCTGAAAAGGAAGGTGCAGACCTCGGGCTGTGCCCAGGGCACTGTATTCGGCGACCTCATGGAGCAGCTCGACACGATCGCCCTGCCCACCGACACGCGCATCCATACCTCGTGGCTGTATGCGCTGACCAAGGCTATCAACACCGAGCCGAGCCTGTATCTGAAGGCCGGCGCGATCCACGGTTGCGTCTTGTGCCAGCAGGACAGGCCATTGATCTACATGGAGGATGTCGGCCGCCACAACGCCGTCGACAAGATCGCCGGCTACATGATGCTGAATCGGATTCCAGCCGGCGACAAGATCTTCTACACGACGGGACGGCTCACCTCGGAGATGGTGATCAAGACCGTCAAGATGGGCATCCCCATTCTGGTCTCGCGTTCGGGTTTCACCGCCTGGGGCGTGGAGCTCGCCGTCAAGTCCAACCTGACGCTGATCGGCCGCGCCCGGGGGAAGCGGTTCGTGGCGCTTTCCGGAACCGAGCGCATCGTGTTCGACGCCGATACCGCGAGCGTCGTCGAGGAGGACCACCGAAGCGCCAGAAAGGGCGGTCGCAGTCTCCAAGATTGACCCGTCACGCCGTTGACCTCCGGCCCACCCGCAAGGCCAAACGCAGCAGCCGATCTCGGCGGCTGCGACACCGTCGCTGGCAGCCCGGGTTGCAACCGATCGTCACGCGGCTGAACGGGCCTGCCGCAAGGTCTCGCCCCGGTAGCTCAATGCTTCGGCGATATGAATCCGCCCGACCACATCGGCACCGTCCAGGTCCGCCAAGGTGCGTGCGACCTTGAGCGTCCGATGATACCCGCGCGCCGTCAGCCCCAGGCGGTCGCATGCCTGCTTGAGAAGCAGGACGCCGGCCGCGTCCGGGGTGGCGATAGCGTCGAGCGTGGCACCCGCCAGATCCGAGTTGGTTCGCGATCCTTTGATGCCCTTTTCGGCGAGGCGGGTTCGCTGGCGCTCGCGGGCCGCGGCGACGCGCGCTCGGACCTCGATGCTGCCTTCGGTGGGGGCAGGTAGCGCGAGATCGGCGGCCGAGACGGCCGGCACCTCGATCTGCAGGTCGATGCGATCGAGCAGCGGTCCCGAGATTCGCGCCTGATAATCCTCGGCACACCTCGGCCCACGCTTGCACGACATCCCAGGACCCGCACCGCCACACTTGCAGGGGTTCATCGCCGCGATGAGCTGAATGCGAGACGGATAGGCGATGCGATGGTTGGCTCGCGCGATCACCGTCTCGCCTGGCTCCAGCGGCTGCCGCAGGGCATCGAGCACGTTGGGCTGGAACTCGGGCAACTCGTCGAGAAACAGCACGCCCAAATGCGCCAGGCTGACCTCACCCGGCCGCGGTCGGCTGCCGCCACCGACCAGCGAGGCCATGCTGGCGGAATGATGCGGCGCCCGGAACGGACGATCGATGGCGATCCGCCCGCCGAGCAACTCGCCGGCGAGGCTGTGCACCATGGACACCTCGAGCATCTCCTCAGGCGTCAGCGGCGGCAGGATCGAGGGCAGTCGCGCCGCCAACATGGACTTGCCGGAGCCCGGGGGCCCGACCATCAGCAGGTTGTGCCCCCCCGCCGCCGCCACCTCGAGCGCCCGCTTGGCGCTCTCCTGGCCCTTGACGTCGGCGAGATCCAGCAGCGGCTTCGGATCCCGGTCCAACCGCGGCGTGGGACGCGACAGTGTCTGGAAGCCTTTGAAATGATTGACGAGCGACAGCAGGTGCGGCGGCGCCAGCACCTCTACGGCATCGCCGGCCCAGGCGGCCTCCGGACCACTCTCGGCCGGGCAGATCAACCCCTTGCCGATCGCATTCGCGCCGATGGCGGCCGGCAAAGCTCCCGGCACGGCACGGATCGAGCCGTCGAGCGCGAGCTCGCCGAATGCGGCATATCCTGCCACCGCGTCTGGCGCGACGGCCCCCATCGCGACCATCAAGCCCAGGATGATCGCGAGGTCGAAGTGACTGCCTTCCTTCGGCAGGTCCGCGGGGGCGAGATTGACCGTCAGGTGCTTGTAGGGCATGCCGAGGCCGACGGCATGCATGGCGTTGCGCACGCGCTCCTTGCTCTCGGCGACCGCCTTGTCGGGCAGCCCCACGATCTGGAACGACGGGTTGCCCGGCGTGATACGCACCTGCACCTCGACCGGCCGCGCCTCGACACCGACGAACGCCACCGTGGACATCTGACCGTACATGCGACGCCCCCTGACCAATGAGAGCGAGCCTAACAAGCTTGACAGTGTACGTCAAGAACATTAAAAGAACATTCTGCGCACGCGTTGTTGGCGGCGCGCTGAGGCCGGAGGGAGACTTCGTAGAGCGCTGTTCAACCTCGCCACTGATTGATATGGCGACGGCCAGTTATTGCGGGAGGGAAATATGCCGGCCGTTGCGACCACAAATCGAAAGCGCGTGCTCTATGCGGATTCCTTGAGCCTCACCGGCATCGGCCTGCTGAAGTCCCGCGGCGACGTCGAGATCGTACCGTTCCACTACATGGCCCAGGACGCGGCCTTTCGCGCGATCTTGACCGAGAATACGCCCGTGCACGCGGTGATCCTCAGCCCGAACCGCTTCGGTCCTGCCGAGATCGCGCTGACACCGCATCTCCAGGTGATCGCGCGCATCGGCGTCGGCTACGACGCGATCGATATCCCGGCCGTGACGCAGGCGAGAATACCCGTGATGATCGCGGGCTCGGCCAACTCGCC
>CAMDBL010000090.1 GCA_945889015.1 Devosia equisanguinis
TGATAGGACGGTGTCAGGCTTGCGGGTCTGACAGGAGTCTCGGTGCAGGAAATGACGACGGCCGAGGAGCGGTGGGGGCGCCTGTGCGAGGCCGCCGGGTGTGATCGGCCCGCGGCGGCCGAGCGATGGAGGCTGATCGCATCCGCCTACGCAGAGCCGCAGCGGCACTACCACACCCTCGACCACATCGAAGCGCTACTGGCTCTTCGCGACGCGCACGCGGCGCTGTTTCCAGCGTGCGACATCGCCGATCTCGCGATCCTGCTGCACGATGTCGTCTACGATCCGGCGCGTCAGGACAACGAGGCCGTGAGCGCCGCCTGGGCGCGCGCGCAGTTCGGGCAACTCGCGTTTCCCGCGGCGACGATCGACGCCGTCGCGCGCTGGATCGAGCTGTCACGGCACGATCCCGTTGACGTCGCGGCCGTCGATCCAGCGTCCGGGCTGGCGGCGTTCCTCGATCTCGACCTGTCGGTGCTGGCGGCCGATCCGCCGGACTACCGCGCCTACACCCACGCCATTCGCCGCGAGTATGCGATCTATCCAGACCGGCTGTACCGGCCCGGCCGTGCCCGCGTTCTCGCCCGGTTTCTCGAGCGCCCGGCGATCTATCTGTCGGAGCGCTTCCACACGGCCTGGGAGGAGAGGGCTCGCCGCAACATCGCGGCGGAACTGCGCGAGTTGGAGGCGTAAGCTCGGCGGGCCGGGATCGCACCCGCGGGGCAGGTCGACGGCCCTGGCCCATGACCCTGGCAACGCGCGCGCCGGTGTTGTAATCGCGATGGCGGACGCGACAGCATCACACAAGGCATCAGGCACCGATGGAGACCCGCATGAAGGCCGCGCTGGTGACGACGCTGGGTGGACCCGAGGCGCTGACGATCGAGGAGATCGAGGCGCCCAAGCCGGGACCCGGCGAGGTGGTGGTGCGCGTGCGGGCGGCGGGTCTCAATTTCTTCGATACGCTGATCACGCGCGGCAAATATCAGTACAAGCCGGCGCTGCCGTTCTCGCCGGCGGGCGAGATGGCCGGGGAGGTCTCGGCGCTGGGCGAAGGCGTCACCGGCTTCGAGGTCGGCGAGCGGGTCTGCGCCTATCTCGGCTGGGGCTGCGCGCGCGAGCAGGTGGTGGCCAAGGCCAACCTGCTGATCAAGGTGCCGGACGGCGTCAGCGACGAGGCGGCGGCCGGCGTCAATGTCACCTACGGCACGGCGATGCATGGCCTCGAGGATCGCGGACGGCTGAAGGCGGGCGAGACCGTCGCCGTGCTCGGCGCGTCCGGTGGCGCGGGGCTGGCCGCGGTGGAGGTGGTCAAGCAACTCGGCGCCCGCGTCATCGCGGTGGCGTCCTCGGCGGAAAAGCTCGCGATCTGCCGCCAGCACGGCGCCGACGAACTCTTGAATTACGCCGAGACCGATCTCAAGCAAGGCCTGCGCGATCTCACCGGCGGCAAGGGCGTGGACGTGGTCTACGATTGCGTCGGCGGACCCCATGCGGAGGCGGCGCTGCGGGCGATGGCCTGGCAGGGCCGACTGCTGGTCATCGGCTTCGCGGCGGGCGAGATCCCCAAGCTTCCCGCAAACCTGCTGCTGTTGCGCGGCTGCGACGCGGTCGGCGTATTCTGGGGCGAGGCGGTCAACCGCGATCCGGCCCGCCATGTCGCCGGGATCGGCAAGGTGCTGGCCTGGACGGCGGCGGGCAAGCTCACGCCGCACATCCACAAGTGCGTGCAGCTCGCCGAAATCGGGGCCGCCATCGGCATGCTCGACAAGCGCTCCGTCTCCGGCAAATTGATCGTGACGGTCTAGGGCGACGTCGAGCCGCTTGCAGCGGCCCGCTGCGGCGGCTATACGGGCGCGCTGCTTGCCTCAATGGCGGAACCGGTAGACGCGACAGACTCAAAATCTGTTACTCGCAAGGGTGTGGGGGTTCGAGTCCCTCTTGAGGCACCACTCTCGTCGGCGCACCGCCGCGCCGCTGGCTTGCGCGATCTTCGCGATGCCCCGCACCGAGCCTGCTGCATTGCAACATCACGCAACGCAGCGTGAGTTGCTCTCCCGATCGCCGTCATGAAACTGTCGCGCTTCGGCGATGGAGGCCACCATCATGACCAACGACGCGATCGAGAAGGAGCTGGCGCGCCTGAGGACCATGGAGCGCGACCTGCAGAGCGGGGAGTTCGCGGGGCTGCCCAAGTCGGAGCTGCGCGACCTGCTTTATCAAGTCCGTCTGCAGATCACGGACATCGAGCTGACGACGACGCTCAACAAGGCGCACGGCCGGAAGGGTGCCGCCGACAGGCAGGGCAAATGAGGCGCGGCCTCGCCTGCTGCCGCAGGGATGCTGCCGCTGCCCTGCATGTGTGGCAGTTGACCGGCAGCGCGCGCGCGCGCAATGAAGCGGCATGATCGGCGTCTTCGATTCGGGCCTCGGCGGCCTCACCGTGCTCCGTGCCCTGCGCGCGCGCTTTCCCGCGCTCGATTTCCTCTATCTCGCCGACCACGCCCATGTGCCCTACGGCAATCGCCCGGCCGAGGAGGTGGTGGCGCTGACGCAGGCATCGATCGAGGCGCTGTTCGGCTCGGGCTGCAAGCTGGTGCTGCTCGGCTGCAACACAGCGACGGCGGTCGCCGCGCGCGTTCTGCAACAAGAGTGGCTACCACAGAGCGGCTGGCGCGCGAAGGGCCACAACATCCTCGGCATCGTCGCCCCGACCGTGGAGGCCGCGACCCAGACGCCCTACGCGGTGACGACGCCGCAGTATCCGCAGAAGAACAACACCGACCTGATCGCCGTGTTCGCGACCACGCGCACGGTGTCCTCCGGTGTGTTCCCCGAGGAGATCCGCAAGCGCTGCCCCAAGGTCGCGGTGGTGCAGCAGGCCTGTCCGGGCCTCGCCGGTGCCATCGAGGACGCGGCATCCGAGGCGGTGCTCGAGCAACTGGTGATCGAGGCTGTCGCCGGGCTGATGGCCGGGACGGGCGGGCGGCCGCCGCATCGCGCGATCCTGGGGTGTACGCATTTTCCGATCGTCGAGCACCTGTTCCGCAAGCACCTGCCGCCGTTCACGCGGCTGCTCTCCCAGCCCGAGGCGGTGGCGGACAGCCTCGAGGACTATCTGGGGCGTCATCCGCGCTATGTGGCGGGCTGTGACGGTGGCCGGCTGGTGCTGCGCACGACGGGGGACGCGGCCGGCACGACGCGGCTGGCGAAGGTTTTCTGGCCCGACGTTCCGGCGTTCGGGGTGGTTTGAGGCGGCGCTGACGAACGACGGTTGGACGGATGGGCCAGGGGCTGCCGACACGGCGATCCGGCTCCATGGCGTCGTTATCGATATTGCGCTGCACTATCCCCGCATGTAAGCCATCTTGCGATGAGGATAGCTCCAATGATCCGTTCTGGCGTGGCGACGCCGCCCTGAACGCACTCCCCCCGGCATAGTCGTAGTCTGCCTGAGCGAAGAGGGCCTGGGCGGCCTGATCTATCGCATCCCGCGCCGTCAAGGCAGCGGGCAAGAACTGGCGTCTCCATGAACCTTGACAAGCTCCAGATCGAATGGCTCGGCAATGTCCGTGCGGATCTCCTCGCGGGGCTCGTCGTCGCGCTGGCCCTCATCCCGGAGGCCATTGCCTTTTCGATCATCGCCGGCGTCGACCCCAAGATCGGTCTCTACGCGTCGTTCTCGATCGCGGTGGTGACGGCCATCGTCGGCGGCCGGCCGGGAATGATCTCGGCCGCAACGGCCGCGACCGCCGTGCTCATGGTCACGCTGGTGAAGCAGCACGGACTGCAATATCTGCTGGCGGCGACGGTCCTCGCAGGTCTTATTCAGATCGCGGCCGGCTTCCTCAAGCTCGGCGACATCATGCGGTTCGTGTCGAAATCGGTGATGACTGGGTTTGTCAACGCGCTCGCAATCCTGATCTTCCTGGCTCAGCTGCCGGAGTTGATCGGCGTGACCTGGCTCACCTATGTGATGGTCGCAGCCGGTCTCGGCATCATCTATGGCTTTCCGTACCTGACGAAATCGATCCCCTCGCCGCTCGTCTGCATCATCGTCTTGACGGCCTTTGCCATGGCGTTCGGGGTGAACGTTCGAACCGTCGGGGATATGGGACAGTTGCCGTCGACCCTGCCGGTGTTTCTGCTGCCGTCCGTTCCGTTGAATTTCGAAACCCTGAGGATCATCTTTCCATACTCGGTTGCCGTGGCGGCCGTGGGTTTGCTGGAATCGCTCATGACGGCGCAGATCGTCGACGAGCTGACCGACACCTCCAGTGACAAGAACCGCGAATGCGTCGGACAGGGTGCGGCCAACTTCGTCACCGGCTTCATGGGCGGCATGGCCGGCTGCGCCATGATCGGTCAGTCCGTCATCAACGTGAAATCGGGCGGGCGAGGGCGCCTGTCCTGCTTTGCCGCCGGCGTTTTCCTGCTGTTCCTCATCGTCGTGCTGGGCCCCTGGGTGAAGCAGATCCCGATGCCGGCACTCGTCGCCATCATGATCATGGTGTCGATCGGTACGTTCAGCTGGATCTCGTTGAAGAACCTTCAAACCCATCCGAGATCGTCGAGTATCGTGATGCTGGCGACGGTCGCGGGAGTTCTGTTGACGCACAATCTGGCGATCGGTGTCGGTCTCGGCGTGCTGCTTTCGGGCATCTTCTTCGCCTGGAAGATCGCCCAGCTGTTCCGCGTGACATCGGAAGTATCGGACGATGGGACGGCCCGCACCTATCGCGTCGAAGGCCAACTGTTCTTCGCCTCGGCCGAGAATTTCACGTCCGCGTTCGACTTCAAGGAAGCACTGGCAAAGGTGGTGATCGATTTGAGCCAGGCGCACATTTGGGACATCTCCAGCGTCGCTGCCGTCGACATGGTCGTGCTGAAATTCAGGCGCGAGGGTGCCGAGGTCGAAATCGTCGGCATGAACGCGGCGAGCGAGACGATCGTCGACCGCCTCGCCATCCACGACAAGCCCGGCGCGATCGACAGCCTGTTGAAGCATTGAGCGAGGGAGCAGATCATGTCCAAGATCGTCGCCTGCATCGACGGCTCGATCTACTCGGAAAGTGTCACCGACTACGCCGCATGGGCCGGCAGGCGACTATCGGCGTCGATCGAGCTGCTTCAAGTGCTCGGTCGGCGAGAGGTGTCCACCTCCGACCTCAGCGGCAACATATCGGCCGATGCCCAGCAGCAGTTGTTGATGGAGCTGGCACAACTCGACGCCGAGCGGGCAAAGCTGCTCCAGAAGCGGGGGCGCATGATCCTCGACTCGAGCAAAGCGCGACTCGCGTCGGCCGGCCTCACCGACGTCACGGCACACTTGCGCCACGGCGATCTGCTCGAGGCGCTGCGCGAGCGCGAAGACGGAACCGATCTGTTCGTCGTCGGCAAGCGCGGCGAGGCGGCGGATTTCGCGAGCGCGCATCTCGGCTCGAACCTGGAGCGCGTCGTCCGCTCGATCCATCGCCCCATTCTGGTTGCTGCTCGTGCCTTCAAGCCGATCGCCAAGGCGCTGATCGCGTTCGACGGCGGAGCGTCGGTGCAAAAGGGGATCGACCGGCTTTCGCGATGTCCGCTCCTCGGCGGTGTCGACCTGCATCTCGTTCACGTCGGCAACGAGAGCACGGACATGCGCCGGCAATTGGAGAGGGCGGCGGCACAATTGAAGGGGGCCGGCCACAGCACCGTCGTCCGGTTCGTCCAGGGCGCCGCGGACAGGGCCATTGCCGACGTCGTCGAGGCTGAAGGTATGAACCTGTTGGTGATGGGCGCCTATGGCCATTCGCGCATCAGAAATTTGATCATCGGCTCGACGACGACCGAAATGATCCGCTCCTGCAAGGTGCCGGTTCTTCTCTATCGGTAGGTGGCAAAACCCCGGTCGTGCGAGGTCGCCTCTCCAGTCGAGCGCCGACGCACGCCTTCCACGTCGGCGATTGCCGTGGCACTCATACCTGGAAGATTGGCGCCGCTCTTGGCTCCACTCGCAACGCCATCGAGGTCACGTCGTTGCTGATACCGACAGATCTAGCATCGTTCCTGGAGATCGTGCGACAGCACGGCGGCGCGGCTTATTCGTTCGTGTTCGCCTACGCCACATCTCACAGCCTGCTGACCACGCTGTTCGCGGGCTTTGCCGCCCATGCCGGTGCGCTCGCTTTCGCGCCGGTGGTCGCTGCATGTTGGTCAGGGAGTTTTCTGGGCGACGCGGTCCGCTTCTGGCTCGGGCGCCGGTACGGCATCGGCGCGCTTGGTCGCTTCCCGAAGTTCGCGCGCGCCATGAAGGTGGTTACCAAGCTCACCGACAATCATTTTCTCTGGATGATCCTGGCCCACCGCTATCCGCACGGCATCCGCGGCGTTGCTGCTTTCGCCTACGGCATGTCGAACCTGTCGTGGGCGACGTTCCTGGCGCTCAACCTTGTTGCTTCCGGCCTGTGGGCCGTGACCGTCGTCGCGATCGGCTACGGATTCGGCCAGTTCTCCGAAAAAGCGCTCAACGATGCCTCGTCGGGCCTCGGCATCATGATGCTGATCGTCTTCCTCGGGCTGTCCTGGTTTCTCAGCCGCCGGCTTGAGCGTCTCATCGAGCAGCAGCCGGGCACCTGATGCGCTGTGCTGACGGGGCGGGCGCGCGGGTGGCCGCCCCCGATTGCCTCCGCCGCCCCCTTTCCTGTACTCCACCATCACCATTCCCCTTCGGAGCCTCTTCCCCATGCTCGAAACCGCGCGCGCCACCCGTGGCATGGTCGTCTCGTCCAATCATCTCGCCGCCGAGGCGGGGCTCGCGGTGCTGCGGGAGGGCGGCAACGCGATCGAGGCGATGGTCGCGGCGGCCTCGACCCTCGCCGTCGTCTATCCGCACATGAACGGGCTCGGCGGCGACAATTTCTGGCTGATCAGCCAAGGCGGCAAGCCGCCGGTCGGCATCGACGCCTGCGGCGCGGCTGCAGGCCTCGCCTCGCGCAACTGGTACGCGGAGCAGGGTCACACGGTCGCGATCCCCTCGCGCGGGCCGCTGGCGGCGCTGACGGCGGCGGGTGCGGTCTCTGGCTGGCAAAAGGCGCTGGAGGTGAGTGCGTCGTGGGGTGGCAAGCTGCCGCTGTCACGGCTGCTCGCTGACGCGCGCCACTACGCTCGCCACGGCTTCCCGGTGACGCAGACGCAAGCCGCCAACACCGCAGGCAAGCGCGCCGAGCTGGAGCCGGTGCCCGGTTTCGCGGACGTGTTCATGCCCGGTGGCAAGCCACCCCGTCTCGGCGACACGATGAAGCTGCCGGCACTGGCGGGCGCGCTCGACCGGCTGATCGAGGCCGGCCTCGACGACTTCTATCGCGGCGACCTCGCCCGCCAGATGGCTCGCGAGTTGGAAGCGGCCGGCAGCCCGCTCCGGCTCGCGGACCTGGAACGGCACAAGGCGCTGCCGGTCTCGCCGCTCGCGGTCGCGCTGAAGCACGGGCGCGCCTACGGCATGCCGCCGCCGACGCAGGGCCTCGCCTCGATGATGATCCTCGGCCTGTTCGAGCGGCTCGGCTGCACGACGGCGGAGGACTTCGACTACGTGCATCGTCTCGTCGAGGCGACCAAGCAGGCGTTCATCGTCCGCGACCGCCACGTCTGCGATCCCGCCTACATGAAGGCTGATCCGGCAAGCTTCCTCGCGCCCGCGATGCTGGATGCGCTGGCGAAGAAAGTCGACCTCGCCCGGGCGCTGCCCTGGCCGCACGTGCCGAAAGAGGGCGACACCGTCTGGCTCGGCGCCATCGACGGCGAGGGCCGCGCGGTCAGTTTCATCCAGTCCGTGTACTGGGAGTTCGGATCGGGCCTCGTGCTGCCGGGCTCCGGCATCGTCTGGCAGAACCGCGGCACCAGCTTCAGCCTCGACGCAGCGCACATGAACACGCTGGAGCCATACCGCCGTCCGTTCCACACCATCCAACCGGCGATGGCGCTGCTCGACGACGGCCGGGTCATGCCGTGGGGCACGATGGGCGGCGAGGGCCAGCCGCAGACGAAGGCCATGGTCTACACGCGCCACGTGCTGTTCGGGCAGGACCTGCAGGCTGCGATCAACGCGCCGCGCTGGCTGCTCGGCCGCACCTGGGGCAACGCGGTGATGAACCTGCGCATCGAGAGCCGCTTCGAGTCCGCCGTGTACGACAAGCTGAAGGCAGCCGGCCACGACGTGCAGGTGATCGGCGGCTACGACGAGGTGATGGGCCACGCCGGAGCGCTGGTGCTGCACAAGACCGGCTCGAAGGCCGGCATCATCGAGGGCGCCGCCGACCCGCGCGGCGACGGACGCGCGGCGGGATATTGAGGCTGGAGCGGCGGGAGCGAGTTCCTCTGCCCTCCCTTTTCATTCGTCGTTCTGGCTCTCGGTCCATCGCTTGACGTGGGGGATGCGCGGCACGATCACCGCGTAGACCGAGGCGATCACGGCGATCAAGTACCAACCGATGCCGATCGCCATGCCGATCGCGGCGGCGAACCAGACGGCGGCCGCCGTGGTCAGGTTCTTGATCGTGTTGTTCTCGCTCTTAAGGATCATGCCGGCGCCGAGAAAGCCCACGCCCGAGACCACCTGAGCCGCGATGCGCGCGGGGCTGTTGGGATCGGCGACGGTGGATATGAATGTGAACAGGCACGCGCCGGCCATCACGAAGCAATGTGTGCTGATACCCGCGGGCTTGTTGCGAAGCTCGCGCTCCACCCCGATCAGGCTGCCGAGCAGCAGGCACAACCCGAGCTTCAGCGCAAACGCACTTTCGAAGCCGGTCAACCATTGCGACATGCGTGCCCCCGAGTTCCAACGGCCGACCGCATGTATGTGCGGTGATGGGGGTTATCCAGTGCAGGGACGCCCCCTCGGTGCTCTCCTACCCTGCCCTACACAACTTTTTCGGTGATTGCCTGGGCGCTGGGCGTGGTCCCCCGGAACGACGGCCGCTGCTCCATGCGGTCGGCGTAGACGGCGAGGTCGGGATAAAGCGGACGCCAGTCGAGATCGGGGAAGCGCAGCGAAACGTAGCAGCAGACGGTGCCAGCCGCGATGTCGCCGAGACCGAAGCGATCGCCGACTGCCCATTCCTGCCGGCCGACGAGACGCGCGATCTCGCGCAGGCCGCCCTCGATCTTGCGGCGCTGGCGGGCCATCCATTCCGGGCTCGCCTGCGCCTTGCGCATCCGCTCGAACAGGCTCAGCACGACCGCATCGCAGACACCGTCGCACAACACCTCGAGCTTGCGCGCGGCGAGAATGCCGTCCACGTCCGCGGGCAGCAGCGGCGGCGTGGGATGCTTCGCCTCCAGCCATTGCAGAATGTAGCTCGACTCGTAGACGGCGCTGCCGTCGTCGAGGATCAGGACGGGCAGCTTCTCCAGCGGGTTGTGGCGCGGCGTCGTGGTGGTGCCGTGCCAAGGCACCTCGGTCACGAGCTCGAAGGCGAGGCCCTTCTCGGCGAGGGCGATCCGAACCTTGCGGGAATAAGGGCTCGGCGTGGCGCTGATCAGCTGCATGGGTGCTCGTGCGAGATGCGTGAGCCTCCCACGCTGAACGAGGCGCGCAGAAATCTCAAGTCAGTGTCAGCTGGCCGGCGCGCTGCTCGACGCTGTACGTTCCGGTGAAGCGGCGGCCCTTGTAGACCCCCGAGATGACCTCGCCCTCGATGCGGAAGTCGAAGCTCTGGCCCTGCTCGTCCATGTGCAGGATGCGGGCGTCGAGGGCATCTCCGGCGAGCTTGAAATGCACGTCTTGCTTTTCGGGATAGGCGAGCGCGAACTGCAGTGCGGGCTTGTCCGGGCCGCCGGTGATCTCGAGCGTGGTCGCGGTTTCAGCCATCGGCGGTCAACTCCAGGTCGCGGGTGCGCCGGAAATCCGTCGGCGCTCGAGCGGTTCCAACTGGGAACGTCTGCGGCGAGGCGCAGTTCCGGGATGGTGGACCGCGCCGCCGACATCCCCGCTCCGCCGCCACGCTTCCGCCTTTCGCCTGCCGCCGGCATCGGGTATCGAGGTGGGCGTGCCGGCTCCCCCACTTTCGGGCAACGGCTCGCCAGCGAGGCGGTCACATGCGACTGGTCATGCTCGCCCGCAACGCGGGCCTCTACTCCCACCAGCGCCTCGTCGAGGCGGCCCGCTCACGTGGGCACGAGATCGACGTCATCAACACGCTGCATGTGCATCTCGTGATCGGGCCGAACGACACCGGCCTGCGCCACGGTGGCCGCAAGCTGCCGCTCTACGATGCCGTCATCCCGCGCATCGGCGCCTCGGTGACGAGCTATGGTCTCGCCATCCTGCGCCAGTTCGAGATGCAAGGCGTCTATCCGCTCAACGAGAGCGTCGCCATCGGCCGCTCGCGCGACAAGCTCAGGGCCCTGCAATTGCTCGCGCGCGAGGGCATCGGCCTTCCCGCGACGGCCTTCGCGCACGACCCCAGGAAGTCGCTCGACGTGATCAAGGAGGTCGGCGGCGTTCCCGTGGTGATCAAGCTGCTGGAAGGCACCCAGGGCATGGGCGTGGTGCTGGCGGAGACGGAGGCCTCGGCCGCCTCCATCATCGAGGCGTTCAGCGCCGCCAACGTCGACATCATGGTGCAGGAGTTCGTGCGCGAGGCGGGGGGCAGCGACATTCGCGCGTTCGTCGTCGGCGGCAAGGTGGTGGCGGCCATGCGCCGGTCCGGCCGCAAGGGCGAGTTCCGCTCCAACCTGCATCGAGGCGGCAATGCGGAGGCGGTGACGCTGTCGGACGCCGAGCACGAGACCGCGCTGCATTCGGCCCGCATCCTCGGCCTCAACGTCTGCGGTGTCGACATGCTGCAGTCGAGCCGCGGGCCGATGGTGATGGAGGTGAACTCCTCGCCCGGCCTGGAGGGCATCGAGGCCGCCACCGGCATCGACGTCGCCGGCGAGATCATCGGCTTCCTCGGGCGCCACGCACGCCACGGCGACACCGAGACGAAGGGGAACGGGTAGTGGAGGGCGGGCCGTCGATCCTGTGCACATCTCCCCCGCTCGTTCAGACGCCAATGCCCTTGCCCGCCGCGGCTCTGCTCCCCTATCATCCCGTCCGGAGCCCGTTCGGACGGGTTGCGACGTGCGGGAGAGCGCCCCGCTCCAGGGATGCGAGATGACCGACCAGCCGAAGCAATTCCCCGAATTCTACGTCACGGCGCCGCAGCCCTGCCCGTATCTCGCCGGGCGGCTCGAGCGCAAACTGTTCACCCATCTCACCCACGACAAGCCGCAGCCGCTGATCGACAACCTGCTGAAGGGCGGGTTCCGGCGCAGCCAGAACATTGCCTACATGCCCTACTGCGACGGCTGCAACGCCTGCGTGTCGGTGCGCGTGCTGGTCGACCAGTTCGAGCCCGGCCGCACCCAGCGGCGTCTGCGCGAGAGGAACCGTGATCTCGTTGCGCGCCGCGTCGCCGCGGTGCCGACCGCCGAGCAGTACAGCCTGTTTCGCCGCTACATCGACGCCCGCCATTCCGACGGCGGCATGGCCGACATGACCGTGCTCGACTACGCGATGATGGTGGAGGATTCCATCATCTCGACCTTCCTGACGGAGTACCGGGTGAAGCCGCCGCACGCCTTCGAGCGCGGCCTCGACAACCGTCCCGAGCTGTGGCCGCTGAAGGCCGTCGCGCTGTGCGACCGGCTCTCGGACGGCGTCTCGATGGTCTATAGCTTCTATGACCCCGAGGACGAGAAGCGCAGCCTCGGCGCGCAGATGATCCTTGAGCACATCGACTACACCAAGCGGCTCGGGCTGCCGTACCTCTACCTCGGCTATTGGATCAACGGCTCGCGCAAGATGAGCTACAAGATGCGCTACCAGCCGCAGGAGCGGCTCGGGCCCAACGGCTGGGTCAAGGTCGACCCGGCGACCATCGAGGCCGACACCCGCAACGTCGTGCCGGCGCGGCCACTCCGCATGCCCGTACGGATGCCGCATAAGTAGGGGGAGCGTCGTCGCTGGGTCTGACGCACCGCGTCCTGGTCCCCCTCACTCGGCGGGCAGTCACCGTGCCGTCCCCGGTGTCAGACGCGAAGCGTCCGACCCCGCTGATCACTACTCCGCCGGCTGCGGCACGGCTCCCGCCAGCACGGTCTCGTTCCCTTTCGTAGGATGCCTCGGCACCAGCAGTGACAGGCACAGCGAGATCGCGGCGATGGCGACGCCGAGCCAGAAGATCAGCGAGGGATTGCCCATCCCGAGCAGGCCGAAGCAGACCGGGATCACCACCGCCGCGGTGTGGTTGATGGTGAACGACACCGACGAGGTCGCCGCCATGTCGGCGGGGTCGGCGATCTTCTGGATGTAGGTGCGCTGGGCGATGTAGAGCGTGAAGAACACACCGTCGATCACGTACAGCACCGCCGCCACCGTGGGACTCGTGGTGGTCGCATACCCCGCGAACACCGTGATCAGCACCAGGTTCTCCAGGATCAGCGTGTTGCGCTCGCCGATCTTGCCGACCAGCGCGCCGATCTGCGAGGCGAACAGCATCGTCAGCACGGCGGTGACCAGCATCAGCAGCGCGATGTCCTTCACGCCGAAATCGAACTGCTTCACCAGCAGGAACGCGGCGAAGGCGATGAAGATCTGCCGGCGCGCGCCCGCCATGAACTGCATCACGTAGTAGAGCCAGTAACGCTTGCGGATCACGATCGACTTCTTCTGCGGCACGGTGCCGTCGAAGCGGGGGAACATCATCCAGGCCGCGAGCAAGAGCAGCAGCGAGACGATACCGACCGTGGCGTACATCACGGGATAATTGCGGTAGCCGAGCGCGTCGGTGACGTAGAGGGCGCCGTAGGCGACGATCTGCGAGACCGCCCCCGCCGTCGCCACCCGGCCCATGATCCGCGGCGCCTCCGCCTTGGGCAGAAGCTGCAATTGCAGCGACTGCGACACCGTCTCGAAATAATGGAAGCCGATCGACATGATCGTGGTCGTCAGCAACACGCCGCCGAGCGTCGGGAAAAAGCCGGTCATCGCGATACCGACGCCCATCACGATCAGGCTCGCGTAAGCGACCGCCTGCTCGCGGAAGAACATCATCCAGAAAATCGCCGTGAAGGCCAGGAAGCCCGGGATCTCGCGCACGGTCTGCTGCAGGCCGGTCTCCTGCCAGGAGAAGCCCGCCTGCTCGATGGTGAAGTTGGCGAGCATCGCCTGCCAGGCGGCGAAGCTCAGCCAGTTCACGAACTGCAGCGCCATGAAGAACGCGGCGGGCGTGGCGGCGAGGCGGCGGACGGCGGCTTGCATCGGGGTATCCTGGTCGCGATCGGGCGACGTGGCCTCATTCTCCCCTTCGCGTCAACCGCCGCCGGGGCGCGCGATACATGCCGGCGGCGCATAGCCCAGCCGTGCCCTGACCCCGCCGCATTCCCCGCTACACTGTGCGCCATCGACAAGCCGTATACGATTTCGTAACGTTAACCGAATGTTAATGGATGGGGCCTTAGGTGATCGGCGCACGTGAGGGGCACTGCGTATGAGTTCGATCAGCCTCGAGCGCTCGAGAGCGCGATGGATGCCGGCTTTTGTGTCGGCCACAGTGATGGTTGCAGCCTGCGGGCTGCTGGCCGCGTGCTCGAACGCGCCGACGCTGACCCCCGCCGAGCGACCGCTGCCCAAAGAGACGATGTCGCTGCTCGGCAAGAAGGGGATCGACGCGGAGGCGCCGATGTTCGTGCGCATCTTCAAGCAGGATTCCGAGCTCGAGGTCTGGAAGGCGCGTGACGACGGCCGCTTCTACCACTTCAAGACGTATCCGATCTGCAACTGGTCGGGGGAGCTCGGGCCCAAGGTCAACCAGGGCGACAAGCAGGCGCCCGAGGGCTTCTATTCCATCGCGCCGACGCAGATGAACCCGAACTCCGGGTTCCACCTGGCCTTCAACCTCGGCTACCCCAATGCGTTCGACAAGGCGCACCGCCGCACCGGCGACTACCTGATGGTGCACGGCAAGTGCAAGTCGGCGGGCTGCTATGCCATGACCGACGCGCTGATCGAGGAAATCTACGCCCTGGCGCGCGAGTCCTTCAAAGGCGGCCAGCAATCCTTTCAGGTGCATGCCTTCCCGTTCCGCATGACCGATGCCAACATGGCGCGTCACCGGGCGAGCCCGCACCATGCCTTCTGGCAGACCTTGAAACAGGGCTACGATCACTTCGAGACGACGCGTGTGCCGCCGACCGTGGCGGTGTGCGAGCGCCGCTATGTCGTCAACGTCAAGCCGCTGCAGACCCGGGTCGATCCGGAAGGCGCCTGCCCGGTGTTCGAGCGGCCGGCGCTGGAGCCGTTCAAGCCCGCGCCTGCCTTGCAGAAGGTGACGGAGGAGCGGATCGTCGTGCCGGGTCCGCGCATGCGCAGCGCGATCGCCGATGCGGGTGGCGTCGCTCCGCCGAGCCAGAGTTTCGGCGCGCTGTCGGGTCTCGGTAGCGGCTCGCGCGGCGCCTCGTCGAGCGCGGGCGGCGGGGCCGCGACGGCGCTCGGCCTCGGTCCCCATTGAGGCGCGCCCCGATGCGGCAATATCGGCGCTCCCGCCATGCCGAAACAAGCTGAGCGCGCCTCCCCGCGGCCGTTGACGACCCTGGCGCGCCAGCAGCTCTGGGCCGGGATCGCCTGCCTCGCCGCCGCAGCGGTCGTGGCGCTCGCGCAATGGTGGCTGACACCGCGCACGCCCGCCGACATCGACCGCGCCCGGATCGAGCAGGAGCGCCGCCTCCGCGCCGGCATCTGGAACACGACCTTGCGGCTGCCCGGCACGCCCGATCTCGACAAGCTCGAGCAGCGGCTCACCGAGCACGGCGTCGCGCTCGGTGCCCCCGTCATGATGCGCATCTTCAAGCGCGAGTTCGAGCTCGAGCTGTGGATGGCGCGCGGCGACGGCTACCATCTGTTCGCGACCTATCCCATCTGCCGGTTCTCCGGCGATCTCGGTCCCAAGCTGCGCGAGGGCGATCATCAGGCGCCCGAGGGCTTCTACCTGGTCGATGCCAAAGCGCTGAACCCGGAGAGCCGCTGGCACCGCTCGTTCAACCTCGGCTTTCCCAACCCCGTCGATCGCGCGCACGCCCGCACCGGCACGTTCCTGATGGTGCACGGCGGCTGCTCCTCGGTCGGCTGCTACGCCATGACCGACGGCGTCATCGACGAGATCTGGAAGATCGTCACCGCCGCGCTGAAGGCCGGCCAGCCGCGCTTCCAGGTCCAGGTCTACCCGTTCCGCCTCACCGACGAGAGCCTCGCCCGCTACGAGGGAGACCCGCGCCTGCCGTTCTGGCGGGATCTGAAGGCCGGCAGCGACTTGTTCGAAGCGAGCTGGCTGCCCCCGCGCGTGCATCAGTGCCAGCGCCGCTACGCCTTCACTCAGGCCGCCAAGCTCCTCGACGGCAGCCAACCGATCGACCAGCGCTGCACGCAGGAGGTCAGGGCGGAGTAGTGGGGGTGTGGGGCGGGTGTGGGTGGGGAGGGGCGGATGTGGAGGTCTCCCTCTCCCCGTCCTTCACGGGGAGAGGGTCGGGGTGAGGGGCGGGTTCTGGGACGAGGCTTCACCACGCGATGTCCGGTGCTCCCTCAACACCGTTCCTGTTCCGCCGCTGCCGCGATCTCGGCAGTGGGCCAATAGGGTGCATGGCTGTGCCTATCGTGGACTGCCTCCCAATCTCAGGAGCGGACATGCATTGTCTTGCAAATGTAAAGGGGTAACTGCACATTGAGCTTAGCATTCGAAATACACCTAAGAGATGGCCCGCATGCTAACCCTGAACCTCAGCTGGGCTTCACTCACCAGGTTGAGCAGATCAGTTGCTCGGCGCATCCGTGATGCCATGCAGGACTTTGAAGCCAACATGGCAAAGACACGATATTTTCGCCGATTGGTCTTTTGCATGAGCATTATGTTCTCAACGCTAATAATAGCGTTCGAAGGGCAGGCGCAAGAGGATCTCTCCTTTCTTCAAGAAGAACCGGAGTCGATGAGCGTCAATGATCGGGATCGCCTTAGAAAGTTTTTGATCAAAACGGGAGAAGACCTGGTCAGCAACAATTCAAGGCGCAAAATTGATGCGCTGCATATATTAATTTGTGAACGCGCTCGCGCCTTATCAGAGATCGACCACAAAAACGGAAGAACAGAAGATGCTGTTAGTCTTTTAATTCTCTGCATGAGGATTTGGGACGACCTCCGTGGTAAAGTATTTCCTGATGTTGAGGTGCAGCTAGGCACGATCTTTAACAGAGGACGCATGCCAGAATTGCAGCAGAGGCTGCTTGAAGCAATTGCCAATAGGCTCAAGCGGGATCGCATCAACAGAATTGACCCAAATCGCATTAGATCCCTCATTCAATCAAATTGGTATTTTAAGGAAGACCCTGCCGCCTCTTTCCGCTCCGCTCAGTTCGCCATTTACGGCACAAGTTCTGCTGCTATTGAGAGAATGGCACTGCGCGCCACCCAAGGATCGGAGCCTTTAGCTCAATCTATTAGAGTGCATCAAGATGCATTGGCGGAATGGCGGGCCATTTACAGGGAACTCACCGAGAACGGTTATGAGTTTACGCCTCAATCTTCTGAAACAACGTCAAATAATCTATTAGACCAGCTGATGCTTGTGGAGGCCCAGGTCTCGTCATCCGATCGCGTGATCCGGAGCCTAGCCCCGAGATATTTCGAATACAGTGTGTTTCGGCCATCGTCGGTCGAGGATATTAAACGGAGTTTGCGTGATGATGAGGCGTTGGTACTACTACTCGATGCGGATGCCTCGTCAGCCCATATGCCTGAAGAGACGTTTGTCTGGGTAGTTACCAAGAACGACGTGCGTTGGGCGCGCTCAGAATTAGGCACGCTGTCGCTTCAGCGTGAGGTCGCGGCACTCCGCTGCGGGCTCGATTATACAGAGTGGCTGCGCTCCGAGGGATCGCATTGCAAAAACCTGACCAGCGTCCAATATACAGTGGCGGATAGTAGCGCAGGGAAACCTCCGCCATTCGATATCGATCGCGCACATGCCCTATATAATTCATTATTTAGTGGAGTCGAGGACCTATTCAGTGGAAAGCACTTGCTGATCGTTCCTTCGGGGCCGCTGACACAGCTTCCGTTTCAGGTTCTTGTAGCCGCAAAGCCCTCACCCAAGGCGGAAACCGCATGGCTCGCTCGCTCGAATGCGATTACCGTTCTACCCTCTGTGTCGTCGCTGACGGCATTGCGAAAAAACGCCAAGGCCTCGGCAGCGAAGGAGCCATTCGTCGGCTTCGGCAATCCGGAGTTGACGAGTAAACTCAGCTGTGGGAAAGTGTTTGTTCCGGATAAATGCCCCGATAATGAAGGCATATTCGCCGGCGCGCAAGCGCCCTTGACACGGTCAAAATCGCCCACAGGCCAGGTCACGGGCTTCTATCGCAATGGGCTCGCAGACTTGGAGAAGTTACGCGAACTTTGCCCGCTGCCCGAAACTGCGTTTGAGCTGAATTGCGTAGCCAAGAGTCTCGGTGCATCTTCTAGCAGCATAATGGTCGGCAAGGACATGACTGAGACGGCTTTGAAGAAGGCGTCGCTCAGCCGCTACCGTGTCATCCATTTCGCGACGCATGGTCTGCTGGCAAGCGAAACGGCGACGCTGGCAAACTCTCTCGCTGAGCCAGCTCTTGTTATGTCGCCGCCTGTTACCGCGACAGAAGAAGACGACGGCTTGTT
>CAMDBL010000091.1 GCA_945889015.1 Devosia equisanguinis
TATCGGTGCTCGATCGCACGATCTCGAAGCTTCGCATCTGCCTTCACCCGCCGAGTGATACCGCCCACGGCAAGCGATCTACCTGATTCGATCATTAGGTCAGCGAGTTACGTAGATGTCGCGGAAATGAAGGCACTGAAGCAGGTACAAGTCTCTCGACGCCATTTCCTGAGTGGAACTGGCGCTGCAGCGGCCGGTAGTGCGCTCGGCGCATTCGGCTTCGGCGACAGCGAGGTCGCGCTCGCTCAGGCCGTGCGGCCCTACAAGTTGGCCAAAGCGACCGAAACCCGCAACACCTGCCCGTACTGCTCCGTTTCCTGCGGTATGTTCATGTATAGCCGCGGAAACGTGGCGAAGGGCGAGAAGGCCGAGATCTTCCACGTCGAGGGTGACTCCGACAACCCGGTCAATCGCGGCACGCTCTGCCCGAAGGGCGCTGGTGTTCTCGACTTCATTCATTCCAAACAGCGCGTCACGCGCCCCATGCATCGCAAGGCCGGCAGCGACAAGTTCGAGCCGGTGTCTTGGGATTTCGCGATGGAGCGCATCGCGAAGCTGATGAAGGACGACCGAGACGCCAATTTCGTCGAGAAGAACGGCGACGGCGACGGCGTCACCGTCAACCGCTGGCCGACCATGGGCTTTCTCGCCGGTTGCGCCACCTCCAACGAGGCCGGCTGGCTCACCTGGAAGGTGACCCGCGGTCTCGGACTCGTTCAGGTCGACAACCAGGCCCGCATCTGACACGCCCCGACGGTGGCCAGTTTGGCTCCGACGTTTGGCCGTGGCGCGATGACGAACTCCTGGACCGACATCAAGAATGCCGATGTCGTGCTGGTCATGGGCGGCAATGCAGCCGAAGCCCATCCGTGCGGCTTCAAGTGGGTGACTGAAGCCAAGCATCACAACAATGCGAAGCTGGTCGTCGTCGACCCGCGCTACACGCGCTCTGCTGCCGTGTCGGACTTCTATTGTCCACTCCGCGCGGGAACCGATACCGCCTACTTGCTCGGGATCATCAACTACCTGATCTCGAACAATAAGATCCACCGCGAGTACGTCGCCAATTATACCGACATGTCGTTCCTGGTGAAGGAGGGCTTCTCTTTCGACACCGACGGCGGTGTGTATACGGGCTACAACGCGGATCGGCGGGTCTATGACCGGTCGAGCTGGGACTACGAGCTCGGTGCAGATGGCTTCGTCGCCAAGGACGAGTCCCTGCAAAATCCGCGGACGGTCTATCAGCAACTCAAGAAGCACGTCTCGCGCTACACGCCCGAGATGGTGGCGCGCATTTGCGGCGCACCCAAGGAGAAGTTCCTGAAGGTGTGCGAGTACATCGCATCGACCGCCAACGGCGAAAAGTCGATGACGATCATGTACGCGCTCGGATGGACGCAGCATTCGTATGGGTCTCAGACGATCCGCACGGCTGCCATGCTCCAGTTGCTGCTGGGCAATCAAGGTGTCCCGGGTGGTGGCGTCAATGCCCTGCGCGGTCACTCCAACGTCCAGGGCCTGACCGACATCGGCGTTCTCGCGCATCTGACGCCGGGATATCTCGGCATGCCGCGCGATACAGAGTCGAGCTTCGCTGCTCATGTCGCGGCGCGCGACTTCCGTCCGTTGCAGCAGAACTCGGTGAGCTACTGGCAGAACTACAAGAAGTTTTACGTCAGCCTGCTCAAGTCGATGTTCGGCGAAAAGGCGACGCCGGAGAACGAGTTCGGATATGCGTGGCTGCCGAAGATCGACAAGGTCTACGACACCTTGCAGATCTTCGAGTTGATGCATCAGGGCAAGGTCAACGGTTTCGTTTGCCAGGGCTTCAATCCGCTGTTGTCGGTGCCCAACAAGGGCAAGATGTCGGCGGCGTTGTCGAAGCTCAAGTTCCTGGTCACGATCGATCCGCTGATGACGGACACGGCCAAGTTCTGGGAGAACCACGGCGAGGCCAATCCGGTCGATCCGTCCAAGATCCAGACCGAAGTGTTCGTATTGCCGTCGACGTGCTTCGCGGAGGACGAAGGCTCCTTCACGAACTCGTCACGCACGCTGAACTGGCGCTGGAAGGCGGCGGACGGTCCGGGCGAGTCCCGCACCGATACCGCCATCCTCGCCGACCTGTTCTTGCGGATCCGCGAGCTGTATGCCCGTGGCGGCGGCAAGGCCGGGGAGCCGATCGCCAATCTGGATTGGGCCTACAAGAACGCGAAGCTGCCGGCACCGGACGAGCTTCTGCGCGAGTTGAACGGCAAGGCGGCGAAGGACATCGCCGACCCGACAGACCCCGCCAAGTCGCTCTACAAGGCGGGTGAGCAGTTGGCGACGTTCGCTCACCTGCGTGACGACGGCTCGACGGCAGCGGCCTGCTGGATCTACACGGGCTGCTACACCAAGGCCGGCAACCTGACGGCACGGCGCGACAATGCCGATCCGTCTGGCAAGGGCGTGCATCCCAACTGGGGCTTCGCCTGGCCCGCCAACCGCCGCGTGCTGTACAACCGGGCCTCCGCTGATCCGTCCGGCAAGCCTTGGAGCCAGCGCAAGAGCTACGTCTTCTGGGACGGCGCCAAGTGGACGGGTGCGGACGTGCCCGACTACATCGGCACGCTCGCTCCTGAGAAGAAAGCCGGGCCCTTCATCATGAATGCCGAGGGCACGGCGCGGCTGTTCGCCCGCAAGCTCATGGCGGAAGGTCCATTCCCCGAGCACTACGAGCCGTTCGAGAGCCCGGTGGCCAACGTTCTGCATCCCAAGATGTCGAACAACCCGGCCGCTCGCGTCTTCAAGGGCGACCTCGAGGTGTTCGGCAAGCCGAAGGAGTTCCCGTACGTCGCGACGACCTACCGGCTGACGGAGCACTTCCACTGGTGGACGAAGAGCAGCAAGCTGAACGCGATCGTGCAGCCCGAGTTCTTCGTCGAGATCTCGCCCGAGCTGGCCAAGGAGAAGGGAATTAGCCAAGGCCAGTGGGTGCGCGTGTTCTCGAACCGCGGCTCCGTCAAGGGCAAGGCGGTCGTGACCAAGCGTATCCCGGTGCTGACGATCGACGGCCGGAAGGTCCACACTGTCGGAATGCCGATCCACTACGGCTTCATCGGTGAGACCAAGAAGGCGATCGGTGTGAACGCGCTCACACCTTACGTGGGCGACGCCAATACGAACACGCCGGAATACAAGGCGTTCCTGGTGGACATCGAGCCGCTCAAAAGCGGCCCGGTCGTGAGCTGAGGGAGGATTGCCATGTCATATCTGCAACCGGCATTCGACCTCGCCAAGCGGTCGGCGACGACAGGGGCCTTGCCGCCCCCGTCCAAGCCGGCGGTCGAGGTCGCCAAACTGATCGACGTCTCCAAGTGCATCGGCTGCAAGGCCTGCCAGGTCGCGTGCAGCGAGTACAACGACCTGCGCCAGGACATCGAGGAGAACGTGGGGGTGTACGACAATCCCCACGACCTCTCCCCGAACACCTGGACGCTGATGCGGTTTGCCGAGTGGGAGAACCCGGAGAAGGGTGGCGAGCTCGAGTGGTTGATCCGAAAGGACGGCTGCATGCACTGCGAGGATCCGGGCTGCCTCAAGGCCTGTCCCGCGCCAGGCGCCATCGTCAAATACACGAACGGCATCGTCGACTTCATCTCTGAGAACTGCATCGGCTGCGGGTATTGCGTGAAGGGCTGCCCCTTCGACATTCCCCGCATCTCCGACGTCAGCCACAAGGCGTCGAAGTGCACGCTGTGCTCCGACCGCGTCGCCAACGGCTCGGGCCCGGCTTGCGCCAAGTCCTGTCCGACGAAGGCGATCACGTTCGGAACCAAGGCGGACATGAAGAAGCTCGCCGACGAGCGGATCGTGGACCTCAAGGGCCGCGGCTACGCCAAGGCCGGACTCTACGATCCCGCAGGCGTCAAGGGCACGCACGTGATGTACGTGCTGCAACACGCCGACAAAGCTCCGCTCTACGCGGGCTTGGCGCAGAACCCCACGATCAGTCCGTTGGTCGAGGTCTGGAAGGGCACCGCCAAGTATGCCGGCATGGCCCTTGTCGGCCTGACGGCTGTTTTCGGTCTCGTCCATCACATGCTGACCGGTGCCAACCGCGTCTCGCATGAGGATGAGGAGAATGCAGCCAAGCTGAAGGGAGGCCAGTCGTGAGCAAGAACGACGCCTCCGGTGACAAGATCCAGGTGCGGCGCTACTCCGGTAGCGCCCGCATCAACCATTGGCTCGTCGCCATCAGCTTCGTCGTGCTGCTGCTGAGCGGTGCGTCGCTGTTCCACCCGAGCCTGTTCGGTCTGACCGCCCTGTTCGGCGGCGGTGAGATGACGCGCTGGCTGCATCCCTGGGCCGGCGTCGTGCTCGCGGTGTCGTTCCTCGGGCTATTCCTGCGCTTCTTCGTGGCCAACCTGCCCGAGTTCACCGACTTCGTTTGGGTGGCCCGGTTGAAGCACGTTCTGTCCGGCAAGGAGGACTACCTGCCGGAGGTCGGCAAGTACAATGCCGGCCAGAAGTTCGTGTTCTGGTCGCAGACCGTGTTCGTCGTCGTCATGCTGGTGACGGGCATAGGTCTATGGGAGCCTGGCCTTGCCACGGTCGAGCAGTGGCTGGGCTTCAAGGCGACCATCGACCAGCGGCGGCTGGCGGCCGTTATTCACGCCGCTTGCGCGGTGCTTGCGATTGCGGTGTGGGTTATCCATGTCTATGCCGTGATCTGGGTCCGTGGCACGTTGAGCGCGATGACCCGTGGCTCGGTCTCCGGCGGCTGGGCTTGGCGCCACCATCGGAAGTGGCTGCGCAAGGAAGTATCGAAGGACGGCTCTGTGAAACAGCAGCCGGCCGAGTGACAGCCGTTCGATCTGGAACGGCGATGCAAGATAGAGGGTTTGATGCCGCGTGACGGTTCTCCCGGAGGGTCCGGCGGCCCAGTGCCGCCGGCTCCCATGAATGTGGGCGAGGTCGCCGATCCGCCGTTTGCGGTTCTCCCCGACCCCGGCCGGCTTTTCGCGGCCCGCGCCGCGCGCTTCGAGGCGCTGGCGCCGGGGCATCACCTGCAACCCTATCTCGAGCTGCTCGGCCGCCTCTCGCGGGCGCAGCACCGCGTCGTCTCTATCCTGCCGCCTGCCAAGCTGCCGGCCGAAGGCAGGCTCGCAACCGCGCTCGCCAACGCCATGCCGCCGATCTCGATCGGTCAGGTGGAACTCGACACGGTGGCCGACGCGGCGTTCACCGGCATCGTCGGCCTGCTCGACCCTGCCGGCAACGAGGCGACGGCTGCCGCCATCGCCACCTGCAAGGCCACCACCGCCGAGCAACGGCGTGCCATCATGCAGGCGGTGTTGCTCGACGAGATCCCTGCCGATGCCATCGCCGCGCACGTTCTTGCCGCCGCGGCCCTCCAGGTTCATTTCGCCCGCCTCGCTGCGCAGCTCGACGCCAAGAGCCTGCAGCGCGTCGCCGACGGTGCCTGCCCGGCCTGCGGCGGTGCCCCCGTCGCGAGCATGGTGGTCGGCTGGGAGGGCGCGCACGGAACGCGGTTCTGCGCCTGCTCGATCTGCGCGACGCAGTGGCATGCCGTGCGCATCAAGTGTCTGGTCTGCAGCAGCGAGAAGGGTATCGCCTACCAGTCGCTCGACGGCGGCAGTGATACGATCATGGGCGAGACCTGCGAGAGCTGCTCGTCGTATGTGAAGATGCTGCATCAGCATAAGGACAAGATGCTCGACCCGGTGGCCGACGACGTCGCTTCGCTCGCGCTCGACCTGACGCTGCAGCGCGAGGGTTGGCAACGCGCGTCCGTCAACGCCTTCCTGATGGGCTATTGAGGCGGAGGGCCGGCGCATGAGCAAGCCTGCCATCACCATTCCTTCGGTCGACGAGGTGCTTCGGTCCAGCGCTGGCAGCGCGGTCTCGGCCCGTTTCGGTCACTCCGCCACCACGGCCGCCATCCGTTCGGCCCTCGACGACCTGCGTGCTCTGGCACGCGGCGGGAGAGTCGGATCGCAGCCGGGTGGAGACGCCACCCGCGCCGAGGTCGCGAATGGCATTGCGATCAAAGCCGGGGAGAACCTGGACGCAGCCGACGTGCCCCGCCTTCGCCGCGTCATCAACCTCACCGGCACGGTGCTTCATACCAACCTCGGTCGCGCCGTGCTCGCGGAGGCGGCGATCACCGCCGCAGTTGCCGCCATGCGCGCGCCGGCCGCCCTCGAGTACGATCTTGCCACCGGTGGCCGCGGCGAGCGTGACGACATCGTGCGCGGGTTGATCTGCGAGCTCACCGGCGCGGAGAGCGCGATCGTCGTCAACAACAACGCCGCGGCGGTGCTGCTGGTGCTGAACACCCTGGCGCTGGGCCGCGAGTCGATCGTCTCGCGCGGCGAGCTGATCGAGATCGGGGGCGCCTTCCGCATGCCTGACATCATGGCGCGCGCCGGTACGCGACTGCGCGAGGTCGGCACCACCAACCGTACCCACCCCAAGGACTACGCCGGCGCCCTCGGCCCCGACACGGCGCTGGTCCTCAAGGTGCACACGTCCAACTACGTTGTGCAGGGCTTCACCAAGGAGGTCGGCACCGACGAGCTCGTGAGCATCGCGCACGCCAAGGGTGTGCCGGTCGTCGACGATCTGGGCTCCGGCACGCTGGTGGATCTGTCTGTCTACGGCTTGAAGCGGGAGCGCACGGTGCAGGATGCGCTGGCCGACGGCGCCGATCTCGTCACGTTCTCCGGCGACAAGCTGCTCGGTGGACCGCAGACCGGCTTCATCGTCGGCCGCAAGGATCTGGTCGAGGCCTGTGCCAGGAATCCGATCAAGCGCGCGGTGAGGCTGGACAAGGTGAGGCTCGCCGCGCTCGAGGCCACGCTCAAGCTCTATCGCGATCCCGACAGTCTCGCCGCGAAGCTGCCGACGTTGCGCGCGCTTGCCCGTCCGGCGGCGGAGATCCGCGCGTCGGCGGAGCGGCTGAAGCCGCAGGTCGAAGCCGTCGTCGGCGCGGCGTTCGAGGTTGCGGTCTGCGATTGCGCAAGCCAGATCGGCTCGGGGGCACTGCCGCTGGAAACACTGCCGAGCGCCGGCCTGTCGATAGCCCCCAAGGGGCGCAAGCACATCGGCCGGCAACTCGATGCACTCGCGGCTGCCATGCGCCGCTTGCCGGTGCCGGTGATCGGCCGGTTGGAAAAAGGCGGCCTCGTTCTCGACCTGCGCTGCCTCGAGGACGAGGCGCTGCTGCTGTCGCAACTCGGCAAGGTCGCGATCGGGCCGCTCGAGACCGAGGAGCCGGTGGCATGATCGTCGGCACCGCGGGACATATCGATCACGGCAAGACCAGCCTGGTGCATGCGCTTACCGGAGTGGATACCGACCGGTTGAAAGAGGAGAAGGCGCGCGGCATCACCATCGAACTCGGCTTCGCCTACCTGACGCGGCCGTCGGGTGTGCGCATCGGCTTCGTCGACGTTCCTGGCCATGAGCGCCTCGTGCACACCATGCTCGCCGGCGCCACCGGCATCGACATCGTGCTGCTGGTCGTTGCAGCCGACGATGGGGTGATGCCGCAGACCCGCGAGCACCTCGCCATCATCGACCTGCTCGGCATCCGTCGTGGGCTCGTGGCGCTGACCAAATGCGATCTCGCCTCGGCGGAGCGGCGCGCCGAGGTCGAGGCCGAGATCAAGGCTCTGCTCGCGAGCACGGGGCTTGCCGGTGCCGAAGTGGTGCCGGTCTCGACCGTGACCGGCGAAGGGGTCGAGACGCTGCTGGGCCGGCTCGACGCGCTGGCGGCCTCCACCACGAGCCGATCATCGGCCGGTCGCTTCCGTCTCGCGGTCGATCGCAGTTTCTCGCTCGCCGGGGCCGGTACGGTCGCAACGGGGACGGTGCTTTCGGGGCAGGTCTCCGTCGGCGATGCGGTCATGCTGTCGCCGAGTGGTCTCGAGGCCCGCGTCCGCTCGCTGCATGCTCAGAACAAGGCGGCCACGTCCGGTGTTGCAGGTCAACGCTGCGCGCTGGCGCTCGTCGGGCCGCGCATCGACACCGGCAGCGTCGCGCGCGGCGAGGTGGTGCTTGATCCGACGCTGCATCAGCCGGTGAAGAGGGTCGACGTCCGCCTGACGCTTCTGGCAAGTGAGCGCAAGCCCCTCTCGCAGTGGCTGCCGGTCAAGCTGCATCACGGCTCGGCCGAGCGGGACGCGCGCGTGCTGATCCTCAACGACAAGGGGCTGGCGCCTGGCCGGACCGACTACGCGCAGATCGTGATGAACGAGCCACTGGCGCTGGCCGCCGGTGATCGCTTCATCCTGCGTGATACCGCTGCCACGCGCACGATGGGCGGCGGCGTCATCCTCGATCTGCATCCCCCTGAGCGGCAGCGGACGGCGCCGGAGCGCCGCGACGAACTCGGCATTCTCGCCGACACAGATCCACTCGCGACGCTGGAGCGCTTGCTGGCGGGCCCGCGGGGCTTCGTCGACATCGCCGGCTACATGCGCGACCGTGCCGCCAGCGGCAGCCTCGTGGACGAGGCGGTGCGCAAGCTGGGACTTGTCACCTTCGCGGTCGGTGGCCAGGTGATCGGCATGCTGCCGGCCGTCTGGCAGGGCTACACCAGCGCGGTCATCGCCTGCCTCGATCATTTCCATGGTCAGAATCGCGACCTTCCCGGGATGGGCCAGGAGCGGCTGCGGCTGGCGCTGACGCCGCGTCTGCCCGCACCGGCGTTCGCCGAAGCCGTACGCCGCCTGGCCGCGCAAAGCAGCGTCGTGCTCGATCGCTCCTGGGTACGCCGGCCCGGTCACGAGGTGCGGTTCTCACCCGAGGAGGAACGGATCTGGGCGCGGGCGAAGGCTCTGCTCACCGGCAAGGAGCGGTTCCGGCCGCCGCGGGTGCGCGACATCAGCAAGCTGCACGGTATCGACGAGCCCAAGCTGCGCCGGCTGTTCAAGCTCGCGGCGCGGCGCGGCGATGTCGACGAGATCGCGCAGGACCATTATTTCCTGTCCGCCACCGTGATCGAGATGGCGGACGTCGCCCGAACGCTCGCCGCCGCCGGAGACGAGCAGCAGTTTTCCGTTGTCGAATTCCGCGACAAGCTCGACAATGGGCGCAAGGTGGCGATTCAGGTCCTGGAGTTTTTCGACCGCCAGGGACTGACCATGCGTCGCGGCGACATTCGCCGCATCAATCCGCACAAGCGGGATCTGTTTTCGCGCGCCGCGCCGGCGTCGTCCGGCGGCGCGACGCGCGAAGGAGGAGAAACGTCCCCGGTGGGGCGGCCGGTCTTCAAAACCGGAGAGGGCCGCGAGACGGTCCTCGGTGGGTTCGACTCCTGCCTCCTCCGCCAACCGCCTTCCGGAGACCGCCGATGATCGAGACCACACCAGCGTTTGTCGCCGAGCTGGAGGCTGCCGCCATCGCCGCGCAGCAGGCGGAAATCTCGTTTCGTCAGAACATCTCGGCCGAGATGACCCGGCGCGAGCGCGAGCGGCAATTCGCGTTCCGGCGCGTCGGGCTGATCCGGCAGATGGTGCAAGCCGCCGCGGGCGCCGAGACCGAGGAGCAGGCCGTCGCTGCCCAGGCTGCTGCGTTGCGGCGCGAACTCGGCTGGCACTCGACCAGCGATCGCCGCAAGCAGATCCTCGAGGCTTGGGTTGCGATCGCCGGCGCGGTCTGGCAGGCCGTGCACCCGCTGCCCGAAGGCGAGCAGACGCCGGCTTCTGCAGGCGACAGTGAGGCACCTTCGGTGGCGCGCGCCATCGCGACGTTCGAAGCCTGGTACGAGACCGAGATCGGGACGCCGTTCTTCGAGCTGCTCGGTCAGGAGATGCCGGAGATGCCCGTTGTCGAGTTCTGATGCCGCGTCCGGCGACGACGGCGATGCCGTCACGCTGCGGGGCTGCCGGTTCCCGAGGCGGCTCTATTACGACGTGGTTCATCACATGTGGTACGATCCGTTGCCGGACGGAACCGTTCGCGTCGGCATGACCGCCGTCGGCCCCGCCCTCGCCGGCAACAACATCTTCGCGTTCACGCCCAAGCGCGTCGGCCGCGACATCGAGAAGGGTCGCTCATGCGCGACCATCGAGAGTAGCAAGTGGGTCGGCCCTGCCCGTGTCGCCTTCGACGGCGTCGTCGAGGTGGTCAATGAGGCCCTGATCGACAATCCGACAGCGCTGGTCGATGATCCCTATGACGCGGGCTGGATGCTGATCGCGCGGCCGACTGGCGCCGACGCTCTGGCGGGGCTCGTCACCGGCGACGGCGTCGAGCCGGCCTATACGCAATGGATGGACGACAACGATTTTCCGGGTTGCGGCGTGAGCACATGAACTGGTTCGACCAGTTGGCGAGCATCGAGGCGTACGATCGCAGCGCGTTCGATCGCAGCGCGTTCGATCGCAGCGCGTTCGATCGCGGCTTGGTCGAGCGGCTGCAGCGCGCCGCCGCCGCATGTCCGCCGCGCCCCCTGGTTGCCGCCACGCCGTCGTTCCAGGCCTATGCGACGAGCGAGCTGTCGCAATGCTGCAGTGAGGCGTTTCCGGTGTTATCAGTCACCGGCGGCGCCTGTGCGCTCGGCTGCGATCATTGCCAGGCCAAGGTGCTCGCACCGATGATCCCGGCGCTCACGCCCGAGGTCCTCGACGCCAAAGTGCGCGGCATGGCGCGAACGCGGCGCCTCGGTGGGTTCCTGCTGTCGGGGGGCTCCAACCGGCGCAACGAGATCGCCTACGAGCGGTTCTATCCGGTGATCGAGCGGCTGAAGCGCGATATGCCGGATCTGCGGATCGCAGTGCATACGGCGCTTCTCGATCGCGCCCGGGCCCGCGCGATGGCCGAAGCGGGCGTCGACACGGCGATGATGGACGTTATCGGGTCGGCCGCGACGATCCGGGAAGTCTATCATCTCGACCGCCCGGTCGACGACTTCGCGGCGACGCTGGATGCGCATTGCGCGAGCGGCATGGCCGTCGTGCCCCATATCGTCATTGGTTTGCATTTTGGCCGCATCGTCGGCGAGCGCGAGGCGCTTTCGATGTGCGCGGCAAGGCCCATCGACGCCCTGGTGCTGGTCGTCGTGGTGCCGGTGCATGCACGGCCCGGCTTGTTCTTGACGCCGGATCTCGGTGAGGTCGCCGAGTTGTTGGTCGAGGCGCGGCGGCTGCTGCCGGATACCCCGCTACATCTCGGCTGCGCCCGTCCGCACGGGGTCTACCGCCGCACGCTCGACGCTTATGCGGCGATGGCGGGCCTCGACGCGATCGCGTTTCCTTCCGAAGGTTGCCTGTCGCTGGCCCGCGCCATCGGGCGGCCGATCGACCAAAGGCATCGATGCTGCGCCATCGAGCGCGGTCGATTGCCGCGCGTGGAGGCATCGCCATGAGCTGCGTCGAGCCGAGGCCCACCGCAAACCTGCCGCGCGCGCCGGAGCCGATACCCGCCGGTCGCCGGAACGGTGCCGCGGTCAAGCGCGAGGCGGTGACACCCGGTCCCCTCCACCTGCCGGGCGCTTCACCCGTCGCGCCGCTGATGCGCTCGCCGGAGTACGTCCAGATCAGCACCGCGGCGGCGATTACGCTCGGCGTGGTCGGAGGCCGGATGCACCGCTGCGGCTGCACGCGCTGCCTCAACCTGCTGCTCACCTATCCCGAGGGCTGCCGCGCCAATTGCGCCTATTGCGGTCTCGCCCGCCATCGCGAGGCGCGCCGCGACTATGCCGACCGGAACTTCATCCGAGTCGATTGGCCTTCGCTGCGGCTCGACGACATCATTGAGCGCGTCGCGACAGCCGGCAGCAAGACACCGTTCCATCGCATGTGCATTTCGATGATCACGCACCCGCGCGCGGAGGCGGATACGTTCGAGGTGCTGCAGCGCTGGACCGCGCGCATTCCCCAGTCGGTGGTGCCGGTCTCGATCCTCTCCAACCCGACGACGATGACCGGTGCCGACGTGACCCGGCTCGCCGACCTCGGCGCGGAGATCTTCACCGTCGCCCTCGATGCGGCGACGCCGGATATTTTCGAACGGACGCGCGGCAAGGGCGTCGGCTCCCCGCACAGCTGGACCAAATACTGGGAGATTCTGGCGGACGCGGCGCGGATCTTCGGGCCCGGCCGGTTCGGAGCCCACATCATTGTCGGCATGGGCGAGACCGAGCAGGACGTGATGGAGCTGGTGCAACGGCTCGTCGACTTGGGCGGCCACAGCCACATGTTCTGCTTCTATCCCGAGCGCGGCTCGCTGATGGATCATCTGCCCGCGACCCCGCGCGATCAGTGGCGGCGGGTGCAACTCGCGCGCTACCTCGTCGATTATCGCGGCGTGCGGGTCGAGCAGATGCGGTTCGACGACTACGGACGGATCGCGGAATTCGGCATTCCCGCCGATGAGCTCGATGCGATAGTGGCCGAGGGGATCGCCTTCAGGACCAGCGGCTGTCCGGGCAAGGAACGGCCCGACGTCTCGGCGTGCGACCGTCCGTATGGCGACAGCCCGCCGAGCGATGTCGCCAGCTATCCGTTCCAACCGGGTTCGGTGGATCTGAAGCGAATTCGACATCAGCTCGGCCGGGCGCGTGCCGGCGAGCGCTATGAACCCGGCGAGGATCTGGAAGTCGACGACGCGCGCGCGTCGAGGGAGGATCAGCGATGACCGCAACGTTCCGGTTGATCGACAGCGGCGTGCGTGACGGTCGGCTGCAGATCGCCGAAACGGCAGCGCTGATCGAACTGCACGCGGCGGGACAATTGCCGGATCTAGTCCGGTTTCTTCGCTTCCCGCCGACCGTCCTGATCGGCCGGCACCAGATCATGGAGAGCGAGGTCCACGTCGAACGTTGCCGGGCGGAGGGCGTCGGGCTCGTGCGTCGCGTCACGGGCGGCGGCGCAATCTACCTTGACGAGGGGCAGGTCGGCTGGGAGCTGGTGTTCGACCGCAGAAGGCTGCCGCGTCCTTCGCTCTCGGACTATGCGCGCGACATCTGTGGTGCCGTCGCTCTCGGCCTCTCGGAGGCCTTCGGCATCGACGCGCGGTTCCGTCCCCGCAACGACATCGAGGTCGGCGGCCGCAAGATCAGCGGCACCGGCGGATACTTCAGCGGCAATACGCTCGTCTATCAGGGGACGGTCCTTGTCGACATGGACGCCGCGCGCATGACGCGGCTGATCAACATTCCCGCAGCCAAGCTCGCCCGGCACGGAGCAGCGATGGCGGAGAGCCGCGTCATAACGCTGAAGGACTTGCTCGGTGCAGCGCCCGCGGTGGCGCAGGTGCAGCAGGCCGTGCTCGGCGGCTTGCGTACGGGGCTCGGCATCGAGGTCGCGTCCGAGGGCCAGCAGGCGCAATGGACAGACCTGACGAGACGCTTGCACGACGAGGAGTTTGGCACCGACGCATTTGTCTTCGGCGATGCGCCAACGAAGGGCGAGAACGTGCTCGAGGGTGTGCGGGAGACGGCGGGGGGAACAGTACGGACGCTGCTGCGGCTGGAGGGTGCGCGAGGCCATCGGCATATCCGCGAGATCGTGCTGACCGGAGATTTCTTCATCACGCCGCCGCGCACCATCTACGATCTGGAGGCCGCTCTCCGCGGTGCGGCGGTCGAGGATGCCGGTGCGGCGATCGAAGCGCATTTCGCCCGGGCGTCGATCGACATGCTGTCGGTGTCCAAGGACGATTTCCGCGACGCGGTGCTGGTGGCGATTGCCGGCGACCCGGCATAGGAGGCGCGCATGGCTGGGACTGGGCAGCGCAAAAAGCTCATCGTGCTGCTGGTCAACACGGATCCGAGGAACGGCGAAGAACTGGGCGCGCCATTCTATCACGCCGCGGTTGCCGCGGCGATGGATTACGACGTCGACCTCATTTGCACCGCGACGTCGGGACGCCTGATGAAGCGCGGCGTCGCGGATGGGCTGACCGTCAAGCCCGGCAGCAACAAGACGGTCTACGATTTTATCAAGGATGCGCACGCCGCCGGCGTCCGCCTGCTCTGCTGCACGGCGAACCTCGATCTGTTCGATATGACGAAGGCGGATCTTATTCCCGAATGTGCGGGTGTCGTCGGCGTCGCGACGTTCATGCGCGAGATCATGGAGGACGACGTCAAGGTCCTCACCTACTGACGTGTATAAGTCCGATCGCTCACGCGCGCGGATGCGCCTGGTCGTAAACGGCGAGCAGGCGGTCGCGATCGACCTCGGTGTAGACCTGCGTCGTCGACAGCGATGCGTGGCCGAGCAATTCCTGGATTTGCCTCAAGTCGGCGCCAGCGGACAACAGGTGGGTCGCGAACGAATGGCGCAGCGCGTGCGGCGTCGCCGTCGCCGGCAGACCCAACGCGCCGCGCATCCGCTCCATCAGAAGCTGGATGATGCGGGGTGACAGCGGGCCGCCTTTGGCGCCGAGAAACATCGGGTCGTCCCGGTCGAGGGGATAAGGGCACAGTTTCAAGTAGCTGGCGACGGCCTGCTGGTTCACCGGCAGCACCGGCACCAGTCGCTCCTTGCCGCCCTTGCCGACGATGCGCAGCACGTCGCGACCCGGCACCGGCGCATCCTTGACCTTGATGCCGAGCGCCTCGGAAATGCGCAGGCCCGAGCCGTACAGCAACAACAAGACGGCGGTGTCGCGGGCGGCGACCCAGTCGAGCTCGGCCGCCATGCCGAGGTCCATCACCGCTTTCGCACGGTCCACCGTCAGCGGCTTGGGGACGGAGTGCGGCACCTTAGGGATCTGAACCCGCATCACGGCGCGGCCGGTGATCAACTCCTCCGCTTCCATCCAGCGGAAAAACGAGCGCAGGGCGGACAGCGTCCGGGCGAGCGAGCGGCTGTTCAGCCCCTCGCGGCGTCGGGCGGCCATGAACGCGCGGAACGTCTTGAGATCGAGCGCGGCGAGATCGGCGAGCGCCGGTGGATACCCGACGTGGCGGGCGAGGAAGGCGTGGAACTGGTCGAGATCGCGGCGGTAGGCGGTGATGGTCGCGTTCGAAGCATCGCGGTTGTAGGTCATATGCGACAGCCAGCTGGCAACGGAACCGGTGAGATCGTCGGCCGTGATCGGCGCCGACACCGTGGCATCGTGGCCGTGGATGGCTTCGCTCGGCATGTGCGCGAGTGTCTTTCTCTGCTGGTGCGGTCTTCGCCACTCTCCCGCCGGTATGGTAAACGATCCGTTAAGTGCTCCCAAGCGGTCGTGGGCGCCCGCTCTCGCGCATGCTGCGCCGGGGGCGAGACTGGATTTTCCGGCCCAGCGGGGCTCGAGGTGGGGCTTTACGAATCGCTCGATGTGCTGGTCGGTGCGGGCCTCGTCGCCTCCGCGCCCGCCGTCGGCTGTCCGATGCCGGCTGGTGCTGCACGCGATGGGGCGCGGCTGTCGGCCCTGCTGCGCGCACGGGCCGAGGCCGATGCGTTCGGTGCCGTGCTCGACGCGCTGGCGCGCGAGATCTGGCTCAGTCAAGAATCGAAGGGCCTGTCGCTCGCTGAAGCTGAGGAGCAGGCGCTGGCATTGGTCGGTGCGCTCGATGCCTGCCGGCCTGACCCCGACGATGTGCGCGCGGCGCTGGGGTTCGCTGCCGCCGGTGCGTCAGGCAAGGCCAACGGGTCTGACGCCATCGAGGCGCGGATCGCCGCCGACGTGGTGGCGCGGGCGGTGCGGATGCGGGTGCTAGGAGCCGATGCGCGCACCCAGGACATCGCCGGTTTTCTGCTGGAGCGCATGCTGGCGCACGTGTTCGCCGATCGGGGCCTGCTGCCCGCGCTGGTGCCCGCGTTCCAGGCGTTCGCGGCGGACGGCGGGGGCCGGCCCGCGATCAATGGTCAGGCCACGCAAGCTGTTATCCCCCCTGATGGGGGGCGAGCACCGGTCACGGAATCGCCTCCGGAGGCTCGGCCGCCGCATTCTGCCCGGGATGAGGCAGTCGATCCCGGGCGATCCTCGCGAACGGCAGTCCTCCCATCCCCCCCTTCCCAGCCCACCTCTCAAACGGCGGTAAGGGATTCCGCCGGTGCGCTCGAACGCATACAGCAGCGCTACGGACTGTCGGCGGCCGCGGCGCAGCGGCTGACCGACTTGGTGGAGGCGCGCGGTGGCACAGCGGGCGCCCGACCGGAGCGGGTCGAGGAGCTCGCCGCCTGGATCGCCCAGGCGCGGGCCCAACTTCTGAAGCCATCAAACGACACCGCCGAAGCTCAGCGGCTGAACGCCGAGGCCGCGGGCGCGCTCTCCGAGGCGGATTTCGACCGGGCCGGCGCCATCCTCGAGCAGGTGCGCGGTCAGGTCCGCGCGGCCCGCAGGCGGACCGAGGCGCGGCTGAAGGAGGAGCTGGCGAGCCTGCAGCGGCACGAGGCCGAGGAGGCACAGGCCACGGCGGGGCTCGCCGAGCTGGCCCTCGCCCGTCGCGAGTACGACCGCGCCGCCAGTTTGTTTCAGGAGGCGGCAGAAGGTGTGCTCGCCAGCGATCCTGCGGTAGCCTTGCGCTTCGTCATGCGCCAGGCCGAGACATTCGCGCACAAAGGACAGCAGGCGGGCGACGAGGCGGCGCTGCGCCAGGCCGGGCAGATCTTCGCTCTCGCCCTGCAACAGGCGCGCGCCGCAGGCGACAAAAGGGCCTCGGCACTGGCCGAGGTAGGAATCGGCAAGGTGCTCTGCGCGCAGGCGGAGCGCGGCGGCGATCCGGCGATGCCGCGCGACGCGATCGCCGCGTTCCGGCGCGCCCTGGCCGTGCTAACACGTGAAGCAGAACCGTCGCTCTGGGCCGAGGCCCAGATCGAGCTCGGCTCGGCACTGGCGCTGGCCGGGCTGAGCGATGCCGGACCCGAGGGCATCGCGCGCCTCCAGGAGGCAACGGCAGCCTATCAGACCGGACTGGCAGCGCTGTCGCGTGAGACGACGCCGTTGCGCTGGGCTCTGACGCAGGTGAAGCTCGGCGGCGTGCTCGTGCGATCGGGCGAGCGCAGCAATCACGCGCGCTTCTGGCTGGCGGCCGCGACCGCGCTGTTCAATGCCCTCGAAGTGTTCGAGGCCGAGGGCGCGGCCCAGCACGCGGATATGACCAGGTTGAGCCTGAGACAGTTCCAGCACCGGATACCGGCGGCACTCGGGCAACAGCCTGCGTGAAGTTTGAAGCGGGGCCGGGGTGTCGTTGACGGTCCGTCTTGCGGTGCGGCGCACAAACTGCTTGCTTCAATCGGGGCGAATTCGTGACTCCGCCATATTTCGCGAGCAGGAACTCATGTGCGAGATCTGCTCGCAGTGACGACGCACCTGGGGGAC
>CAMDBL010000092.1 GCA_945889015.1 Devosia equisanguinis
GCCAACGCATCAACAGCAGAGGTTCACCGCCGGATACCGAACCCCTGCCTCACCGGCGGCGCGACCCACTGCGGCCGGTATCCGACAGGGCGTCGCCGCACGCCGTTCATTACCCACGAAGGACCTGGTGGGAGAAAGCCGGGCTAGACGCTGGTATAATTCGCGAGCGGTTACATTGTTTACGATTTGCGCGTTTTCACTATGTGTGCCCATGTGCTGATTTTCCTCGGCGCTTCTCCTTTGCGGAGGGATCATGCCGCATCAACAGACCCCAAGGACAAGCCTTGGGGCTGGCCGCTTCGCGGCCTAGTTCTCATCCATCTTCAGCGCAGCGATGAACGCTTCCTGCGGGATCTCGACCTTGCCGAACTCGCGCATCTTCTTCTTGCCGGCCTTCTGCTTGTCGAGCAGCTTGCGTTTGCGGGTGATGTCGCCGCCGTAGCACTTGGCGGTGACGTCCTTGCGCAGCGCCTTGATCGTCTCGCGCGCGATCACCTTGCCGCCGATCGCCGCCTGGATCGGAACCTGGAACATGTGCGGCGGGATCAGCTCCTTCAGCTTCTCGCACATCGAGCGGCCCCGGCTCTCGGCGCGCGAGCGGTGCACGATGATCGAGAGCGCGTCGACGGGCTCTGAGTTGACCAGGATCGACAGCTTGACGAGGTCGCCCTCCTCGTAGCTCTTGATGTGATAGTCGAACGAGGCATAGCCGCGCGACACCGACTTCAGCCGGTCGTAGAAGTCGAACACCACCTCGTTCAGCGGCAGCTCGTAGACCAGCATCGCGCGCGTGCCGACGTAGGTGAGGTTCACCTGCCGCCCGCGGCGGTCCTGGCACAGCTTCAGCACGGCGCCGAGATAATCGTCCGGCACCAGGATCGTCGCCTCGATCCAAGGCTCCTTGATGTGGTCGATCTTCATCGGGTCCGGCATGTCGGCCGGGTTGTGCATCTCGACCATCGTGCCGTCGCGCAGATGCATATTGTAGATGACCGACGGCGCGGTGGTGATCAGGTCGAGGTTGAACTCGCGCTCGAGCCGCTCGGTGATGATCTCGAGGTGGAGCAGGCCGAGAAAGCCGCAGCGGAAGCCGAAGCCGAGGGCGGCCGAGGTCTCCGTCTCGAACGAGAAGCTGGCGTCGTTGAGGCGCAGCTTCGCCATCGCCTCGCGCAGGTCCTGGAAGTCGGCGGCGTCGACCGGAAACAGGCCGCAGAACACCACGGGCTGCGCCGGCTTGAAGCCCGGCAGTGCGTCGGCGGTCGGGTTCTTCTCGTCGGTGATGGTGTCGCCGACGCGGGTTTCGGCCACCTGCTTGATGCTGCCGGTGAGGAAGCCGACCTCGCCGGGGCCGAGCTCCTCCAGCATCTCCTGCTTGGGCCGGAAGATGCCGACGCGCTCCACTTGATAGGCCGCGTCCGTCGACATCAGCTTGATGCGGGAGCCCTTCTTCAGCACGCCCTCGATGACCCGCACCAGCACGACGACGCCGAGATAGGCGTCGTACCAGCTGTCGATCAGCAGCGCCTTCAGCGGCTTGTTGCGCTCGCCCGTGGGCGGCGGCAGCTTCTGAACGATCGCCTCCAGCACGGCCGCCACGTTGAGGCCGGTCTTGGCCGACACGCCGATCGCCTCCGACGCGTCGATGCCGATCACGTCCTCGATCTGCTCCTTGACCCGGTCGGCGTCGGCCGAGGGCAGGTCGATCTTGTTGAGGACGGGCAGGATCTCGAGATTGCTGTCGATCGCCTTGTAGACGTTGGCGAGCGTCTGTGCCTCGACGCCCTGGCTCGCGTCGACGACCAGGACCGCGCCCTCGCAGGCGGCCAGCGAGCGCGACACCTCGTAGGCGAAGTCGACGTGGCCGGGCGTATCCATCAGGTTGAGCTGATAGACTTTTCCGTCCTTGGCCTTGTAGTCGAGGCGCACGGTCTGCGCCTTGATGGTGATGCCGCGTTCCCGCTCGATCTCCATCGAATCGAGGATCTGCTCCTTCATCTCGCGGTCGGAGACGTTGCCGCACAGCTGAATGAGCCGGTCGGACAAGGTCGACTTGCCGTGATCGATGTGGGCGATGATCGAGAAATTGCGGATGAGCGAGGTATCTGTCATGGCGCGGTAGATAGCATCCGCTTCGCAGACGCAAAAGGGTTATGCGCGCAAGCGGTGCTCCGACTGACAGGCTTGGTGAGGAGCGGCCCCTCGGGTGAGTGACCTGGGACGCCGCCCCGCCCTGCCTGGCTCCGCGATGGGCCGGCGCTAGCGGGGCGCGCCCCCGTCCGCCGCGGCGATCAGCGGGGCCTGGAACTGGTCGAGGTTGGCCTCGGCGACGTTCGCATCGGTCGAGGAGCTGATCAGCTCGACCGCCATCCGGCTCGTATAAAGCTGCCGGGTGATGACGGTGCGGGACTGGCCGTTCATGTGCGTCTCGGTGCGGCGAGCCTCGAATACGGTGGCAGCCCCGTCCCGTGTCATCGTGGGCGGCGAGAAGCTGACCTTGGAGCCGAGCGGCAGCCGCTGTTGAAACGAGCGCTCGAGGCCGGCCCGCAGCGACTTGAAGCGCTCGAAGTCGGGCTTGGAGCCGGGCGGATAGAGGATGTAGCTGACCTTGGATCCGGTCAGGCAGCGCGCCTCGGTGCAGGTGGCGACATGGGCGCGCAAAGACGCGCGCTCCGACCGGAAGCCGCCGACGGTAACCGCCGGCGCCGACTTCGCCGTGGCTGGCGGCGTGGGCTGCTGGGCGTGGGAAGCAGCGAACGGTGCCGTTGCCGAGAGAAGCAGGCAGGCTGCCCTCAATCCCGTCCGCCGAACGCCCGCAACCCCGTCTTGCGCCGCCATCGATCCCCCGCTCGCGTTTCGCCGATCTTTGGATCGCCCGGCCGCGCGTGACAAGTCCTCTCGTCGGTGAACAGTGGAGCTGCGGATCGCATGTGCAACTTTGACGCATATTGCAGTGCAGCAGGCCTGCAACCAAGTCGCTGCATATGCGTTCGATGGGCAAGGGAGTATCATCATGACAAAATCGACCAAGCGCAGGCCGGCGTCCTCACGGCCCGAGACAAACGGCAAGCATGACATGGCCAAATCGGACTTGGCCAATCGAGACAAGGCCAAACGTCCCAAGGCCAGGACCAGGGCCGCCTCCGTTTCCCCCCAGCCGATCAAATCCAGCGCCATGGGCCGCACCTCCGGGGCGAAGGCGGCGATTGGGCGCGCTTCCGATCCCGGCGACAGCGAGGCCGCGCAGGCCGTGCTCGACGCGCTGGCGCACTGGCGCGAGGAGATGAGTGATGTGGCGCAGAAAATGGCCTCTGATCCCGGCAAGGCCGGCGCGCAGCAGATGGTCCACCTGCTCGGAGGTCAGCGCAGGGTTCTGGAGCAGGTGAAAGCCTCTCTCACCGAGTTCCAGCGCATGATCGAGACCTGCGAGGACGATCTGAAGCGGCATCCCGAGACGGCTGCCACCACGGCCTTGCCCGGCATGCTTACAGCCTTCAATCCCGCGGGAGTCATCCAGCGGGGTGCCATCGCCGCGATGCAGGCGCCGATGAAGACGCCGCTCGCGCCGGTGACCGCGCCCATGTCCGCGATGTTGTCGATGCAGAAGGCTGCACTGACCAGCGTCGGCGTCTGGGCCAAGGTGGCTCAGGATTGCCACGGCATGTGGTTTGGAGCGATGCAGGCGATGGCACCCGGCAACGGCGTGTCGCACGACAGCGACGAACGCGAGCAAGACCGCTCTCGGCGCCGAGACAAGCGCGACCGCTCCTGAGCTTTCGCTGGCCCGGCGTGAGACGTCCTCCCGAAGAAAAAGGCCGCGCGGCGGAAATGCCTGCGGCCTGTTTCGTTTGCGGCTCGACCTTGCCGTCAGTGCGGTCGCGCGGGCGTCGGCTTGGGCGCGCCAGGGGTGTGTGGCAGCCTGCGGCCGAGGGTGCCCTTCAGGATCGCGGCGCTGGCGATGAAGGGACGGAACAGGATCGTTCGCATCGAGCGCCACTCCGGCGTCTCCTCGCCGATGCCGTAACTCTTCACCGTCTGCCCCTCGGCGACAAGCAGCGTTCCGAACAGGCGGTCCCAGACCGACAGCGTCACGCCCATGTTGGTGTCCCAGTGGCGCTGCTCGGCGGAGTGGTGGATCTGGTGCATCGCCGGGCTGATGATCCAGCGCTCGATCCAGGTCGGGAACGCGAGCCAGCACGGGCTGTGCCGCAGCACGCCGCCGAAGATGTTGGCGGTGAACAGGAAAATGTTGGCGCTGGCGATCGTGATCGGGGTCAGCTTGGCGCCGGCGAAGGCGATGAAGACGCCGTTGACGATGCCAAGTCCGACCGCCACCACGGCACCCGTCAGGAACGCCTCGAAGGGGTGGAAGCGTTCCGAAGTGGTGAAGTTCAGGGTCTCGGCGGAGTGGTGGACCTTGTGGAACTCCCACAGCGCGGGAAAGCGGTGAAAGGCGGTGTGGACGATGAACTTGAGGAAGTCGTCGACCACGAACAGGCACACGGTCAGCGCCAGCGCGTAGAGCACGGCCGTGGTGTCCGTCACCGTGCCGGCGACGCCGATCGAGCGCAGCACACCGGCGACCCAGTCGGCGATCGGGCCGATCTTGACGATGCACCACGACAGGATCGTGAACGCCAGGAACGGCCTCAGGACCAGAAGGATATAGTCGTTGCGGGCGGACAGGCTCATCCAGGTGTCGCGCTGCCACAGCGCCGACCAGCCGCGCTCGTCCTTGCGGGCGAGGACGCAGACGAGGAAACCGAGCGCGATGCCGCTGACGATGTAGGCCCAGTAGTACCGCGAGTTGCCGTCGTGCAGCATCTCGTAGACCGGGAACAGCAGCGCGAGCAGCGGTTTCAGCGCCGAGTTGGCGATATCCTGGATCATGACGGATCTCCTTCGCGGTCGAATCCGAAAGCGGGAAACGTTAGGCGTGGCACAGTGAAGATCCGATTAAACGCGGGTCGGCCGGACGCGGCCAATTGGTCGCGGCGCAATGAAAAAATTGCTTTAGATCAAATAGATGACGGCTTCCTGTCCCTTGTCGGACGGGCAAGGATGGCGGCGGTACGGCATCGGTCATGGCTCCTCTGCGGCAACCGGCTGGCCCTGGGCGCACGGCGCAGCTAGGGTCGCCTGCCCAAGGATTGAGCACAGAAGTCCACCGATGCCACCTCCCCATGACGGCCCGCGCTCCGCGGCGCCCGCTGCCGCCTCGTTGCCGCTGATCGTCCTGGCGTTGTTCCCGTTCGCGCTGGGCTACCTGCTGTCCTACCTCTATCGCGCGGTCAATGCGGTGGTGGCGCCGGATCTCGTCCGGGAGATGGGGCTGTCGCCGACCGAGCTCGGCCTGCTGACCTCGGCATATCTCGCCAGCTTCTCGATCTTCCAATTGCCGCTCGGGGTCGCGCTCGACCGCTATGGCCCACGGCGGGTGCAGGCGGCCTTGGTGGCGCTGGGCGCGGCCGGCTCGGTGCTGTTCGCCTTCTCCGACGGGGTGACGAAGCTGACGCTCGCCCGAGCGCTGATCGGTATCGGCTTCTGCGGCGGGCTGATGGCGAGCTTCAAGGCGGTGGTGATCTGGGTGCCGGAGCCGCGCCGGGCGCTCGCCAACGGCTGCATCATGTCGCTCGGCGGGCTCGGCCTGCTGTTTGCGACGACGCCGCTCGATCTCGCGAGCCAGGCCTACGGCTGGCGGGCGGTGTTTGTCGGGCTCGCCGCGGTCACGCTCGTCGTGGCGCTGCTGATCTGGCTCGCGGTGCCGGAGCGGGCGAGCGCGGCGGTTGCGGTGGCGCCGCTGTCGACGCAGATCCGCCAGGTCGGCCAGATCTACTCCGATCGCGTCTTCCTGGCCCTGGTGCCCCTGCTGGCGACGACGGCCGGCACGCATATCGCCATCCAGACGCTCTGGGCGGGGCCATGGTTCAAGGACGTGGCCGGGCTGGACCGGCTCGATGTCGCCAACTCTTTGCTGGCGATGGCGGCAGGCCTGACCGTCAGCTTCCTCGGGACCGGCGTGGTTGCCGATCGCCTGGTCCGGCGCGGCTACAGCCTGCTGACGGTGATGATGGGCTTCGTCGTGCTGTTCCTGACCGCCCAGGTGGGGCTGGTGCTGGCGCCGTCGAACCGCTGGGTGGCGCTCGGATTGTGGTGCCTGTTCGCGATGACCGGGCATGTCGCGGTTCTGGCCTACCCCTGGCTCGCCCGCTACTTCGGCGCGAGCCTGTCGGGCCGCTCCAACACCGCGATCAACCTGACCATGTTCGTATGGGCATTCCTCGCCCAGTTCGGCATCGGGGCGATCATCAGCCTGCTCCCCTCGAAGCCCGGCGGCGGCTATCCCGCCAGCTCCTACCAACTCGCCTTCGGCGTCTTCCTGGCGGTCCAGCTGCTGGCGCTGGCCTGGTATCTCGTCAACTACCGCCGCGTCCGGGCGGCGCAAGCGGGGTGATTCAGAGCTTCCATCCGATCCAGCCGACAAGCCCGCGCCCCATCACCAATTCGAGGTCGCGGCCCTTCAGCCAGGGCATCTCCTCGGTGAACATCGTCACGCACTGGCGGTAGGGGCAGGGCATGCGCGACAGGTCCGTGCCCCAGAAGCAGCGCGCGGGGCCGAACGCATCGACGATGCGGTGGATGTGATCGTGGATGTTGCGCCAGGGGTAGGCGTCGGACGAGTTGCTCGGCGCGCCCGACAGCTTCACCGCGATATTGGGATGCTTCGCCAGCGCCAGCATGTCGGCCAAGTTGACGAACGCGGCGTCGTCCTTGGCGCTGACGACGGCGCCGAGGTGGTCGATCATCAGCTTGAGGCGGGGATGGCGCTCGGCGGCGCGGCCGAGGGCTGCCATGTTGTCGTTGACGAGGTAGCTGATCGGCAGGCCCTGGCGCTCGGCCTCGTCCCAGATCCAGTCCATGGTGCCGTCGGTCCACCACGCTTTCATGTGCGGCTGGTTCAGCACCCACCGCAGGCCCTTCATGCCGGGCCGCTCTTTCCAAGTGCGCATCCGCTCACGGGCATCGGGCGCGTCGATTGGAAAAAAGCCCATCACGGTGAGCCGGTCGGGATGCTTCGCCGCCGCGTCGGACGCCATCTGGTTGACGTCCTCCATCATGAACGGCGGGCAGATCACGGCTGCCGTCACGCCGGCTTCGTCCATCGCCTTCAACTGGTCGGCGGCGTCGAACTTCGGCAATTGCACATGATGCGGTCCAAGGCCCGGGCGCTGCCAGATGTGGACTTGGCTATCGACGATCAGCATGGGCCTCTCCCGGTCGCACTTGTCGGAGTCGGCGGTCGTATCGTGCGTGGCAGCGCCGCCCTGGCGCGAGAGTACCGCCGGGATCCCGGCCTTGTCACGCCGGGGCGCGCGTCCTTGCCGGTTTCATCGGCGGCGCCATTGACCGCGAGCGGCGGCGCATCCAACCTCCGCGCCATGACGAGCCCCCGTGATCCGACCGAGAGGATATGCGCTGCGCCAGCCCTGGCTAAGGCTGCAAGCGATGCATCGATCACGGTGACGCTCCCGCGGCCAGCGATGGGGCCAGGCTGGGTCGAGCTGGCCGTGTCCGGACTGCCGGCTGCCGCCGCCGCGCGCGCCACGCTGCTGCTCGGTTATGCCGACGGCACGGCGGTCGAGGTGGCGCTTCCCGCGGGCGAGAATGGCGCGATCACCCAGGTGCTGCGGATCGAGGCGGCGGTGGTGCGAGCGCGGCTCGCTGCGCCGGTGCCCCTCGGGGCGGGCGTGCGCGTTGCGTTGGCGCCGCTTGGTCGGCTGAGGCTGCTGCATCGGGCGCTGGGCCGGGATCGCGACGAGATGCTGAGCGCCCTCGGCTGGCGGCTGCGCGGCAAGAAGGTGCGCGCGCGCAATCGGCTGATGCGGCTGTTCGGTCAGCCGCGCACGATGGCCTATGGGGCCTGGCTCGCCCGCAACGCCGCCACCTGGGCGGCCGAGGTGGCGGAGCTGGAACGGTGGCGGGCTGCCGCGGTGACGCTACCGGTGATCGAGGTGGTGGAGTGGCAGGGCGACAATCCCCAGTCCCTTGCCTGCGGAGGTCGGACACCCGCAGCCGACTGGCTCGTCGTCTTGCGCTGCGGCGACGTGCTGACGCCGGACGCCCTGCTGCGGCTGGCGCACGCCATATCCCAGAGCCCGCCGCCGGCGGCCGTCACCTGGGACAGAGATGCGATTGATACGGACGGCTGCCGCTCCGCGCCCGAGTTCAAGCCGCAATGGAACGAGGCGCTGTATCTCGCGCGCGACTACGTGGGCTCGTTCGCGGTAGCGCGGACGGCCGTCGCAGCCGGCCGCGAGCGGGTGCCCGGCCTCGCGTCGGGATTGCCGGACGCGCTGCTGCTCGCCGCTGCCCGTTCCGGAGCGGGAGGTGTGCGTCATATTCCGCGCATGCTCGTCCATCGCCGGCCGGTGGGACGCGCGGCGGCGGCGGATGCGGGATCGGACGAACGGCGCGCAGAGCTCGTCGAAAGCCTTCTCCGCCACGAAAGTCCGGGTGCGTCGGTGCGCGCCGGCACCACTGGCATCGCCCGCGTCACGTTTCCGGTTCCCGATCCCGCGCCGCTCGTCAGCCTGATCGTGGCGACCCGCGACCGGCGCGACCTGCTGGAGCCCTGCGTCGCCGGGCTATTGGAGCGGACCGCGTATCCCGCGCTCGAGGTGCTGATCGCGGACAACGGCAGCCAGGATGTCCGAACGCTGAGCTACTTTGCCGCGATCACGCGCGATCCCCGCGTGCGCCTCATCCCGTGTCCGGGACCGTTCAATTTCGCCGCGATCAACAATGCCGCGGTGGCGCATGCCCGCGGCGGCGTGCTCGGCTTCATCAACAACGACATCGAGGTACTGGGTCCGGATTGGCTCGCCGAGATGGCCGGGCATGCGCTGCGGCCGCCCATCGGGGCGGTCGGGGCCAAGCTGCTCTATCCGAGCGGCCTCGTGCAGCATGCCGGCGTCGTGCTCGGGGTCGGCGGCATGGCGGGGCATGCGCACCGTTTCGCGCGCCCCGGCGATTGGGGTTATCTCGGGCGGCTGCAGACGCAGCAGTATTTCGCGGCGGTGACGGCGGCCTGCCTCGTCGTCGAGCGAGGCAAGTTCGAGGCGGTCGGCGGCTTTGACGCGGAGGCATTCCCGGTCGCCTACAACGACGTCGATCTGTGCCTCAGGCTGCGCGCGGCCGGTTTCGAGACGATGTGGACGCCGTATGCGGAATTGCTGCACAAGGAAAGCGCATCGCGGGCGAAGGACTACAGCCCGGCCCGCCGCGCCGCCTATGACGCCGAATGCCGCCGTCTGCTCGAGCGCTGGGGCCCGCTGATCGACGACGATCCCTATTTTCACCCCGCGCTCTCGCGCAGGCTGGAGAATTTCTCGCTGGAGTGATCGGCAAAAAACGGCGCGCCCCCAGGGGCGCGCCGCTGATCGTCACACGGCTGCTCGCGCGTGAACTCGGACCCTCTGTCGAGAGCTACTCCGCCGCCTTCAGCATGCCGGGAGCGGCAGCCTTCACGTCGGCGTCGACGTGCTTCTCGAACTTGGCGAAGTTCTTGTTGAACATTTCCGCGAGGCCACGCGCGGTGGTGTCGAACTCGGCCTTGTCGGCCCAGGTCTCGCGCGGGGTCAGGATCTTGGGATCGACCCCTTCCAGCGCCAACGGCACCTGGAAGCCGAAGTAGGGGTCGGTGCGCATCGGCATGCCCTTGAGCTCGCCGGCCAGGGCCGCGTCGAGCAGGGCGCGCGTCGCCTTGATCGGCATGCGGCTGCCGACGCCGTACTTGCCGCCTGTCCAGCCGGTATTGACCAGCCAGCAATCGACATTGTGCTTGGCGATGAGGTCTTTGAGCATGTTGCCGTAGACGCTGGGATGCAGCGGCAGGAACGGATGACCGAAGCAGGTCGAGAACGTGGCCTCGACCGGGGCGCTCATGCCCTTCTCGGTGCCGGCGACCTTGGCGGTGTAACCCGACAGGAAGTGGTACATCGCCTGGCTCGGGTTGAGCTTGGCGATCGGTGGCATCACGCCGAACGCGTCGGCGGTCAACATCACCAGGTTCTTGGGCTGGCCGGCGACGCCCGAGATGTCGGTGTCGGGGATCCATTCCGCCGGATAGGCCGAGCGCGTGTTCTCGGTCAGCGACTGATCGTCGTAGTCGGGATCGCGATTTGGGCCCTTCAGCACGACGTTCTCGAGGATCGCGCCGAACCGGTTGGTTGCGGCCCAGATCAGCGGCTCGCTCTCCTGACGCAGGTTGACGCACTTGGCGTAGCAGCCGCCCTCGAAGTTGAAGATGCCGGTGGAAGACCAGCCGTGCTCGTCATCGCCGATCAGCGTGCGCTTGGGATCTGCCGACAGCGTGGTCTTGCCTGTGCCAGAAAGCCCGAAGAACAACGCGCTGTCGCCCTTCTTGCCGTAATTGGCGGAGCAGTGCATGGGCAGCACGCCGCGAGCGGGAAGGGCCCAGTTCATGAACGTGAACGCCGACTTCTTCGTCTCGCCGGCATACGAGGTGCCGCCGATCAGGATCAGGTTCCGCTTGAAGTCGATGGCGATCACGGTGCCGGAGCGGCAGCCGTGGCGCTTGGGATCGGCGCGGAAGCTCGGCAGGTTCACGATGGTCAGCTGCGGCTGGTAGCCGTTGAGCTGCTCGGCGGTGGGGCGGCGCAGGAGGTGGTTGATGAACACCGCGTGCCAAGCATACTCGCAGACGATGCGGGTGTTGTAGCGATAGGCGGGATCGGCACCGACGTGGAGATCCTGGACGTAGAGATCGAGGCCCTTGGCGTGCGCCTTGAAGTCTTCGAGCAGCACTTCGAAATGCGCGGGGGTCATCGCATTGTTGTTGTCCCACCACATCTTGCCGTCGGTGGTCTCGTCCCGGACGGTGTACTTGTCCTTCACGGAGCGGCCCGTGTGCTCGCCGGTCTCGGCGACGAAGGCGCCTGTGGAGGCGAGCCGGCCCTCGTTGCGACGGATGGAGTGCTCGATCAGCTCTGCCGGCGGAAGATTGTGGTGAATCTTGGCTGCGCCGTCGAGGGGGAAGGAATCGTTTTTCATGAGCGTCCCGTGGGGTTCCCGCTATCCTTGGTTTCCTGCCTGCATGCCGTGCCCTCCGCCTTGTGCGAAGGGTGCCGTCGCCACAGTCTCCAGCGACGAGCCAGAGCCGTGGGCCGTGAAGTGCCGTAGGCCCTGAAGTACTGTGCAAACGCCGTGCCGGCTTCGGCCTGCCCAGGACGTCCGTGCCGCGAAGTGTCGATGCCAGAGCGGCAAAGAAGAAGGGCTGGTACTAGAAAACGTCTAGCCCAACCTCAATCAGTCCTATAGTCGCACTCGTCCGTTCAGGTTAACCCCTCCGGGGCTCGCGGTGAAGCCCCTCGTGCTGCATGTGCGAGATCAGCCAGTGTACGGCGAGCATCGTCCGGATTGCACACTCTTTTCGAGAAGCTCAGACGTGCGGCTCGTCGGCCTGCTGTCAAATCCGCGCCGTCGGGGTCAATGCCGCTCATTCGCCACGAATCGGCCGGCTCGCCGAGCAGCGCGGTCGCATAGAGGTTGATCGCGTCGGCGTGGTCCGCGTTCATCTGGGCGACGATGCCGGCTTCGGCAGCCAGCAGCGACTCCGCGCCCGCCGTGTCGACCAGGATGTCGCCCGCCTCGACCTCGACGATGCGGCCGAAGCCTCCGATGTAGTGCGCGCACTCCGGCGTGAACGCGTAGAAGCCGAAGTCGGCGAAGCCGGCGTAGCCCTCGGCATTCGGATGCCGCGCGAGAAATCGCTGTCGCGCCATTCCCGTCATCTCACCGGCGACCGGCGCGAGTTGCCCGATCAACGTCGCCCGCCCTCCAGCGAGCGGATCGGCCGACCCCGAGGTGCCGTCGACGAGCAGACTCGAGCGTGGATCGGCGAGAATGTTGCGCGTATGGCGGGCGAGGCGGGAGACGAGCAACAACGGCCGTCCGTCGGGCGCTGTCGCTGTCAGCACCAGCGACGCATAAGGATGGCCCGTCGCCAGATCGAGGCTCGCGAGCGATGCCGTGGTCGCGTTCCGCACCAGTGCGCGCACATCCTCCGCCGGCGTCGGGCCGGAATGAGACGGCATTGATTTTCCCGGCTTTTGTCCTGGCATTCCCGAGGTTTCTGGCATCAGCGCTTGCTCCGCCCGGCTGCGTGGCCTATTCAGTCCTGGTTCACCTGCGCCCCGGCATAAGCGTGCTGCCACACTTCGCACACCAAGGGGCCATAAACCGCAGCAACGTTCGTCCTTGTCTGCGATCCGTGTCTGCGACATGCGGGAATTGGGGTCATGAAAGAGAAAAGCACGATCTGCCTTGTCGACGACGAGCGCAACATCTTGACCTCGCTCAGGATGGCGCTGGAGGCCGAAGGCTTCAAGGTGCGGACCTACAACGACGGCAAGTCGGCGCTGGAGGCGCTGACCGAGGAGCCGGCGGATCTCGGCGTGTTCGATATCAAGATGCCGCAGATGGACGGGATGGAGCTGCTGCGCCGCGTGCGCCAAGTCTCCGACATGCCGGTGATCTTCCTCACCTCCAAGGACGAGGAAATCGACGAGTTGTTCGGCCTCAAGATGGGCGCCGACGACTACATCGCCAAACCTTTCTCGCAGCGCCTCGTGGTCGAGCGCATCAAGGCGGTCATCCGCCGCTTCCAGCCCAAGGACGCCAACGCGCCGGCGGCCGAGGCGGCCCGCATCCTTGAGCGCGGTCAGTTGAAGCTCGATCCCGAGCGTCACACCTGCCACTGGGACAACAAGCCGGTGACCCTGACCGTCACCGAGTTCCTGATCCTGCAGGCCCTGGCGACGCGTCCCGGCGTGGTCAAGACGCGCGACGCGCTGATGGACGCCGCGTATGACGATCAGGTCTACGTCGACGACCGCACCATCGACAGCCACATCAAGCGCCTGCGCAAGAAGTTCAAGCAGGTCGACGACGATTTCGACGTGATCGAGACGCTGTACGGCGTCGGCTATCGCTTCAAGGAAGCCTGAGCGGTCCCGACGGTCGTTCCCGGGTGATCCTCGGCGCGCTCGGCACGCCGGGAGTGGGGAGAACGCAGGTAGCTTTCAGCGAGGAGCCGGTCGCGTATGGCGCTCGACACGGAGCGGCAAGGTTTGGTGCGTTGGCCCGCACTCGCCGGCCCGCTGCACTCGGTCAAGCAGGTGCTCCTGCCGACTTTGGCGCCCGCCTTCCGGCTGGCGCGCTCGATGCTGCTTCAAGCGGCTTCCATCGCGCGCGCCGCCGGCACCATGCTGGAGCCGGTCACCGGCTGGCTCGGCCGGCAGGCGCTGGTGCGGATGTTGTTCGGCAGCCTTCGCCGCCGCATCATCGTCGCCAATCTGCTCGGCTTCGCGGTGCTGCTCGCCGGCATTCTTTATCTCAGCGAGACCCAAGCCTGGCTGATCGAATCCAAGCGCGAAAGCCTGAAGGCGCAAAGTGAGATCATCGCCGCCGCGATCGCCGCCTCCGCCACGGTCGATTCCGAGGAACTGGTGCTCGATCCCGAGAAGCTGCCGGAGATCGAGGGCTCGCTGAAGCCGTTCCGCGACGACGCCTTCTCCTCGCTGGAGCTGTCGATCAAGCCCGAGCGCGTCAATCCGATCCTGCGGCGGCTGGTGCAGCCGACGACCAACCGCGCCCGCATCTACACGCGCGACGGCACGCTGATCGCGGATTCACGCACCATGCACCTGCAGCGCAGTGCCGGCAGCCGTGCGCCGGCAAAGCCGACCGACGAGCCGGATGCGAGCCTCGGCAAGGTGCGCACCAAGGATTTCTGGACGCGGCTGCGCTACTGGCTGATCGACCAGGAGTTGCCGGTCTACAAGGAGATCGGCAACGCCAACGGCACGCTTTATCCGGAGGTTCGCAAGGCGCTCGATGGCAAGGGCACCACGGCGATGCTGCTGCTCAACCAGCGCGGTGAGCAGATCGTGTCGGTGGCGACGCCGATCCAACGGGCTCGCGCCGTGCAAGGTGTGCTGCTGCTGTCGACCCGCCCCGGCGAGATCGAGGATATCCGCTCGGAGGAGCGGCAGGTGATCTGGACGGTCGCGGCGATGGCGCTGGCGGCTTCGCTCGCCGCCTCGCTGCTGCTCGCCCGGACGGTCGCCAAGCCGATGCGCCAGCTCTCGGAGGCGGCCGAGGCCGTCAGCCGCTCGATCAGCGCGCGCCAGGAGCTTCCCGAGTTCGCCGATCGGACCGACGAGGTCGGACAGATGGCGAAAGCGTTCCGCGCGATGACCGCCTCGCTCTACCGGCGCATCGAGGCGAGCGAGAAGTTCGCCGCGGACGTGGCGCACGAGTTGAAGAACCCGCTGACCGCGGCCCGCAGCACGGCGGAGGCGCTGACGTATGCCAAGACCGAGGCGCAGCGCGACGAGCTGGTCGAGCAGATCCAGCTCGAGCTGAAGCGCCTCAATCGTTTGATCAGCGACGTGTCCAACGCCTCGCGCCTGGATGCCGAACTCGCCCGCCAAAAGCTCGAGCGGCTGGTGGTGACCGACATCCTGACCAGTGTCGAGGCGATCTTCCGCGACAAGGCGGAGCGATGGGGCTGCCTGCTGACGCTCGACATCGCGCCCTCGCCGCTGCCCGAGCCCTACGTCGTGCGCGGCAACGACGGACGTCTGGCGCAGGTGTTCACCAATCTCGTCGACAACGCCATCTCGTTCGCGCCGAAAGGCAGCCAGGTGCGCGTCACCGCCCGCCGGCTCGCCGGCCACATCGAGGTCGCGGTCGAGGACGAGGGGCCCGGCATCGACGAGGACAAGCTGACCAAGGTGTTCGAGCGGTTCTACACGTATCGGCCGACGGCAGAATCGAGCCGCGGCAACAATTCGGGGCTCGGGCTGTCGATCTCCGGCGAGATCATTCGCTCCCACCGTGGCGAGATCTTCGCCGAGAACCGCTATGCGCCCGGCGCGCCCAAGGGCGGCGAGCGCCTCGGCGCGCGGTTCGTCGTCCGCCTGCCGGCTCCTCTGATGGTCAGCGGAGGACGTCTCGGTGGCCGCCAGGTCTGAAACGGTCCACGCCACCTGCATCGCGCTCGGCGATCGCGCCGTCCTGCTGCGCGGCCGTTCGGGCTCGGGAAAGTCGGATCTGGCGCTGCGCTGCCTCGCCGTCGGCGTGACGCCGCTGACGCCGGCACCAGCCCGCCTCGTCGCCGACGATCGCGTCGTGCTGACCCGCGACGGGGCGCGGCTGATGGCCACGCCCCCGGCCTCGATTGCCGGCCTGCTCGAGGTCCGAGGCGTCGGGATCGTCTCGGTTCCGCTGGGCCCGCCGTCGCAGGTCGTGCTGATCGCCGATCTCGATTCCGAGGCGCCGTCTGATCGCCTGCCGGATGTTTTGCCACGATGCGACATCCTGGGTGTCGAGGTTCCCGTTCTCGCTGTGGAGCCGTTTCACGTCGCTTCTGCGTTGAAAGTCTTGATCGCTATTGACATATATGGCGTTGCCTCGTTGCCATGAGTTGTCGTCAAATCGGATGACACCTCTTGCAACAAGCCTCGGGTTGGTGAATGTTCCAGCGCGTCTTGCGTCGTCCGCTGGGCGATCATAGTGAGTTTCGTGCTCCCTCCGCCCCTGCCAGGAAACATGGAGCCGCCGTCGATGGCGACACGGGTTCCGAGCAAATCCAAAAAGTTTCGATGATCGGTTTGGTGATCGTCACGCATGGAGGGCTTGCCGCCGAGTTCCGCTCGGCGCTGGAGCACGTTGTCGGCCGCCAGACGCAGCTTGAGACGATCTGCATCGGCCCCGAGGACGACATGGCCCAGAGGCGGCTCGAGATCATCGACGCCATCCGCCGGGTCGAGTCCGGAAAGGGTGTCATCGTCCTCACGGACATGTTCGGCGGCACACCGTCGAACCTCGCCATCTCGGCGATGGACGAGGCCAATGTCGAGGTCATCGCCGGCATCAATCTTCCGATCCTGGTCAAGCTCGCGAGCATTCGTGCCGAGGTGCCGATCGGCGAGGCCGTCGGTCGTGCCCGCGATGCCGGCCGCAAATACATCAAAGTCGCCAGTCAGGAGCTTTCCGGCCAGGCTTGACACGCCTCGAGACGGCCAGGCTCGACAGCGGCCGGCTCGCGAGTGCATGACAGCCTGGACAGGGTACGCGCGTGCGGGGTGAGGAATGCCAGAAAGCTCGAGCAAGGCCCGGCCGGAAGCGGTGGTCACGATCCGCAACATCAAGGGGTTGCATGCGCGCGCCTCGGCGAAATTCGTCAAGTGCGCCGAGACGTTCGATGCCGAGGTGACGGTGTCGCGCGACGGTCAAAGCGTCGGTGGCACCTCGATCATGGGCTTGATGATGCTCGCGGCCAGCCCTGGCTCCACGCTGCTGATCACGGCGGCCGGACCCCAGGCCCCCGAGGCGCTCGAGGCCCTCGTGGCGCTGGTCGCGGACGGCTTTGGCGAGGAATGCGTCGATTGATGCGCGTGTGGAACGGCGCTGCGGCGGCGCGCTGCCACCCGCCGTCTCAGTTCGTCTCCATCGCCGGTGAGATCTGCAAGGCGATGTCGCGGAACGCCTGCCTCAGCTCGCTTCCTGATCGCACGGCGTAGAACGAATCCTCGCGGCCCGCGCAATTGTTGCGCAGCACCGCATCGAGCTCGCGATGGCCTTCGATGCCGATCCCGACGACATAGATGGCGATGCCAGTCCGGCGTATCGCGTCGCACAGGCGCCGGGTCTGCTCGATGGCGGTGCCGTTCGGTGCATTGCACGCGATGATCCGGTCGTCGACGCCTTGGCAGCGCTGCACCGTTTCGTGCGCGCTCTGCACCAGGATGGCGATCTTGCGCAGTTTCGGCTTGTTGCCACTGGTGCGCAGCGCGAGCTCGGCATAGTCCGCGGGTCGGCTGTCCGCCGGCCAGAGATAGGTCCATTCAGGCGACAGCATGTACCAGGCCCAGGCGATACCGAGCTGAGGGGACGACTTGCCGCCGTTCGCGAGGCTCGCGATCGAGCTGCGCAATGCCTCGACGTCGGCGGTCAGAGGTAGCGCCTGGCCGACGCCGCTGCACTGGCCGGTGCCGGACGGATAAGCGACCGGGAGATGTGAGACCAGCGGCGAGGCATCGGTGAACGGCTCGGCGGCCGAGCGCTCGGCAACGCAGTGGCCTGCGGCGAAGACACGGGTTGCACAGTTCGCAGTGGCTGGCGAGGCGGCGCCACACCTCGTGGTGTCCCTCGCC
>CAMDBL010000093.1 GCA_945889015.1 Devosia equisanguinis
TCATCTCGGGCGCCGAGGCGCTCTAAACCGACGACTGCATCGAGGAACGACAATGGCATCGAACAAAGTTGGCAAGATCCGTCAGGTCATGGGCGCCGTCGTCGACGTTCAGTTCGACGGGCATCTCCCTGAGATTCTGAACGCGCTCGAGACCATGAACCAGGGCAACCGCCTGGTGCTCGAGGTCGCCCAGCATCTCGGCGAGAACACCGTCCGCACCGTCGCCATGGATTCGTCTGAAGGCTTGGTGCGCGGCCAGGAGGTTTCCGACACCGGCCAGCCGATCTCGGTGCCTGTCGGCGACGAGATGCTCGGCCGGATCGTCAACGTGATCGGCGAGCCGGTCGACGAGGCCGGCCCCGTGCCGACCAAGGCGCGCCGCGCCATCCATCAGGTGGCCCCCTCGTTCGCCGACCAGTCTACGGCCGCCGAGATCCTCGTCACCGGCATCAAGGTCGTCGACCTGCTCGCGCCGTACGCCAAGGGCGGCAAGATCGGCCTGTTCGGCGGCGCCGGCGTCGGCAAGACTGTGCTGATCATGGAGCTGATCAACAACGTCGCCAAGACGCATGGCGGCTACTCGGTGTTCGCCGGCGTCGGCGAGCGCACCCGTGAGGGCAACGACCTCTATCACGAGATGATCGAGTCGGGCGTCAACAAGGACCCCAAGAAGAACAACGGCTCGACCAAGGGCTCAAAGTGCGCCCTGGTGTTCGGCCAGATGAACGAGCCCCCGGGCGCCCGCATGCGCGTCGCCCTGTCCGGCCTGACCGTCGCCGAGCACTTCCGCGACCAGAGCCAGGACGTGCTGTTCTTCGTCGACAACATCTTCCGCTTCACGCAGGCGGGTTCGGAAGTGTCGGCACTTCTCGGCCGCATCCCCTCGGCGGTCGGATATCAGCCGACGCTGGCAACCGACATGGGCGCCCTGCAGGAGCGCATCACCTCGACGCAGAAGGGCTCGATCACCTCGGTGCAGGCCATCTACGTGCCCGCCGACGACTTGACCGACCCGGCGCCCGCGACCTCGTTCGCCCACTTGGACGCCACCACCGTACTGTCGCGCTCGATCGCGGAAAAGGGCATCTACCCGGCCGTCGACCCGCTCGATTCCACCTCGCGCATGCTCGATCCGCGCGTCGTCGGCGAGGAGCACTATGCGGTCGCCCGCCAGACCCAGCAGGTGCTGCAGAAGTACAAGTCGTTGCAGGACATCATCGCCATTCTGGGCATGGACGAGCTCAGCGAGGACGACAAGTTGACAGTGGCGCGCGCTCGCAAGATCGAGCGCTTCATGTCGCAGCCCTTCGACGTCGCGCAGGTGTTCACCGGCTCGCCCGGCGTACAGGTGCCGCTGAAGGACACGATCAAGGCGTTCAAAGGCATTTGCAACGGCGACTACGATCATCTGCCGGAGCCCGCCTTCTACATGGTCGGCACCATCGAGGACGCCATCGCCAAGGCCGAAAAGCTGGCCGAGGCAGCTTAAGAGCAGTGCAGGCGTGAGTGGGGAGTCGTGAATGGTGAGTGGGGGCACGATCCCATTCATCTTCAGCATCCCCACTCACGACTCACCACTCACGACTCACCCTTGAGGACCCCATGGCAGGCACATTCAAATTCGAGCTGGTGAGCCCCGAGCGGGTGCTGCTCTCCGAGGACGCCGAGCAGGTTGTCGTGCCTGGTCGCGACGGTGATTTCGGTGTGCTCGCCGGCCATGCGCCGGTGATCTCGACGCTGCGCCCGGGCGTGCTCGACATCACGCTGCCGTCCGGCAAACGTCGCGTGTTCGTCAAGGGCGGCTTCGCCGATGTCGACCCGGCGCGCCTGACCGTGCTCGCCCAGAGCGCTCTCGACCTCGACGGCCTCGATGCCGGGACCGTCGCCAAGGAGATCGAGGCGGCCGAAGCCGAGGTCGCCGCCGCCAGGGACGACATGTCCCGCATGCACGCCGCCGAACTCGTCGAGCAGCTTCGCGCGCTGCAGCGCTGAGCAGCTTCAATTCCGACTTGGACATTGCCGCCGATCGGGAAACCGGCCGGCGGTTTTGCTTTTCATTCAGTCGCCGTTATGGACGCGATCCTCGAGATCGCGCCGGATCTCGTCCGGAGTCGCGAAGGTTCGGAACGCCGCCTCGGCCAACAGTCCGGTCGCTATGAATCCCGCGACGATGGCCAGCAGCATGAGGCCCGTGCCGAGGCCGCTCGACGTCGCCACCATGCCGGTGACGACAGTACCGAGGATACCGATCGCGATCCTCGCAAATCCGGCTTTGCTCATGTCCTCAGCGTCTCCCAGCGCCTATAGCGCCAGATGCCCGAAGCGGCGCACGACGGTCTCGTAGACCGGGCGTTTGAACGACACGATCAGCCCGGACACCTCGTCGATGCGCGCCCAGCGCCAGGCATCGAACTCGGGCTTCTTGTCCTTCGGGCGGATGTCGATCTCGCTGTCGGGGCCGGTGAGCCGCATCGCGAACCACCGCTGCCGCTGCCCGCGATAGCGCCCCTTCATCGCCACGCCCTGCAATTGGGGCGGCAGATCGTAGCTCAACCACTCGCCGATCTCGCCGACCACGTCGGCATTGGTGACGCCGGTCTCCTCGTTGAGTTCGCGGAAGGCCGCCTCGCGCGGTGTCTCGCCCTTCTCGATGCCGCCCTGCGGCATCTGCCAGATATAGGCCGAGCGATCGTCCTGCCATTTCGGCAACCGGCGGCCGACGAAGACCAAGCCGTAGCGGTTGAGTAGCATGATGCCGACGCAAGACCTGTAAGGCAGTCCACCGGCTTCACTGCCGATGTCGAGCGTCGCTGAGGGCATCGATTGCAAATGCTCCCTGGTTTTTCCCGCCGTCGATTGGATCTTTATCCAGACACCAGTTCGATGTCTGGGTGATGACAGTTTCCACATCTATCTGCGAAATCGCAGAACTGCCGATCACCCCGGCATGGCGAGCGGCGTGAACGCCTTCACCACCGCCGCGTACACCGGACGCTTGAACGGCACGATCAGCCCCTCGACCTCGCCGATCGGCGCCCAGCGCCACTGGTCGAACTCGATCTGATGCGGCGGCTCCGGGATGATGTTCACCTCGCTGTCGGTCCCCGTGAAGCGGGCGGCGAACCACTTCTGCCGCTGGCCCTTGTAGCGTCCGCCCCAGGCCTTGGCCTGCAGCGACGGCGGCAGGTCGTAATACTGCCAGCCCGGCATCTCGGCGATGATTTCGACCGATCCGGCGCCGATGCCGGTCTCCTCCATCAGCTCGCGCAGCACGGCAACGCGCGGCTGCTCGTCCTCGTCGATGCCACCTTGTGGCATCTGCCACCAGCTCCCCGGTCCCTCGGCCTCGGTCGGCGCATCGGAGCGGCGGCCGACCCAGACGTGGCCCTGCCGGTTCAGCAGCATGATGCCCACGCACGGCCGATAGCCCGGCAGGAAGGTTTCCTCGCTCATCGTCGCGTCGTCCCTACTCTGTCGGAGGTGTCTGACCTCTGGTCTGACACCGTTGCAGAAGATCTCAGGTGTCGGACCGGAGGCCGGTCACTACCTCCCCAAACGAAGCGGGCGCCGCCTCCTCAGAGATCGGCGCCCGCTCTTCATCGCTTTCGGCGTACCTCGCTGCTCGGCCGTAGTCGTCAGTTCGCCGACTTCTTGTCCGGCAGCGCGGGCTTCGCCGTCTCCTGTACGGCGGGCGCCTGCTCCGGCGCGGTCCGGATCATGTTCAGTGCGTACTGGAGCTGCTGATCCTTCTCGGGCTCCTTCGGCACGTAAGATGACGAGCCAGAACTCTCCTTGCCCTCCTTGTCGGCCTTCTCACCCTTGAGATGGCCACGCAGGCTCGCCTCGCCGCGCGGCTTCTCGGCCGGCGCCTTGGCCTTCAGCTCCTCGGGCAGCTCCTGCTCGACGAGCACATCCGGCTCGATACCGGCCGCCTGGATCGAGCGGTTCGACGGTGTGTAGTAGCGCGCCGTAGTGAGACGGATCGCACCATTGGCACCGAGCGGGATGATGGTCTGCACCGATCCCTTGCCGAACGAGCGCGTGCCGATGACCGTGGCTCGCTTGTGGTCCTGCAGAGCGCCGGCGACGATCTCGGAGGCCGAGGCCGAGCCACCGTTGACAAGCACAACCACCTTCTTGCCCTCGGTGATGTCGCCGGGCCGGGCCTGCGCCCGCTGCGTTTCCTCGTTGTTGCGGCCCTTGGTCAGCACGATGGCGCCACGCTCCAGGAAGTCGTCGGAGACGGCAATCGCCTGATCGAGCAGACCGCCCGGATTGTTGCGCAGATCGACGACCCAGCCCTTGAGCGGCTTGCCGGCCTGCTTCTTCACCGCGTCCACCTGCTTCACCAGGTTGGCATGGGTCTGCTCGTTGAAGGTGGAGATCTTGACGTAGCCGACGTCACCCTCGAGCCGAGCCTTGATCGCGTTTATGCGGATCACGTCGCGCTTGATCTCGACGTCGAACGGATCGTCACGGCCCTTGCGCACAATGGTGAGCTTGATCGGCGTGCCGACCGGCCCGCGCATCTTCTCCACCGCCTGCTCGAGCGTGAGACCGACGATCTGCTCGGTGTCGAGGTGCGTGATCAGGTCGTTGGACATCAGGCCGGCGCGGGCAGCGGGCGTCTCGTCGATCGGCGACACCACCTTGATGACCCCGTTCTCCATGGTCACCTCGATCCCGAGGCCGCCGAACTCGCCACGGGTCTGCACCTGCATGTCGCGGAAGTGCTTGGGGCTCAGGTAGGCCGAGTGAGGGTCGAGCGACGCCAGCATGCCGTTGATGGCGGACTCGATCAGCTGTCCGTCGTCCGGCTTCTCGACATAATCCGATCGGACGCGCTCGAGCACGTCGCCGAACAGGTCCAGGTGCCGGTACAGGTCCGAGTTCTGCGTGGTCGCGGAGTAGGTCCGCGTCACGTTCAGAACCGTGGTCACTCCAGCGAGGCCGGTCATCGCCAGGAATGTCCAGAACGCAAAATCAGTCTTGCGCATTAGCCTTGCACCTTATGATGACCCGCTACCCACCACGGGTCGGGATCTATGGGCCGCCCATCCTTGCGAAACTCGACGTAGAGCACGGGCGCGCTCGACGGCGGCTTGCTAGCCACTGCCTTCGGTGCCGGGCTCATGGTTCCGACAGGCTCGGCAGCGAGTACGAATTGTCCGAGTTGTACATCGACCTGCGACAGGCCGGCCACAAGGACATGATAGCCACCGCCGGCATTGATGATCAAGAGCTGGCCGTAGGTGCGGAACGGACCCGCATACACGATCCAGCCGTCACACGGAGATGTGATCTGCGCACCGTGGCGGGTTTCAACCACGATTCCCTTGGACTGGCCGCCGTATTGCGTCTTGTCACCAAAGGCCAGCACCTTGCGGCCCTGCGCCGGCATCGGCAACTGCGCCCTGGCGAGATGGAACGGCAGCGCCGGCTTGAGACGGCCGCGATTACCCAGGATCGTACCACCCTGTGGCGCCAACTCGACGGCGGCCGGCGGCGTGATCTTCGGTGGCACGAAAGCTGCGACCTTGACTCCACCGTCCTTCGAGCCGGCCTCCGGCTTCGATAGATTTGTCGTCGTCGGTGAAGTCTTGACCTTCGGCTCGACGCCGACGGTCGTCGGCTCCGATGCTTTGGCCACCTGCTGGGGCGCCTGGACATCCGCTTTCTCCGCCTCGCGATCGTAGTCGCCGAGGCCGGTACGATCCGACACCACCTTGTCGAGCCGCTGGATCAGCTCGGAGAGGTCGCTGACATTTCGGGCGATATCGGCCGCCGCCTTGCGGACCTCCGACAGCTCCGCCTGGCGCTCGGCCTGCGACTGGCGCTTGGCCTCCATCAGGCCCGCGAGCCGCAGCCTGGTATCGTTGAGACGGGTGGTCTCGGCCTTCAGATTGTCGCCCTCGCTGCGGATGTCGCCCATGATGCGAGCGAGTTCGCTCAGCCGGCCGGCAAGCTCCAGCGCCTGGGTCCTCAGCTCGGGAAAGGCGGCGGCCAGCAGCATCGCGCTGCGCACCATCTGCAGCGCATCCTCGCGGCGCGTCACCATCACCGGCGGCGGGTTCCGGCCCATGCGCTGCAAAGCCGAGAGCAACTTGGCGATCGAATCGCGGCGACGATCGAGCGAGCCGCGGACCAGCTTCTCCTGCGCATCGAGTTCGCCCAGACGTTGCTCCATCGCCGTCATCTGGGCTTCGCTCTTCTGGATCAGCCCGGCCGTCTCCATAAGCCGGGCATTGAGCTTCTCGCGCTCCGCCGCGAGCTGGGCGAGATCGCTCTGCAGCGCCTTCTCGCGCTTGTGCGTCTCCTCGAGCTGCTGGCGGTTTTGGTCGAGCTTGCGGACGGGATCGTGGGCGGCCCGGTCCTGGGCGCCGGCGACGGCTGGAGCCAGCACCACGGCTGCGGCGGCGACGGCAAGCGCCAGCCGCGCACACCTCGGCGCTGGCCGCTCGGTCCCTTCTCCACTCGTGATCAGCACGCGAGCCATTCCGCCTCGAGCCAGCAGCGGCGTCCGAACGTCCAGCCTGCTTCTGAGACGCTACGAAGCCGCCGGCAGGAAACCGATTCAAGCACCGATAATTACGGCAATTCTGGCCCCGTGCAACTTACCATCCGGTAACTTTTCCTAGTGGATCCTCGCATCTCATCTGCCACACCACACGAGCAATCGCTGGTGCGCCCGATTACGCAGTTGCGAGGCCACCAACTCGACGTAGGAATGCCGAAATGCTATGAAATTCAATCATTGCCGAGCGATGAATATTGATTTCCAGGAGTCTCATTGTGAATTCAGTAGCACACACCCCGGCGGCCGACACGGCCAGCTCCCTCAACGGCATGCGAGTCCTGCTGGTCGAGGACACCTGGATCATCGCCCAGAGCTATGCCGGCCTGCTCGATCCGCTCGGCGTCAGCGTCGTCGGCCCCGCCGCCAACGTCGCCGACGCGACGCGCATGCTCGGCGAGAACGTCATCGATGCGGCACTTGTCGACGTCAACCTACAGGGCGAGTTCGCCTCCGACCTGATCGACGCGATCCACCGCCGGGGCATCCCGATCGTGGTGGTGACCGGCTACGAGGTTCTTCTCCGGCTTGGCGACATCGCGTTCACCGTGCTCAAGAAGCCGATCCGGGCCGAGCAACTGCTGCGCGCGCTGCGCGCCATCGGCGTCCAGATGCGTGCCGGCAAGGTGGAGCGCGCGCCGACCTGACGAGCGCCGACCAGACTCACGCCCGGGCGCCAGGTACAAGGCAGGTACGTCGTCAGGGGCGCCGTTTCAGGAACGCCGCCACGCCCTCCTTGTAGACCCGGTCACCGACCGCGCGCATGTGATCGCGCCCTGTGATCTCCAGTGCCTCCGCCCCCGGAATGAGCGCGGCGAGATCGTGCGGCGAGCCGCCGATCACGTCGGTGGAGCCGACCGCGACCAGCACGGGAACGCGCAACTGTCCGAGCCCCTCGCGCGTGATCGGATCGCGAGAGCCGCGGATGCAGGCCGCCAGCGCCGCCAGGTCGCTCTTCGTTTGCTCTGCGAAGGCGCGGAACGTCCGTGCGGTAGGGTTGCTCACGTCGTCGATGCTGGCCGCTTCCAGCGCGTGTGCGATCGGGCCGGTGCCGGCGAGCCCGCGCACCATGTTGATACCGAGCCCGGCGAAGATCGCGCTGCGCACGCGCTCGGGGTGGTGCATGGCGAGAAACGCGGTGATGCGCGCCCCCATCGAGTAACCCATCACGTCGGCGCTGGCGATGCCGAGGTGATCGAGCAGCCGCCGCGCATCTTCGGCCATGATCGGCGAGCTGTAGAGCGCCGGATCGTAGAGCTTGCTGCTGTCGCCGTGGCCACGATTGTCGATGGCGACGACCCGGAAGCCCTCGCGCAGCAGGAACCGGATCCAGCCGGTGTCGCCCCAGTTGGTGGCGACTTTGGAAGCGAACCCGTGGATGAGCAGGATGGCGCCGACGGCTTCGCCGGTCGGACCTTCGTCGGTGTAGGCGATCTCGACGCCGTCGGAGGCGAATATCGGCATGGCGGGACCTCCTGGAACAAGGCAGATGCGACGCCGGCTCCCCTATCATTTCTCGTCGCTGACCGCTATGGTTCGCGGCATTCACAGGCGGCTCCGCGGCCGCGAGCAGGGGGACAGCGAACGAGATGGCAGCGAGCCTGGTTCCACACTTGGCCAACGACCAGGGCGTGGAAAAGATTTACGTCGGCGTTAGTGAGCTGAAGTGCATGGGCGCGCGCCGTCCCTTCGACCACCCGCACGTCTATCTCGACATGGGCGGCGACAGCCAGATCCTGTGTCCCTATTGCTCGACCCTCTACATCCACGACGAGCGACTTCACGCCGACGTGACCGACCCCAAGGGGTGCGTCGTCGACGAGGTGGCCTGACATGCAGGACCGGCTCCCTTTCCGGGAGCTGATCGTCACGAGGTGGTCATGACCGGGGCGGCCCCCATCCTTCGGCCCGACACGGTAGCCGACACCGATCCATCGCGCTGGCTGAAGCTCGGCCCCGTGCTGATCGCCGGCGGAGGTATCGGCGGACTGACGACGGCGCTGGCGCTCGCCCGCCGCGAGATTCCGAGCGTCGTGATGGAGCGCCGGTCGGCCTTTTCCGAGGACGGCGCCGGCCTCCAGATCGGCCCCAACGGCACCGCCATTTTACGCCGCCTCGGCGTCGCGTCGGCGCTCGAGCCCGATGTGGGCGTGCCCGGCGCCATCGTCGTTCACGACGGCCGCGACGGCTCGGTGCTGACCCGCCTGCCGCTCGGCAATTGGATCGAGAGGCGGCATGGCACACCCTATTGGGTCGCGCACCGCCAGGATCTACACGCGGCGTTGCTGGGGAAGGCCAAGTCCGAGCCGCTGATCACGCTGACGCTCGATGCGGCGTTTCAAAACGCCGATCGGATTTCCGGCGAGGGCGTCCGCATCCAGACCCGCGATCATCGGACTTGGACTGGCTCGACGCTGATCGGCGCCGACGGCCTCTGGTCGAGCGTGCGGCAAGGCCTGTTCACGTCGGCCGAGCCGCGCCCCACTGGCATCAGCGCGGTCCGCACCACCATTCCCGTCGATCACAAGCTCGGCGCGCCGTGGCAGCGCGACACCTACGTCTACATGCGGCCCGACGCCCATATCGTCCACTACCCCGTGCGCGGCGGCAGCGAGATCGCGGTCGTCTGCATTCTGCACACACCGACCTCGAGCCAGGACTGGAGCACGACCATCGACCGGGCCTGGGTCGAGCCGCAGATCGCGGCTTTTCCGGCCGAGGTCCGCAAGCTGCTGGCAACGGCGCCGGGCTGGAAGCGCTGGAGCCTGTTCGAGCTGGAACCCGGGCACGCCTGGGCCAACGGCAACGTCGCGCTGCTCGGCGATGCGGCGCACCCGTTGCTGCCGTTCCTGGCGCAGGGCGCGGTGCTGGCGCTGGAGGATGCCGTCGTGCTGGCGGATTGCATGGCCTCGCACCGCGACATCGCCGAAGGGCTCGCCCGCTATGCCCGGATCCGGAGCGAGCGGGCCAATAAGGTCGTTGCCGCCTCCCGCCGCAACGGACGCATCTACCACCTCGACGGCGCCATGGCCGCTGCCCGCAACCTGACGCTGCGCACGCTCGGCGGCGAGCGGGTGATGGCTGGCTACGACTGGCTCTACGGCTGGCGCGCCTGAGCGCGGCCCGGGCGCCACCCGGCAGCCCGACCCGGCTGCGCCACTTCAATCCCTCAACAGCCTGGAAATCATAGGATTGACCACGTCGGGACGCGACAGCGGCGCCATGTGGCCGCCCTCCGGGATCGTCTCGAAGCGCCAGTGCGGCGCGGCGGCTTTCAGCAACTCGACGATCTCGCGGATCGGCCGTACCGTCGCCGGATCGTGTATGACGGCCGTCCGCTCCGGCAATCCCGCGACCCAATCGGCCAATGGCGTCGTCTCGCCCATCACCGCGTCCCACTCGTGCCAGACCGGTTTGAGTGCCTCGATGAACGTCGCCCGACGCTCGGCACTGGTCGCAGCCCAAGTGCCCGGCCCGCCCCAGTAGTCGGCGAAGCGCTCGGCCGGGACGTCCCATTCGCCGCGCCCACCGTGAACCTTGATGACGTCGCGCAGGCCCCAGATCTCGGCGAACGCCGCATCGCACCGGTTGTCGCGCAGCAGGAAGAACGGGTTCGGCTCGAACAGCACCAGCCTGTCGACTTGGGCGCCCATCCGCAGCGCCGCCTTCATCGCAACCGAGCCGCCGAACGAGTGACCGACGAGACGGACAGGCTCCCCGCCCGCTGGGACCGCCGCCTCGACCACCGCCGCTTGATCCGCGAGCGACTGCTCGCGATCTTGCGTCCACGGTGGTGTACGCCCATACCCCACGAGATTGACTGCGCGGGCGTGGAAATCGAACGACAGCTCGTCGATCAACTTGCGCCACTGACGCGCCCCGGCAACGCTCGAATGCACCAGCACCACCGGCGGACCGCGGCCCGACTCGATGAAATCCACCGCGCGCGGATCATACCCCGGCTTCGGCTCGGACATCGGCTGGTCACCCTGGATTGCGAAAGATGCTCGAACGCTGCGCCGTCCCGGCATCAGTAGCGTTGCGCCGTTCGTGAAATGTACTATCTATGGAGGCGCAGATTAGCATGGGATCCCGACGGCATGTCGAATGTAGAGCTGAGCCGCAACCCGGCCAAGGAAGGCGCCATCCGCCTCTATGGACCCGAGGCGTTCGCCGGCATGCGCAAGGCGGGCCAGCTCGCGGCGGCGTGCCTCGACATGCTGGTGCCGTACGTCGAGCCAGGGGTGACGACCGAGCGGCTCGACGACTTGGTGTTCCAGTTCGCCTGCGATCACGACGCGATCCCCGCACCGCTCAACTACCGTGGTTTCCCGAAGTCGATCTGCACCTCCATCAACCACGTCGTCTGCCACGGCATTCCCAACAACAAGCCGCTGCGTGAAGGCGAGATCATCAACATCGACGTGACGCTGATCGTCGAGGGCTGGCACGGCGACACCAGCCGCATGTACACGGTCGGCCGCATCCCGCGCCGGGCCGAGCGGCTGATCGAGGTGACCTACGAGGCCCTGGTTCGCGGCATCGCGGCCGTCCGCCCAGGCAACACAGTCGGCGACATCGGCCACGCCATTCAGCGCTACGCCGAGGGCGAGCGCTGCAGCGTGGTGCGCGACTTCTGCGGCCACGGGCTCGGCCAGGTGTTCCACGACCGCCCCAACATCCTGCACTACGGCGAGCCTGGCGAAGGCCCGATGCTCCAGCCCGGCATGCTGTTCACGATCGAGCCGATGATCAACCTCGGCAAAGCGGACGTTAAAGTGCTGCCGGACGGCTGGACCGCAGTAACCCGCGACCGCGAGCTGTCCGCGCAGTTCGAGCACACCGTAGGGGTCACCGACACGGGCTGCGAGGTGTTCACGAACTCGCCGGGCGGCTTCGACAAGCCGCCGTTCCATGCGGCTGCTTGAGCAAGGCGCGGCGTCGAAGAGCGGACGGGGGCGTTCGTGACCAGTGGCGGCGAGCAGAAGGGTGGCGAGGCGCAAGGCGGCTTCTTCGAAGCCCCCATTGCGAGCCATTCCGGCCATCGCCAGCGCCTGAAAGATCGCTTCCTCTCCGGTGGGCGTACTGCCATCGCCGACTACGAGCTACTCGAGCTGGTGCTGTTCAATGCGATCCCGCAGCGCGACACCAAGGAGCTCGCCAAGACCTTGCTGAAGCGGTTCGGCTCGTTCGCGGCCGTCGTCAATGCACCCGATCCCCTGCTGCGCGAGATCAAGGGCGTCAAGGACGCCGTCATCACCCAGCTCCGATTGCTGCAGGTCGCGACGCTGGAGTTGAAGCGCGCCGAGGTGATCGAGAAACCGGTACTGTCGTCCTGGGCCGCCGTGATCGACTATTGCAAGGCAGCGATGGCGCACGAGACGCGCGAGCAGTTCCGTATCCTGTTCCTCGACAAGAAGAACCGCGTGATCGCCGACGAGGTGCAGGGACAGGGCACCGTCGACCATACGCCGGTCTACGTCCGCGAGGTCGTCAAGCGGGCACTGGAGCTGTCGGCCACGGCTGTCATCCTGGTGCACAATCATCCCTCGGGAGATCCGACGCCGTCACGCGCCGACATCGACATGACCAAGCAGATTCTCGACGCAGCCCGCCCGCTCGGCGTCACCGTGCACGATCACATCATCGTCGGCCGCCAGGGCCACGTCAGCTTCAAATCGCTGCGGCTGATCTGAAGCGGACGGCGTGCGTTCTGGTTCCACGCCCTTCCACGCCTCATCCCCACGGCCATCGCTTGCGCTTCTACTTCCCCGATACGCCGCCCTTGCCACTGCCGGCCGGCCACCGCTTCCCGGCGGTGAAGTACCGCTTGCTGCGCGACCTGGTGGAGCGCGAAGGCATCATTGCGCCGAGCGAGTTGTCGCCCTCACCGCCAGCCTCGCGGACCGACCTCGAGCGCGCGCATGCGTCCGACTACGTCGGCGCGGTGCTCGACGGCACACTGTCCGCCGACATCCAGCGCCGCATCGGCCTGCCATGGAGTCCGGTACTCGCCCGGCGCTCGCTGGCGACCGTCGGGGGAGCGCTGGCCGCCGCGCGTGACGCCTTGCGCGACGGCCTCTCCGGCCAGCTCGCCGGCGGCACCCACCACGCCCATCGCGATTTCGGCTCCGGCTATTGCGTATTCAACGATCTCGCGGTCACGGCCCTGACGCTGATCGCGAGCGGCGAGGCACGGCGGATCGCGATCCTCGATCTCGACGTCCACCAGGGCGACGGCAACGCTGCCATACTAGCTGGGCAGCCCGACGTGCAGGTCGTCAGCCTGCACGGGGCCAAGAATTTCCCGTTCCGCAAGGTGCCGTCGAGCCTCGACGTCGACCTTCCTGACGGTACCGAGGACCGCGCCTATCTGCATGCGCTCGCCGACGTGCTGCCGGCGATCGAGAGCTTCCGGCCGGACCTGTTGCTCTACCTCTCCGGCGCCGATGCGCTCGCCGCCGACAAGCTCGGCCGGCTGTCGCTGACGCTCGAAGGTCTCGCCGAGCGCGACCGGCTCGTCTTCCACCTCGGTCACCGGCGCGGCATCCCGGTGTCCATCGCGATCGGCGGCGGCTATGCCGAGCCGATCACGGACAGTGTCGCGGGCTATGCAGGCACATTCCGCACCGCGCGTGAGATCATCGGCTGAACGATGTGCGCGAGACTTGCCGACGCCATCCGCGTGATCGTAACGTCCCTCATCGTGACAGGGGGCAATCAGTCATGGCCGATGTTTTCCTGAGCTATGCGCGCGAGGATCTCAATCTCGCGGCCAAACTCGCCCAGTTGCTCGAGGCGAATGGGCTCAGTGTGTGGTGGGACCGGCGCCTGATCGCGGGCGACCAGATCAATGCGACCATCGAGCGGGCGATCGAGGAAGCCAAGGCAATCGTCGTGCTGTGGTCGCCGAGCGCGGTCGCGTCACGCTGGGTGAACGGCGAGGCGGAAACCGCAGCTGAGGCCGGCAAACTCGTGCCCGTCAAGATCGCGGAATGCAAGCTGCCGCTCAACTTCCGTTCCCTGCATACGCCCGACGTGTTCCGCTCCCGCGATCAGCTTAGCGAGCTGGCGGCGATGCTGACCGCTAAGCTCAATCCCGGCGCGCGACCGGCCGAAAATATCGTCATCACCGCTGCCTCGGCCGATACGTTCCTCAGCGGCCTAAAGGCTGTGATGAACGAGCAGAGCCCGGACTTCTTCGAGCAGATGCGGCGCGAATGGGCGTTGTGCCGGCGCCACCCGGTCGCCTCGGTCCTCTCCGTGGCGACCTTCTACGGCGCCGCTTATGCCTTCGCAGAGGCGGCCGAGCTCGACTTTACCTTTGTCAGCAATCTCGCGCTGGCGGCATTCGCGATCATCTACTTCGCCTTCCGCTCATATCGACTGAAAGCGCTGCGCGGCACGTAACGTCGCTCGAGGTGCCGTCGGGCAACACCGAGAGAGTGGCACGCTGGACACGCTGACGGGCAAACGCGGTCCAGCACCCTGTTCCGACGGCTCCGCGAGAGCTTAGTATGCCGCTTCACTCTGGAGGACCACCCATGCTGAAGCTCACGCAGACCGCCGCACTCGGCGCATTCGTTCTGGCAAGCGCATTCGCTGTCTCGCCGTCGATGGCGGCCGGCAAATGCGTGATGGCCGGCGGCGAGGCGACGATGGCGACCGAAGATCTCGCCAAGTTCATGGCCGAGGCCGCGCTGAAGAACTCGATCGCTGGCATGGGTGCAAAGCCCGCCGGCAAAATCGCGATGAAGTGCGATACCGCAAACGTCTTGCCGCACTGCGTGGCCAAGCAGCGCGCCTGCAAGTAGGACAGGACGTATCTGGAAATCGCGACTGGCCGGCGTTGCAGCACGCCGGCCAGACCGAAATCATATCGCTTTGGCGATCTCTGCTCAGGCCGACTTGATCAGGCCGCCTTGGCCGGCGGCGGCGCCATCAGCAGCTTCAGCTCGCTGTAGGCCGCAGCGTAACGGCGCGACATCGCCGCCATATACTCGGCGACCTCGGTCGGCATCCCCTCCGCGGCTTGCGGGTCGTAGGCCTTGGCGAGCGCCTGGTAGGCCTGCTCGACCTTGGCGAGATCGGCCGTCTTCTGGAGTTTCAGGACGGCGAACGCGTCCGATTTCTCGAGCAACTTGGCCCGGCGCTCCATCTGGTCGGGCTGTCCTTTGCGGAACTGCTTGATCACGGCGATGGCGGTCTTGCCCAGCACGATCTCGCCGTTGACCATGCAATCGAATTCGATGAACGGATCACCGCTGGAGAAAACCTCCTTCAGGGATTTTTCACGCTGGATCATCATCGTGCCCCTGAGCACGCTGCCGTCGACGAGCCTGATCTCCATCGGGATCGCGTCGCTGTTCTGACGGCGCCATGCCGCCATGTCGCTTCCGGCCATGCTGACTCGATCCCCATTCCGTCGCATTCAGTTACAATTTCGACTATGGGGCTTCGATGTTTCCCGGCGACTAACACAATCGATACAAGTCGAGCGATCGGAGCTGTCCAGCGTCGCACTGTCCGTCCACGCCCAAAATAACCACGTCACCGCGCAGGGGATGTGTAGACGGGAGCTTGGCGGTTCTGCTGGGATTGCCGCTTCACCTGCATCGGCGCCTCCAGCGCGTCGTATGCGGCGTTGATGCGACGTGCCATGATCGCCAGGTAGTCGCACACCTCCTGTGGCAACTCGGCATTGGCGTACCGGTCGGGGTGATAAGCCTTGGCACGCGCGTGATAAGCGGCCTTCACGGCATCCGGTCCGGCGCCGACCTCCACTCCGAGGACGCGATAGGGGTCGAACTCGCCCTCGCGCAGCCGCGTCTGCAGGTTCTGCGCGCCCGGAATCGGCACCACGCGGATATCCCGCAGCGTCGCCTTCGCGATCAACCGCCGGCGCCCCTCGTAGGATTCGATCTCGAGAAATTGAGCGCTCCCGTTCAGCACGTCGAGCACCTTGCCCGATTGCGACAGCAACAACTTGCCCTTCTCGATAGTGCCGTCGTCACGCGTGATTTCGACCGCAATGCCGCTCTGTGCCGGGGAATTGTCGACTTTGTTGCGCTCGAACATGACCCTGCCGTGCTCAATCGTACCAATACGAAACGGCCGTTAGGCCTATGGCCGAACGTTCGCAAGAACCGTGCAACGTGGCATGCGAGCCTTCCAAGACCATCTCCGCTGGCGGCAACGGGTTCTATGTGCTACCTCCCCGGCCAATTGATTTCGCACCGCAACAAGCGGTCCTGACCCGGAAAATCCATGCAGCTTCGAAACATCGCCATCATCGCCCACGTCGACCACGGCAAAACCACGCTGGTCGACAAGCTCCTTTCGCAGTCGGGCTCCTTCCGCGAGAACCAGCGCGTCGTCGAGCGCGCGATGGACAGCAACGACCTCGAGCGCGAGCGCGGCATCACCATCCTCGCCAAGTGCACCAGCGTCGTCTGGAAGGACATCCGCGTCAACATCGTCGACACGCCCGGCCACGCCGACTTCGGCGGCGAGGTGGAGCGCATCCTCAACATGGTCGACGGCGTCGTGGTCTTGGTCGACGCTTCCGAAGGCCCGCTGCCACAGACCAAGTTCGTGGTCTCCAAGGCTTTGAAGCGCGGCTTGCGCCCAATCGTTGCGATCAACAAGATCGACCGTCCCGACGAGCGCCACCTCGACGTCTTGAACGAGATCTTCGACCTCTTCGCCAACCTCGACGCCACCGACGAGCAACTCGATTTCCCGGTGCTCTACGGCTCGGGCCGTGACGGCTGGATGGCGCTCGACCCGGCCGGCCCCAAGGTCGATCTGTCGCCGATGTTCGATCTGGTGGTGGCCCACGTGCCGCCGCCGACCGTCGAGCCCGGTGAGTTCCGCATGCTGGCGACGACGCTCGAGGCCGACCCTTATCTCGGCCGCATTCTGACCGGACGCATCAGCTCGGGCAGCATCAAGGCCAACCAGCAAGTCAAGGCCTTGCGCGTCGACGGCACGGTCGTCGAGCAGTTCCGCGCCCAGAAAGTGCTGGCCTTCCGCGGCCTCGATCGCGTCCCCGTCGACAGCGCCGAGGCTGGGGAAATCATCGCGCTCGCCGGCATGAGCGAGGCGACCGTCGCCGACACGATCTGTGACACTTCGGTGGACACGCCGCTGATCGCCCAGCCGGTCGACCCGCCGACGCTGTCGATGACCTTCCGCATCAACGACGGCCCGTTCGCCGGCCAGGAAGGCGACAAGGTCCAGAGCCGCGTCATCCGCGACCGGCTTCTGCGCGAAGCCGAGCGCAACATCGCCATCAAGATCACCGAGTCGGAGGATCGCGAGGCGTTCACGGTGTCCGGCCGCGGCGAGCTTCAGCTCGCGATCCTGCTCGAGAACATGCGGCGCGAGGGCTTCGAGCTGACCGTGTCGCGTCCCAAGGTCGTCTACAAGATCGACGAGGACACCAAGCAGCGTCTCGAGCCGATCGAGGAAGTGATCATCGACGTCGAGGACGCCCACACCGGCGTCGTCGTCTCCAAGCTCT
>CAMDBL010000094.1 GCA_945889015.1 Devosia equisanguinis
CGCAAGCTGGTCGAGGAAGCGTTCGGCTGGGGCAAGTCGATCGCCGGCCTGGCGAAGGTCAAGGTGCGCGGCCTCGCCCGCGTTCGCTTCAAGTTCACCTTCGCAATGGCCGCTTACAATCTGATCCGCATGCCGAGGCTGCTGGCCGCGGCGTGAATGGCCGAAGGCCAACCACCGCAACGCCCCGCTCCCGAGCCGACAGCTCATCAACCAAGACGACCTGGCAGCATGCAGTGCTACCGTTCCGCAAATTTCACCGGCCTGCTAGGCCGCTGCCGAAGGGTTGCAGGGTCGCACCCCCTGCGAGCGCGCGCGGCTTTCGCTGCGGCGTGAGGGTGTGTTAGGACACCGCAGCAGTGATCGAAAGTCCGGTGAACGGAAGCGGTCGTGGCCGGCTTGGCCGGTGGCGGCCGCGGGCAGACGGGGAAGTGCACAGCGACCATGGCTGACAGGCGATCGAGCTTCGAATTTGATGACTTGCTGGCCTGCGGGCACGGCAAGCTGTTCGGCCCCGGCAACGCGCAGCTGCCGCTGCCGCCGATGCTGATGATCAGCCGGATCAACCACATCGCCGAAACCGGCGGCGCTCATGGCAAGGGCGTCGTCCAGGCCAAACTCGACATCGCCGGAAACCGCCACATCGAGTGGATGTGGGCTTGTCATTTCGAGGGCGATCCGGTGATGCCGGGCTGCCTGCCGATGGACGGCATGTGGCAGCTCACCGGATTTTTCCTCGGCTGGCTGGGGTTGCCCGGACGGGGCCGCGCCTCGGGTGTCGGCGAGGTGAAGTTCACGCGCGAGATCACTCAGGACATCAAGACGCTCGAGTACACCATCGACGTCAAGCGGGTGATCGCGCGCAAGTTGAAGCTGGTCGAGGCCGACGGCGCCATCCGCGTCGACGGCGAGGTCATCTACACCGCCAAGGACATGCGCGTGTTGTTGAAGCCCACGGACGCCACGTCCAGCGGCTGACCTGCCGCACGGTCGGATCGGCACACCATTGCTGGCGACCGCGTTATGCTGTTGGTTAACCCCGGCTGGGGATAGAAGGGGTTCGAGCGATGAGACGAGTGGTCGTCACCGGCATGGGTATCGTGTCCTCGATCGGGAGCACGACCCAAGAGGTGCTGGCGTCGCTGCGCGAGGCGAAATCGGGCATCTCGCGCGCGGAAAAGTACGCGGAGCTCGGCTTCAGGTGCCAGGTGCACGGCGAGCCGACCCTCGACTGGGAGCCGATGGTTCCCCGCAAGCCCAAGCGCTTCATGGAAGCCGGCGTCGCCTGGAACTGGATCGCCATGGATCAGGCGATCCGCGATGCCGGGCTCGAGGCGAACGACGTCGTCAACGAGCGTAGCGGCATCGTCATGGGCTCCGGCGGTCCGTCCACGCACGCGATCGTCAGAGCGGCGGACGTGACAATGAAGACCGGCAGCCCGAAACGGATCGGACCGTTCGAGGTGCCCAAGGCAATGTGCTCGGGTCCCTCGGCGGCGCTCGCCACCGCGTTCCAGATCAAGGGCGTCAACTATTCGATCTCCTCGGCGTGTGCAACTTCTGCACATTGCATCGGCAATGCGGCCGAGCTGATCCAGTGGGGCAAGCAGGACATCATCTTCGCCGGCGGCTGCGAGGAGCTGGACTGGACCCTGTCCAACCTGTTCGACGCCATGGGCGCGATGTCGACCCGGCACAACGCGACGCCGGAAAAAGCCTCGCGCGCCTACGACAAGAACCGCGACGGCTTCGTCATAGCCGGCGGCGCGGGCGTGTTGGTGCTCGAGGAGCTCGAGCACGCCAAGGCACGCGGCGCCCGGATCTACGGCGAGGTGGCGGGCTATGGCGCGACCTCGGACGGTTTCGACATGGTCGCGCCTTCGGGCGAAGGGGCAGCCCGCTGCATGAAGCTGGCGCTCGAAGGTCTTAACGGCAAGGGCGTCGGCAAGATCGACTATATCAATCCACACGGCACCGGCACGCCGGTCGGCGACGAGCGCGAGATCCAGGCCATCCGCACCGTGTTCGGCAATGCCAGCCCGCCGATCGCGGCGACGAAGTCCTTGACGGGCCACTCCCTGGGAGCGATCGGTGTTCAGGAGGCAATCTTCTCGCTGCTCATGATGAACAACGGCTTCATCTGTGAAAGCGCCAATATCGAGGAGCTGGACCCGGCATTCGCCGACATGCCCATCGTCCGGCAAAGGGTTGATAATGCTTCGCTTAACTGTGTGATGTCGAATAGCTTCGGTTTTGGCGGGACTAATGCGACTCTCGTGCTCCGCCGCGTCGATGGTTAAGGCACTGTCATGAGGCGGTCTTATGGAGAAAGGCGGTCTTTCTCCCCCGAGGCAGCCACATCATGCGACTCTACAAGAACGGCGGCGGCTGGTTCGATGTCCAATCGCGCCGCGGACGAAGTGAAAGATCGGGAGCAACCATGACCGATGCGGGAATGGCCAAAGCAGGACCGTTGATGGCCGGCAAGCGCGGCCTCATCATGGGCGTCGCCAACGATCGTTCGATCGCCTGGGGGATCGCACGCATGCTCGCGGCCCACGGCGCGGAGCTGGCCTTCACCTATCAGGGCGGCGCCTTCGGACGCCGTGCCGAACCGCTCGCCCGCTCGCTCGGCTCGACCATCATCGAGGAGTGCAACGTTCTCGATTCCGCCAGCGTCGCCAACGTCTTCACCAAGATGAAAGACGCTTGGGGCAGCATCGACTTCGTCGTTCACGCGCTTGCCTTCTCCGATCCGCGCGAACTCAATGGCCGCTACGTCAACACTTCGCGCGACAACTTCACCAACACGATGGTGATCTCGTGCTTCTCGTTCACTGAGATCGCCAAGCACGCGGCGGAGATGATGCCGAACGGCGGCTCGCTCCTGACCTTGAGCTACGGCGGCGCGACGCGCTCGGTTCCGTCTTACAACGTCATGGGCGTCGCCAAGGCCGCGCTCGAGGCGTCGGTTCGCTATCTCGCCGCCGATCTCGGCCCGCAGGGCATCCGCGTCAACGCGATGTCGGCAGGTCCGATGCGGACGCTTTCGGGTGCCGGCGTCGGTGACGCGCGGGTGATCTTCAACTTCCAGAAGGAAAATGCGCCTCTGCGGCGCACGCCGACGCTGGAAGAGGTGGCTGGCTCTGCGCTCTATTTGCTGTCGGGGCTGTCGGGCGCGGTGACAGGCGAGGTCCACTTCGTCGACTGCGGCTACAATACCGTGGCGATGCCGACGCTCGAGGCGCTGAAGAACGCTGAGACGGAAGCTGCCGGCCGTACGGCTCCTTCCGAGGCCGCCGAATAAGCAGTCGGCTGATCACACGCGAAAATGCGAGGCCGTGAGCGTTCGAGTTCGAGGTTTTTGCGTGCGCCAGCGCCCGTACGGTGGTGCGGGCGGAGCATCTCGATCAGATCTACTGAATACTGCTTGTTTCGAAGTACATCCGCCCGCGGAATGAGTTTCATCTGGCTATTATTTGATAATCAGATCGACAGAATGTCTGGTGACATCACGCCGTTCATGGCTATGATCAGGCTGGGGCATCGTTCCGGGTGCCGGCGAAGGGAGAACCGAGATGATTTCTGTGAGGAAGGCGTTTGCGCGCGCTGCGCTGGCCGCAGTCGTTCTGTCTGCTGGCGCTGTGACAGCTGCCATGGCTGGGCCGGCAAGCGTGGCTCCCACCATGTTGACGATGCAGGCGAGCAGCCTCGTCGCCGATCTCAAAGCTCAAGGTGAGAGCGCACTGCCGGTGGTGCAGGTGCAGCAGCGCCGTGGCGGTCCCCCCCGCGCCGCAGTGGCGGTGGCGGAAGGAAGGGCGCGGCCATCGCTGGCGGCATTCTTGCCGCGGCCGCTGCAGCGGCCATCCTGAGCCAGGGCGCCAACGCTGCCCCGCGCCGCGGCGACGGCTACGGCTACTCGTGCCGCCGCTGGTTCCGCCTGTGCGACCAGGGCGAAGGCTGGGCCTGCCGCCGCGCCCGCCGCGAGTGCTGATCCGCGCTCGACCGTGATGAACGATCGAGATGGTCGCCGTCCAGGGATGATCCCCTGGGCGGCGATCGTCGTTTCAGGGTTTACCGGCTTGTCGGGCGACGGGGCAAGCTCAGGCCGGTGAGGCTCAGGCCGGCAGCCCCCTGAGCAGCCGCGGCAACACGCCGGTCAGACCGGCGGCCTCGGCGACGAGCCAGCGTTTGAGCTGCGGCACGCGATCGACCAGTCCGAGCCCTGCCTCCCGCGCCGACCGGGCGAGTTGCCAGTCGTTGGAGAAGACGCGGTTGAGACTGTCGAAGGCGGCCGCCGATACTGCCGAGTCGAAGCGACGCCAGCGGGCGTAGCGCTCCAGAATGGTGGCGTCGGCAAAGTCGAGGCCGAGACGAACGCCGTCCGCGACGCATTCGACCAGCGCCGCCACGTCGCGCAACGCGAGATTGAGGCCCTGTCCGGCGATCGGATGCACGCCGTGCGCCGCATCGCCGATCAACGCCAGTCGCGGCACCGTATAGGCGCGGGAAAGGTGAACCTCGAGCGGCCAGCATTTCCGGCCACCCGCGAGCTTCAGCACGCCCAACCGCCCCCCGAAGCGGTGGTCCACCTCATCCAGGAAGCCGGCGTCGTCGAGAGCCATGATCGCGGATGCGTTCGCTGCCGTCTCGCTCCAGGTGATGCAGGACCTGTGCGTCCCCTCGTGCGATGCGGTCAACGGCAGGATCGCGAACGGCCCGGCCGGCAGGAAGTGCTGGACGGCGCGACCCTCGTGCGGCAACTCGTGCGCGACCGTGGTGACGATGCCTGTCTGGCCGTAGCTCCAGCCGACGGTGCCGATCCCAGCCGCCTCCCGAAGCCGCGAGCGGCGGCCGTCCGCGGCCACCCATAGAGATGCCTCGACACGCGCGCCGCCGGCCAGAAGCGCAGCGATCGAGGACGGCGCGCGCTCGAAGCCCGAGACTTCGGTGACGACCGGCCGGCCGATCACCGGATCGCCAGCCGTCACGCGCTCCAGCGCCGCCATCAACCGCGCGTTGGGCACGATGTGCATCACCGGCTCACCGCTGCCGTCGTCCGCCACCGGCTCGTAGGTCAGCAGCACCGGCCGAATGCCGGCATCGAGGCTCGAGTCCGTGATCTCGACCCGGCTCACCGGCTGAGCGGCGTCGGCGATCGACGCCCACACCCCCAGCGCCTCCAGCATGCGCCGCGACGACGCCGAAACCGCCGAGGCCCGCGGATCGCTCGCGGCATCGGCTCCATGGCCGGCCGGCGCGCTGTCGAGGAGGGCGACCCGCACATCCCGGCCGAGGGCCTGCGAAAGGCCGCGCGCGAGCGCCAACCCGGCGAAGCTGGCTCCGGCGATGATGATATCGTGCTGGCGCATGGGTCCAGTCCTTTCCCGATCCGCCCCACTTCATCGGCACTATTTCATCAGCACTGGCACACCGCCGGGCCGAGGTTGACAAAAGACGGCGGCTCGCAGCCAATCCTGGCGCCGTAGCCGCCCACAACCGATCCACACTTGGGCCGATCCGACATGCCGAGCAAGTCCAAAGCGCCGATGCCGACAGCGACCGACCAGCTCCTGTCCTTATTGGACCTCGAGCCCCTGGAGCACAATCTGTTCCGCGGTCGCGGGCCGAAGGAAGGCTGGCAGCGCGTCTATGGAGGGCAGGTGCTGGGCCAGGCCCTGGTAGCGGCCGTGCGCACGGTGGAGAAGGACCGGACGCCGCACTCGATGCACGCCTACTTCGTGCATGCCGGCGATCCGGCTCACCCGATCATCTACGAGGTCGAGCGGATCCGTGATGGCGGCTCGTTCACCACCCGACGAGTGAAGGCGATCCAACATGGCCGCGCCATCTTCATCATGAGCGCCTCGTTCCAGACCCGCGAAGACGGCTTCGACCACCAGTCCGTCATGCCGGACGTGCCCGCACCGGAGAGCCTGCCGAGCGAAAAGCAGCTGCTGTCCAAGCTCGTCGCACACCTCCCGCAGAACATGCGCAGCTACTGGGAGAGGGAGCGGCCAATCGAGGTCCGCCCGGTCGACGTCTCCCGATATCTGACCCGCGAGCGGCAGGTGCCGCCGGTGCAACAGGTTTGGATGCGGGCGACGGGGAAACTACCGGACGATCCGGCACTGCACCAGTGCGTGTTGGCCTACGCCTCCGACTTCACACTGCTCGACACGGCGCTGATCGCGCACGGCAAGCTGCTGTTCGACAGCGACATCCAGCTCGCGAGCCTAGATCACGCGCTGTGGTTCCACCGGCCGTTCCGCGCCGACGACTGGCTGCTCTATGCCCAGGACAGCCCGAACGCAGGCGGCGCCCGCGGATTTTGCCGCGGCAGCGTCTACTCGCGCGACGGCGCCCTTGTCGCCTCCGTCGCCCAGGAGGGCCTGATGCGGAGCCGGAAGACCCAATTCGTGGTCAGTTGATAGGCATTTCAGCCTAGCTGCCTATTTTTTAGACCATTTGCGAGGCCGCAAATTTGAGCTGTCGTGGCCAAATTTTGTTTTTCCTTCGAATTTTCAATCACATCCGCGTCAGATCCGAAACTGGCACAGCTCTTGATCATGTCGTTAACGGCTAGCGGTCGCGTTTGCGCGTCCGGGGCTCACACGTCGTGCAAACAGGGGTTCTCGCCATGAAGCTCATTATCGCCGTCATCAAGCCTTTCAAGCTCGAGGAGGTCCGCTCCGCTCTGACCGACCTCGGCTATCAGGGGATCACCGTCACCGAGGTCAAGGGCTATGGCCGCCAGAAGGGCCATACCGAGATCTACCGCGGCGCCGAGTACGCTGTGAGCTTCCTGCCCAAGATCAAGATCGAGGTCGTCGTCGCGTCCGGCGAGGTCGACAAGGCCATTGCCGCGATCTCCAAGGCCGCCAAGACCGGCCAGATCGGCGACGGCAAAATCTTCGTCTCTCCCATCGAGCACACGGTGCGCATCCGCACCGGGGAGGTCGACGACAACGCACTTTGAGCATTCCTGCCAGGGACACACACGCTTTCGCACTTTAGGACAACGAGGGGAGTACCATTGATGAAGTTGAGCACTACAACCCGCTGGAGCAGAGCACTGGCCACGGCCGGCGCACTCGCCCTGCTCGCCGGACCGGCATTCGCCGCTGCACCGGTCCCCAACAAGGGCGATTCGGCCTTTGTCTTCGTCTCGACCGTGCTGGTTCTGTTCATGACCATCCCCGGCCTGGCGCTGTTCTACGGCGGCCTCGTTCGCACCAAGAACATGCTGTCGGTGCTGATGCAGGTGTTCGCCATCACCTGCCTCGTGTCGATCATCTACGTGACCTACGGCTACAGCCTCGCCTTCACCAACGGCGGCGGCCTCAATGACTTCATCGGCGGTTTCTCGAAGGCGTTCCTGATTGGCGTCACCGCCGAGTCGACGGCGGCGACCTTCTCGAACGGTGTCGTCATCCCCGAATACTTCTACATCGCCTTCCAGATGACCTTCGCCTGCATCACGCCGGCGCTGATCGTCGGCGCCTTCGCCGAGCGGATGAAGTTCTCCGCGCTGCTGGTGTTCGTGACACTGTGGGTCACCTGCGTGTACTTCCCCGTCGCGCACATGGTCTGGTATTGGGCCGGTCCCGACGCGCTGGGTGATGCCGCCAAGGCCGTCGCCTCCGCGACCGGCGAAGCCAAGAAGCAGGCCGAGGCTGCACTCGAGCTGGTCACTGCCGATGCCGGCAAGCTGTTCCAGTGGGGCGCCATCGACTTCGCGGGCGGCACCGTCGTCCACATCAATGCGGGCATCGCCGGCCTCGTCGGCTGCCTGATCATCGGCAAGCGCGTCGGTTATGGCAAAGAGGCCATGCCGCCCCACTCGCTGACCATGACCATGATCGGCGCGGCCATGCTTTGGGTCGGCTGGTTCGGCTTCAACTGCGGCTCCAACCTCGAGGCCAACGGTACTGCCGCCCTCGCCATGATGAATACCTTCGTTGCCACCGCGGGCGCCGGCCTCTCCTGGATGCTCGTGGAGTGGATGGCGAAGGGCAAGGCTTCGCTGCTCGGTCTCGTCACCGGCGCAGTCGCTGGTCTCGTCGCTGTGACGCCGGCCTCCGGCTTCGCGGGTCCGATGGGCTCGATCGTGCTCGGCCTGATTGCCGGCGTGGTCTGCTTCATCGCGTCCACGTCGATCAAGAACGCGCTCGGCTACGATGACAGTCTCGACGTGTTCGGCGTGCATGCCATCGGCGGCATCCTGGGCGCCATCGGCACCGGCATCCTGGCGAGCCCGGATTTCGGCGGCACGGGCATCCTCGACTATACGTCGAAGCCCGGCGAGGCCGTGGTCGCAGCCTACTCGCTCAGCACGCAGGTGATCACGCAGGCGAAGGCCGTCGGCCTCACCATCCTGTGGTCGGGCATCGTGTCCGCGATCCTCTTCAAGCTGGTCGACATCATCATCGGCCTGCGTCCGGTAGAGGAGAAGGAGCGCGAGGGTCTCGACGTCACCGAGCACGGCGAGCGCGCTTACAACTACTGAGACACTATCGAGCGGGCGGCGTGAGCTTCGAGCAAGCCCCCGCCGCTCTCGACCACGACGTTACCGAGCAGTCTCCCCTGATCGCTCGAAACTGGGGCCCGGCTTCACCGCCGGGCCCCTTTTTCATGGTTTCACAAGTTGGGCGGCGCCTCGTCATGCGGTGCAAGGGGCTGGGGAAAGAAGTGCCGGAATGCGAGCGAAAGAAAGCTGATCGCGAAGATGCCGGAGACGAGGGTGACGAGCTCGGATTGGGTATTCGAAACTACGAAGCCGAGCTGGGTCTCGGGCGGCGCCTCATCGCCCGCCAACCAGAGCCGAACCAGCATCGGCAGCGACAGCATGAGCAAAGGCGGCAGCGTGGTGAGACCGTAGCCTGCAGCGAGCCGCCACCAGTTCCAATGGGTTGCGCGCCAGACGACGCCGAGCGAGACGTCGGAGCGGCCGAGCGCGATCGCGGGCAAGATGGGGCTGAGCTTGATGCCGAACACGGCGCCGAGGACCAACAGCACGATCGCAAAAGGAAGTTGGGCAAGCATGGCCTCCGGATCGTCCGCGGAACCAGAGCCCGGAAACATGTACCCGGCGAGATATGCCGGCGCCACTGTCGCGACGCCGATCAGAAGATAGCCGCAGACGACGCCGTCGAGTCGCAAATAGCGGCTAGTGGCCGGCGCCTCGGCCCTTAACAACAGCGCATGCCAGGCGACGGCGATGGACGCACCGGCCGTCATCGACAAGGTGGTCGTCACCACCTGCACCCAACTCGTCAGCTGGCCAGCATCCAGCGCCGCCGCATGGCTCGGCCAGAAGAACCAGCTCGCCAGCGCAACCAGCGCCGTCAGCAAGAGCAGCCATGCCCAGGCGATACGGACGAAAGCGCCGAGGTTGCAGAACGTCAGCACGTAGGCCTCGCGCACCGTACGCCACAGCGGCAGGCGCGGATTGCGGATCGGATCGGCCATCTGGACACCGTCGATGGGTTGAACCGACGCCCTCGGTACAGGATCAGTATGCAGCCCGCCATCATCGCGTAGTCGAGGGGTGAACAAGGTTCGAATATCCAGGCAGCCCGAACGTCGTGATGCCGACCGCCCCGCCCCTTCAGGCTGCCTAAATTCGACTATCAGAATCGATTACATCCGCAACGAAAGGCTCGCATGGGCTCGTTCCTGATCGAGATGTGCGGCGCACGAGGCCATGCCGTCGAGGACCATCACCGAGGGTTGCATTGATGTCCACTCGTGATGCCATGACGGCGGTGCGCCGGTTCGGACTTGGCCCCAAGTCCGGCGACATCGCCCGTGTTTCATCCGACCCGCGCGGCTATGCGTTGGCGGCCTTATCGAACGCCGGCGCCGCCGCCATCTCGGGCGCGCACCTCGAGCCGAGCCACGCGGTATTCGCCCGAGTCTATCAGGCATCGGTCGAACTGCAGCTTGCCAGGGCGTTCGGTAACGACGGCGGCAAGCTGTCCGGGAGTGCCGGTCCGGGAATGACTATGCCTCCCCCGGCGGTAGCGGTCAGGCCCTCTGCGCCGAATCCCGCCGACAGCGCCACCAATGAGACCATCGCAAAGGCCAGCACACCGCAGCCTGCGGCCAAGGCAGCCGCCGGCACGCCAGCTCAGATCCGCCGCGAGGTTTTGACCCGCGAGATCACCGCGCGGCTCGCGCACGCGCAGTCGACGGATGCTCCCCTGCTCGAGCGCCTCGTCATGTTCTGGTCCAACCATTTCTGCATCAACGCCAACAAGGGCGGCATTCTCGGTATCGCAGGTGCCTACGAGCGCGAAGTGATCCGGCCCCATGTGCTCGGCCGCTTCGCCGACATGCTCACGGCCGTCGAGCAGCATCCCGCGATGCTCATTTACCTCGACAATCGCCTCTCCACCGGACCCAACAGCCAAGTCGGACGCAATCGCAATCGCGGTCTGAACGAGAACCTCGCCCGCGAAATCCTGGAGTTGCATACACTCGGCGTCGACGGCGGCTACACCCAGGCGGACGTCACCAGCCTCGCCCGCGTGATCACCGGCTGGACGGTCGGCAACCCGAACCAGGCCAACGCCGAGCATGGCAAGTTCTTCTTCGCGGCACCGCGTCACGAGCCGGGCAATCATCTCGTGCTCGGCAAGAGCTATGGCAACGCCGGAGTGCGCGCAGGCGAGCGCTGCCTCGCCGACCTCGCCCGCCATCCCTCCACCGCGCATCATCTCGCCCGCAAGCTTGCCGCTCATTTCGTCTCGGAGACACCGCCACCCGCGCTGGTCTCCAAGCTGGAGGTGGCCTTTCGTGACAGCGACGGCGACCTCTCCGTGGTGAGCCGCACTCTGGTCACGTCCGACGAAGCGTGGACCGCACCGGCCGCCAAGATCACGCCGCCCTACGACTTTCTGGTCGCCTTGCAGCGTGCCCTCGGCCCGGAGTGGGCGCCACCGCTGGAGGTGGGCCGTCTCGCTGCCGCGCTCGGCCAACCGCTGTGGCGGCCGCCTTCGCCCAAAGGCTGGCCCGACGGCGACGAGACCTGGGCCTCGCCATCGACGCTGCGTGAACGGCTGAGGATCGCCGAGCGTGCGGCGGTGTATCTGACGCAGCACGGCCGCGACGCGCGAGCCATGGCCGACGCCATCTACGGTGCGGCAATGGGCCAGGAGACGCGGCAGGCCATCGCCCGCGCCGAGGCGCGCGAGCAGGCGTTCGCGCTGATGATCATGTCGCTGGAGGTCCAGAGGAGATGAGCATGAGCTGCTCTGAGCACGTCGCGCTGAGCCGCCGTGGCCTGCTGACGGGCACGGCGACACTGGCACTATGGAGCCTGCGCCCACGCATCGCCTCGGCGGCGACGCGCGATCCGCGTTTCCTGTCGATCGTGCTACGCGGTGGACTGGACGGCCTCGCCATGGTCGCGCCGGTCGGCGACCCAGACTACGAGCGCATGCGCGGACCACTGGCGCTATCGCGCTCGGGCGACAATGCCGGCCTGCCCCTCGACAACTTCTTCGTCCTCAACGCCGCAATGCCGTTCCTGCACGGACTCTATCGCAGGGGCGAGGCCCTGTTCGTGCACGCCGCGTCGACACCGTATCGCGGACGCTCGCATTTCGACGGGCAGGACGTGCTCGAAAGCGGGCTGAAGGCCGAGGGGCATTCGCAGGACGGCTGGCTCAACCGCGCGCTGGTCCAACTGCCGTCCGCCGGGCGAATCGAGCCGATGAAGGGGCTGTCGATCGGCGCGATGGTGCCGCTGATCATGCGGGGCAGGGCACCGGTCGTGTCGATGAGCACCAAGGCGTACAATTTTCCGCTGCGCGAGGCGACGACCGCGCGACTGATGGACCTCTATACCCACACCGATCCCCGCCTCGCCCAGATTCTCAGGGACGGCGGCGAGATCGAGACGGTCGGTCGCGGGACTGCCAGCGTTGTGGGCAAGCAAGCGGGACCTCGATCGTCCGCGCGCTTCATCGAGACAGCCGAGGGTTCAGCCCGCTTCTTCACTTCCGCCGATGGGCCGCGCATCGGCGCCATCTCCTATGACGGCTGGGACACGCATGCCAACGAGGGAGCCGTCAAAGGCGCACTTGCCAACCAGCTCGGCGGACTCGATCAGGCGATCAAGGCGCTGCATGACGGCCTCGGCCCGGCCTGGAAGGAGACTGTCGCCGTCATCGTCACCGAGTTTGGCCGCACGGCGCGCATCAATGGCACCGACGGGACCGACCACGGTACGGCGACTGTCGCGGTGCTGGTGGGCGGCGCGATCAAGGGTGGCCGCATCCTCGTCGACTGGCCGGGGTTGACGGAGGCGAGCCTCTACGAAGGACGCGATCTCAAGCCGACGCGTGACCTGAGGTCTGTTTTCAAAGGCGTGCTGCGCGATCACCTCGGCTTACCGGACGCACTGCTCGCGGAAAAGATCTTTCCCGACAGCCGGGACGCGGCGGCGCTCGGCGGCTTGATCGCATAATCGCATAACGGCCCCGGAGCACGTTGCTGCCGGGGCCGTTCCGTTGGGATCTCGAAAGTCTGCGTTCAGCGTCCGAGTACGGTCAGATTGACCCGTGCGACGCCCGAGCCCTTCATGCCGATCACACCGGCAGCGGCCGACGACAGGTCGATGACGCGGCCGGCGACGTAGGGACCGCGATCGTTGATGGTGACGGTGACGGCGCGGCCGGTGGCCTGATGCGTCACGCGGACCTTGGTGCCGAAAGGCAGCGTCTTGTGGGCGGCCGTCATGGCATTCGGATTGAACCAGCCACCGGATGCCACGCGCTGCGGCTGCCAGTAGTAGGAAGCGACACCGGACTGTCCGCCGACGAACGATCCGCCACTGCGTGCGGCGGCGGATACGCGGCGGCTGCCACGTGGCGCAGAAGCGTCGCGAGCCGCTTTACCTTTGCGTACCGCACGCTTGCCGCGAGCCGACGGCTCAGAGACGAAGCCATTGTCGCCGCGACCGACATTGCCGCCGATCCACTCGTTGCCGGCGCCGTAGGACGTCGGCCAACCATAGGACTTTGCCGACGCGGGCAGGGCCATCACTACGACGACAGCCAACGCGCCGAGCGCGCTCCAGAGAGCTCGCTTCATGCTACCTCCACTCACGATTTGCGACAGACCTTCGACTGCGGGACCGCTCTACGGCGGCCTCTGGGGAGTGCAGTCAGAGGCAGAACTCACAGGGCCGCCCGAGGTTCCTGTCCGGACCATCGGTTTGCGTGCCGAGTGCAGTATCGACCTCGACGGGGAGCCAGAACCCCACTGTCGCTTGAACAAAAAGGGGTTATCCCCTCTGGCCGCGGCAGACAAGCATCCGCCGACCGCAGCGTCAACTCAAAACGAAGGTGATCGCATCAATGGATTGAATTACAACGATGAAAGATAATTCGGACGTCGCGATTCACAATGTTCCCGGAAATAGGCCACCATCGACGAGCACGTTCTGGGCAGTGATGTAACCGGCATGCGCGGAGCACAGGAACGCCGCGGTCGCTGCTGTCGCCAGCCGGCAGTGTGCATCCACCGCCATAGAGGAGAAACCGTCGACTGCCGAGGCTTCCGGCACCGTCGGAGATGTGGCCATATGCGCGGCAACGAATTGGGGCGGCCAGGGGAGAACGTCCATGACCGATCTGTCGCGCTCAGCGCTCGACATCGAGGATCTGAGGCGCATGGCGCGCCGCCGTCTGACGAAGGGCATCTTTGGCTTCATCGACCACGGCAGCGAGGACGACATCGCGCTGCGGCACAACCGGGCCGCTCTGGAGCGCATCCGGCTGCGGGCCCGCGTGCTCGTCGACGTTTCGAAGCGCGATCCGGCCATCACACTTTTTGGAAAGCGGCAACGGCTGCCGATCATCGTGGCGCCGACCGGCCCCGCCGGCTACGTTTGGTATCGCGGCGAAACGGTGATCGCCAAGGCCGCCGCGCGCGCCGGTGTTCCGTTCACGCTCGCCAGCACGTCGAACACCCCGATGGAGCAGATCTTCGCCGACGGTGGCGGGCGGCAATGGTTCCAACTCTATGTCTGGAAGAATCTGGAATCGTCGGTGGAGACGGTGCTGCGCGCCCGCGACGCCGGCTTCGAGGCGCTGGTGCTGACCGTCGACAGCATCGTCTACTACAACCGCCGCTGGGACATCGAGAATGGCATGGTGTTCCCGGTCCGCATGACGCCGAAGGTGGTGCTGGACGCGCTGCTGCATCCGCGCTGGCTCATCGGCACGATGGGCCGCTACGTGCTCGCGGAAGGTGGCCTGCCCCGTTACGTCAATATTCCCGTGCTCGACGACACGCCGCTCGCCGAGGCCCGCTCGCACCTCGTCAAGAACGACACGATGACGTGGGACTTCGTGAAGCGCATCCGCGAGATCTGGCCACGCACGCTGATCCTCAAGGGGCTGCAGCATCCCGCCGATGCTCTGAAAGCCGCCGATTGCGGTGTCGACGGAGTCATCATCTCCAATCACGGCGGCATCGCGAGCGACGGCGCGCTGGCGCCGATCGACGCATTGCCCTCGTTCGTCGCGGCGGCCAAGGATCGCATCACGCTGATCGTCGACAGTGGATTTCGCCGCGGCAGCGAGGTGCTGAAGGCGATGGCGCTCGGCGCAGATGCGGTCATGGTCGGCCGCGCGCCGCTGTATGGCGCCGCCGCCGCGGGCGAGGCCGGGGCCTATCGCGCGCTCGAGATCCTCGAGGCCGAGATCACCCGCACCATGGCGATCCTTGGCACACCCACGATCGCCGACCTCAGTCGCGAGCACGTGCTGTTGGCGAGCGAGATGGGATAGTCGAAGATGGTGAGCTGAAACAAGGTGAACGAGGGGAAGAGATGATGAGATGGGCACGCGCTACCGCAACGATGCTCGCTCTCTGCAGCGGCCTGCTGGCGTCTCTATCGCGGGCGCAAGAGCCGATCGAGATCTTCGACGCGCACCTGCACTACAACTGGGAGCCGAAGCCCTACTACGAGCTCGACAAAGTGCTGGAGCTGTTCAAGCAGCACCGCGTCACCGGCATTATCGCGACCAGCCGGCCGAACGACGGCACGCGCGCACTGGTCGAGGCGAGCAAGGCAGGCAAAGCGCCCGGACTGACAATCGTACCCTTCATCAGGCCCTACCGCGTCCGCGCCGATATCATGAGCTGGATGGGTGATCCGAAAATCTTTGATTTGATCCAGGAGGAATACGCACGCGGCATCTACATCGGCATCGGAGAGTTCCATCTCTCCGGCAAGGCCGCCGCCAACGAGTGGGTGAAACGCACGGTCGATTTCGCGGTCGAGAAGGCCTTGTTCCTGCATTGCCATTGCGATGCCGAGGCGCTGGAAACTCTCTTCGCTCACAACGCGCGCGCGCGCATTATCTGGGCGCATACGGGATTTTCGCTCGAGCCCGCGCGGGTCGAGATCTTTCTCAAACAGCGGCGGGAGCTGTGGGGCGAGCTGTCCTATCGTGGCGGCATCACAGACGGATCGGGTAAGCTGACTACGGCATGGCGCGATCTGTTCACCCGCTATCCCGACCGCTTCGTGCTCGGCTCCGACACATGGATCAACGAGCGGTGGGCGAGCTACGGCGAGATCATCGCGGGATATCGCGGCTGGCTCGCGCAACTGCCGCCGGACGCTGCCGCCAAGATTGCCCACCGCAATGCCCGGAGCATTTTCGGACGGTAGAGCAAGGATGCGAACCCTTGCTTGGACATAGGCTCAGCCGATCGCTCCGGCATGCCGGCTCATCGGTACTTTGCGGCGCTGATGAACTGGCTGAAGGCCTCGCACCAGACGACGACGGTCGAATAGGCGTTGACGTCGACGCCTTCTGGAACGTCGATGATGAACCCGTCGAACGTCTGTACGTTGCCGATGCGGCGCGACTGGGCTTTGATCGCGAGGAACGCCTCCTTCGTGTCGACAAAGCTGCTCGCGAGGTAGAGCTTGTAGTCCGGCCCCGGAGCCAAGCGGCCAGTGTGGACGACGCGCTTCGATGAAACATGCACCTCGCCCTCGCCCCAGTGGAACAGATCGCTGCCCTTGAGCTTGCGGTCGAAACGACCGGAATACTGCGCCGACTGCGCGGCGGCCCTGAGTTCGGCAGCATCAGGACCCTTGGGGGCAGTCAGGATCGGGAGGAAATAGACGCCGAGCGCAAATCCGACGGCAACTGCCCCGGTGTGTGTCGCAACCAGCAGCAACCAACGCATGCATCCCCCGTTCGCATCCAAGCTGGCATCAGACTATCGCAGACCGCGCTGAATTCCGATCACGCGTTGTCAAAGCAGCGCGAGGGGTCGATGAGAACCCCTGCGGCGACCCACCGTCGTCGGAGCACGGCCGCCCGACAAAGCCCAACAGTGCACTATCCGCGCTCGGCACGGCGAGTTCCTCTCGTGACAGTCATCATTTCCGTGTGGAACAGCTCGAAACCACCAGCACTTCTACAACAAAGCCATGCAGTCTGGCTCGTAGGAGTTCGGTCATGTTTCGCAAGTTCATGGTTTCCACCTTCTCCCTGGCCGTCCTGGCAGTCCCGACATTTGCCCAGTCGCCGGCTCCGCTCCGCAGCGCCCCGATTGCCAACAACCAGCCCGGAATTCAGATCCCTGGTAGCGCGCTCCAAGGCGGTATGTGCGGCCCCCGCAGCGTCGTCGTCGGGCTTTTGAAGCAGCAGTTCGGAGAGGAGCAGGAGGACGTGGCGCTCCACTCGGAGCAGTCGGCCGTCGAGCTGTTCGCATCCGAGAAGGGCACCTGGAGCATCGTGCTGTCTTCGCCCTATGGAACCTCGTGCGTGGTCGCGGCCGGCAAAGGATTGGTTTCGCAAGCAAAAAGCTGACCTGGATGCTGCCGGCCATACAATCCCCTACCGGAGTGCTCTGCATTAGAAAACGCTATCGGGTCGGCCAGAACTTATAATTTGGCCGATTGTCTCCGCGAAGGCAGTCTCCGCCGCCAGGGTGAGAAACGCACCGCTGCAGGGAGACGGTCATGAAGCTCGGATTTTTCACGATGCCCATCCATCCGGTGGGTAAGGATTGGCGCCAGACTCTGCGTGAGG
>CAMDBL010000095.1 GCA_945889015.1 Devosia equisanguinis
GCCGCCGGATCGACGTAACGTTCGACGACCGGATCTATCGCATGGGTGACGCGACCGCGGTCAACCGCGCGACGATGAGTAAATGGGGGATCAAGCTCGGAGAGCTGTCGCTGTTCTTCGAACGATCCGACGCCAAGACCGCAGCCTGATAGTCAAAGCCTTCCTGCAATCCTCAAGTACAGCCCATTCGGCATCATCCGCAACGCCTTGAGCATCGCCACGAGTGGCCAGGGGAACGCGATCTCGAACTTGCCACGCTCGAGCCCGCGCAGGATCCGCTCCGCCGCGTCGTCCGGCTTGAGAATGAAGGGCATCGTAAACCTGTTGACTGCGGTCATCGGCGTTTCGACGAAGCCGGGATTGACGAGGCTGACGATGATGCCCTTGCGAGACAATTCCAGCCGCAGAACTTCCGCCAGACTGATCACCGCCGCTTTCGATGGAGCATAGGCCGCTGCTTGCGGCAATCCGCGATAGCCAGCCACCGACGCGACCAGTGCGAGCTGTCCCTTGCCCGCTGATATCATCCGTGGAATGAGCGGCTCCAGCGCGTGCGCGATGCCGAGATAATTCACCGCCATGGACTCCGCGGCGGCGCCCGCGTCGTAGGCGCTCGCCGCTAAAGGCTGCCAGACACCGGCATTCAGCACCGCGAGGTCGATCGGTCCGATCTCCGCCGAAATGAGATCCACGGCATCGGCCAAGGCCATCCGCGACGTCACGTCCGCAGGCACCGGGACGATCCCTGAGTGAGCCTTGACGAGCTCGGCGAGCTTTTCCGACGATCGCGCCGTAACGGCGACTTTCACACCGCGCGATGCGAGCTTCAGTGCCAACTCGCGACCGATGCCGCTGCTTGCACCCGTGACCCAGGCCGTCTTCCACGGCAGCATATCCGCTCACTTCCCGTCCAAGACTGGACTGTCAAAGGCTGGCCGGTCAAAGGCCTCATCGAACCGCCGCGAAAGCGCATTCAACATGATTGCTTCAACAGACCGTAACGAGGGAATCTTCTCTCTGGATCATGCACGCTGCGCGCCGACCGATCCGAAATCACGTCGACAGCGTTCAAACAGCATGAGCAAGACGCGGAGGTGCGCATGCCGAGCAGATCGCAAACGATCGCTGCATTTATTGCGACGCTGATCGCCTTCGTGACGATCGACGCGGCCTGGATCGCGCTGGTGGCCGTCGGCCAGTTCCGGGCAGCGATCGGTGACATCATGCTTCCCGAGCCGCGCCTGTTGCCCGCTCTCGCCTTCTACTTCGTCTATACTGCGGGCCTGGTGGTGCTCGCGATCCGGCCGGCAGCATCGAGCGGGTCTGCGGCCGTCAAGGGAGGCGTTCTCGGCATGACCGCCTATGCGACCTTCGACTTGACCAACCTGGCGATCATCAAGGGATGGACCGTGCCTCTGGCGCTGCTCGACATCGGCTGGGGCTCGTTCGTCTCGGCGCTCGCCGCCACAGTCGGCTTTGCTGTTGCATCGCGCCAGAGAGCCTGACCAGACATGGCTACGAGCCCGTGGCTCATCTTCGCCGGCTACCAAGCCGTTTGGCTCGCATGCGCGCTCGGCGCGGCTGCCGGTAGCAATCTGCCTGGCATCGCCGCATCACTGGCCTTCCTCGCCGTCACAATGCTACGCAGCCCGCACCTGCGCAGCGATACGATCACGGTTCTGGCCTCCGGCACCGTGGGCTTGATCGCTGAGAGCCTGCTGAAATCCACGGGGCTCGTCGGCTACGACGCAACCTGGCCGACGGTGGCCGTCGCGCCACCCTGGATCGTTGGCCTCTGGCTCGCATTCGGCATGACGATGGCCCCGACGGCTCGACTGCTCGGTGACCGCCGGAACCTCAAGGCCGTCTTGCTCGGCCTCGTGTTCGGCCCGCTCGCCTATCTCGCCGGCGACCGCCTCGGTGCCCTCGAGATCACCGGGTCTCCGATCGCGAGCTACGCGTCCCTCGCGGCCCTTTGGGCCCTGGCTTTCCCCATCCTGCTGAGCCTGCGCGCGAGGCTCCCACCCCCGCCGCAGTGATCTGAACGGCCGCTAGCGCCGTTACCTCAAAAAAATCCCGAGGATCTTCAGAGGGTGGGCATGGACCAGATGCATCCGATGTCGCCGGGGACCGATCTGCCGGTCTCCGAGAGAATTCGTGAGCGCCTCGTGGCGGCGAACGCGCGGTTCTTCGCGAACGACAACATCTCCTCTTTCATCGAGCCCGGCGAGCACGAACTGCTGCTCGACGAGGTGGCCGGCAAGATGAAGGATGTCCTCGCCAGCCTGGTGATCGACATCGATCGCGACCACAACACCCAGGACACCGCGCGCCGGGTGGCGAAGATGTACCTCAACGAGGTCTTCCGCGGCCGGTTCTGGCCAGCCCCGCCCGTCACCGAGTTCCCCAACGTGACCAGCCTCGATGAGCTGATGATCGTCGGTCCGATCACGGTGCGCAGCGCCTGCAGCCACCATCTCTGCCCGATCATGGGCCGTCTGTGGATCGGTGTCATGCCGAACCAGCATTCGAACCTGATCGGCCTGTCGAAGTACGCGCGCCTCGCTGAATGGGTGATGGGTCGTCCGCAGATCCAGGAGGAGGCGATCAGTCAGCTGGCGGAGCTGCTCGTCGACAAAGTCAAGCCGGACGGGCTGTCCGTGGTCATGGAGGCCGACCACTTCTGCATGAGCTGGCGCGGCGTGAAAGACACCGACACCAAAATGACCAACAGCGTGATGCGCGGCTCGTTCCTCAAGAACAGCGCGTTGCGACGTGAGTTCCTGTCACTGATCGCAATGAACCGCTGAGGCCCCACAATGCTCGTACGCTGCCTTTACGCCAGCCGGACCGAACAGGCGATCTCGCCCCACCTGCTCGATCAGATCCTGGAGCAATCGCGTCTCAACAACGCCCGCAACGGCATCACGGGATTGCTCTGCTCGACTTCGAACGTGTTCGTGCAGGCGATCGAAGGGGGGCGCGACGAGGTCAGTCATCTGTTCACCGCCATCGTTCGCGACCCGCGCCACACCGGAGTGCGGCTCCTCTCCTTCGAGGAGATCACGCAGCGCGTCTTCGGCAACTGGACGATGGGGCAGGCCAATGTCGCATCGCTCAATCCGTCGATCCTGTTGAAGTATGGGCGGCTGGCCGAACTCGACCCGTTCGACCTGCCGGCCCACTCGACCTTTTCCCTGCTCGTGGAACTGTCCGAGAGCGGCGGAATCAGCCGGCGGACCGGCTAGGCAGACCTGGAGTCGAGAGTTCACCGAGCACGCTGTGAGGGAAGAAAAGTGCAACTGAGAGGGGCAGAAATGCCCTCTCGCGTTGCACCTCCCCCCCGCTCATAGGGGCGGATCAATCCCACTTCGGTGCATGCGGAGGATTGACGACGCGGCCACCACTCGGCTTGGCCAGCGACGAGATGGCCTTCATCTCGGCGTCGGAAAGCGAGAAGTCGAACACCGATGCGTTCTCGACGAGGCGCTCCTTCTTCGATGAGCCGGGAATGACGACGTTACCCTGCTGAATGCTCCAGCGGATCGCCACCTGCGCCGGCGTCTTGCCCTTCGCCTTGGCGATCTCGACGATCGCCGGCTCGGCCATCACCCCGCCCACGTCGCCGCGCCCGATCGGGCAATACGCCACGAACGCCATGCCGTGCTTCTTGGTGGTGGCCATGATCTTCGACTGGTCGAGGTGGGGGTGATACTCGAACTGGTTGCAGACGATCGGCTCGCTCGTCACGGCCATCGCCTCCTCGACCATCGAGATCGTGTGGTTCGAGATGCCGATGTGCCTGGTCAGGCCACGCTTCTTGGTATCGCACAGCGCGCCGATCGACTCCTTCATCGGCACCGCCGGATTGGGCCAATGGATCAGAAGCAGGTCGACATGGTCGAGCCCCAGCTTCTTCAGGCTCTCCTCCGCCGACTTCTGCAGCACACCCTCGTTGAGGTTGGTGGTCCAGACCTTGGTGACGACGAACAAGTCATTACGGGCGATACCGGAAGCCTTGATTCCGCGGCCGACATCCTCCTCGTTGCCGTAGTTGGCGGCGGTGTCGATGTGGCGGTATCCGGCGTCGATGGCGTCCTTGACGATCTGGGCGCCTGCGTCGCCCTTCTGGCGCATGGTGCCGAAGCCGACCTGGGGAATGCTGGCGCCGTTGGCCTTGATAATCGGAACGTTGATCATGTTCTGGATTTCCTCCTGGTGATGGCCGAGTTCTATGCGGGGATGCGCGACGGAGCAACCCACACGCCGCGAGAGGGGCGCAGATCGACTTCACAGTGGCGCGAGGGGCTGGCAGCCGGCTTCCGATCGGGGCACATTGGCGTGATCATCTTCTCTGCAGGTGAGCGACGGCCGGAGATCGAGATCATGCAGCGTCTTCTGGTTGCCGCGTTTGCGCTCCTTGTCCTGTCTTCGGCGGCTCCGCGTGCTGCTGACGAGGCCAGCCTCGTCGACGTCCGGCCCGGCACACTGCCGATCTTGTTGACCGCGCCTCATGGGGGATCGGCAGAAGTCCCTGGCGTCGAGCCCCGCACCATCGATGGCCGCTCGAAGCCTGGCTGGACCTTCGTGATCACGACCGATCTGGGCACGGATGTGATCACCGAGGCGATAGCGGGTGAGATCGAGAAAATCACCGGCAAAAAGCCGTACGTCGTCATCGCACGCTTCGATCGGCGGTTCATCGATGCCAACCGTCGGCCGCAGATCGCATACGACGGCGCGGCGGCCAAGCCGGTCTACGATCACTATCACCGTGTGATCCGCGGGTTCGTCGATGAGATCCGATCCCGGCACGGGCAGGGATTGCTGATCGACGTGCACGGCCAGTCGAAGATGCGGAACGCAATGGTTCGCGGCACGCTGAATGGCCGCACCATCACCCACCTCCTGGCGCGATCGGGCGCACAGGCGATGACCGGACCGGATGGGCTCTTCGGGCAACTCGAAACTCAAGGCTTCGTCGTTTTTCCAGCCAACGGCGTAGCGATCGGCGGCACTAGCGAGGATCCGGGATTCAAAGGCGGTCATACGGTGGCACGCTACGGCAGTCACAGACCCGATGGGATCGATGCCGTGCAACTCGAGATCGGAGCGGACTTGAGGCGACGGGATGAGTTGCATAGTACAGGCCAGCGTGTCGGCCGAGCCGTTGCCGCATTTCACGCCGCCCACCTGTCACCACCGAAGCGCTGAGGATCGAGCCGCTCCCCCCTCGCATCTCAACCGTGCGGGATCGGCATGCCATCGCCCGGGCTTGGATCTGATATAGCGTCCCGGCAGGTTTGCAGACATGGGCCCCGAGGGCCGGCAGCGGGGACACGCGCGCGGATGGAGAGCACGGCCGACCAGGGGGGACTGCGCAGCATCACCGGTAAGCAATGGCTCATCCTGCTGATGATCCAGCTCGCCAACATGCTGTTCGGCATGACCATCACCGTCGCCAATCTCGTGCTGCCGCAGGTGCGCGGCACGCTGTCGGCGACGCAAGACGAGATCTCCTGGGTGATCACGCTCAATCTCGTCGCGACCGCGGTGGCGACGCCCATGACTGGCTGGCTCGCGAGCCGTCTCGGCTGGCGCAACATGATGCTCTACACCGTGATCGGCTTCACCCTGTCGTCGTTCCTATGCGGGATCGCCAACAATCTCGAAACGCTGATCCTGGCGCGTGTCGCGCAGGGCGCCTTCGGGGCGCCGATCATGCCGATGGGACAGGCGATCCTGCTCGCCACCTTCCCGGTCCGGCTGCAACCCGCCGCAATGGCAATGTGGGGGGTCGGCTCCGTATTCGGTCCCGTGCTCGGCCCGATCCTCGGCAGCCTGGTCGCCGAGGCGTTCAACTGGCGCGCGGTGTTCTTCATGATCGTGCCGCCGGGGATCTGCGCTGTCGTCTGCGTCTGGTTCGCGCTGCGCGACTACACCGAGAAGAAGTCGGTGAAGCTGGACTGGACCGGCTTTCTCGCCCTTTCGATCGCCATCGTCTGCGCCCAGCTGATCTTCGACCGCGGGCAGAAGCTCGACTGGTTCGAATCGATGGAGATGGTGCTCTATGCGTCCGGGGGCGTCCTGGCACTGTGGATATTTGCCGTTCACTGCCTGACGGCGAAGGAGCCGTTTCTCGATCCGCGCCTGCTGCGGGATCGCAATTTCGCGATCGGCACCCTGCTGGCCTTCATCATGGGCATGCTCAGCTATGTCTCGCTGGTGCTGATGCCGACACTGTTGCACGACTTGCGCGGCTACCCCGACGAGTCGATCGGCATCCTCATCGCTTCGCGCGGCTGCGGCAACTGGATCGCCTTCCTGTTCGTGGCCAAGATGACTCGCATTGCGCCGCGCTTCACCATCGCCCTCGGACTGACGCTGCAGGCGGCGTCCGCCTTCTGGCTCGCCACTGTCAACATCAACATCACCGAGCATGACGTGATCTGGACCAACTTGCTGCACGGGCTGGGCCAGAGCACCGCGTTCACGCCGATCACGGTGATGGCGTTCACAACGCTGCCGAAGCACCAGATCGCCGAGGGCTCGGGCGTGTTCACCCTGATGCGAAACTTCGGCTCGAGTCTTTTCATCTCGATGTGCGTGCTGGTACTGATCCGCTCGACCACGATCAGCTACGCCGAGCTCGCCGAGCTGATCACGCCCTATCGCGAGGCGCTGATGCTGTCGGCCTGGCCGACGACGTGGACGCTGGACAGCACGCAGGGACTGATGCGGATTTCCGGCGAGATGCAGAGACAGGCCGCGATGGTGGGCTACATCAACGCCTTCTACATGCTGGCGCTGGCCAGCGCCGTCGCCATCCCGCTGTCGGCGCTGATGTCGACGAAGCGCCGCGAGGCTTAGGTTTAGCCCCCCTTCTCGGCGCCCGCACCTCGCGGTGCTGGCGGTGGCCGGCAGCTGGTCATATCCGTAGCCCTACGGTTGTCCGGCGACGGCGACTAGCGCTACCCCTGGTCGCGTCATGCCGACCGCCAGAGGAGACGACCTTGAGCATCGATCGCCGCAGGCTCGTGACCAGCATCGCCGCCCTGATCGGGAGTGGAGCGCTCGGCACAATCTCGGCCGCAACGGGGCAGCAAGCACTGAAGCGCGTGCGGCTGCTGCTCAACACCTCGTTCTCGGGTCCGCAAGCGTGGTTCCTGCTGGCGGAGGATCTCGGCTACTTCCGCCGCGAGGGGCTGCAGCTCGAAATGACCACCGGCGCGGGCGCCTATACGGCCGCGCCCCGGTTTGCCGGTGGCGCGTTCGATTTCGGCTACGGCGACATCAATGCGCTGATCGAGGTGGCGGCGCGCGAGCCGGCGAAAGCCCCCATCGCGGTGTTCACGGCGTTCAACGCCTCGCCCTCGACCATCGCGGTCGATGCCGACGGCCCGATCAAGTCGCCCAAGGATCTAGAAGGGAAGCACATCATCGGCCACGATACCGACGTCGCACTCCGCACGTTCGGCGCCTTCTGTAAGTCGACCGGCCTCGATCGCTCGCGTGTGCGGACCAGCGGTTCATGGGGCGGAATGTCGGGCATGGTGGAGCAGATGCTCGGCTCCAGCGAGGTGCACGGCGTGTTCGGCTATGTCAGCACGCTCGTGGCCTCGATCGCCGCCTCCAATCCGGGCCTCGCCAAGCGCGTGCGCTATATCAGATATGCCGACCACGTCCCCGATCTCTATGGCAGCGCCTTGTTCACGACGCAGCGGAAGCTGGCGGAAGACCCTGCATCCGTCCACGGCATTGTGAAGAGCTTCAACGCCGGGCTCGTGGCGCTGTTGCGCGATCTGGATGCAGGCATCGCTTCGGTGCTGAAGCGCTCGGGTAGCTCACGTGACGTCGAGATGCTGAGGCTCGTAACCACGCTCGAGATCGAGATGGCGCATGCGGAAGGCCGGCGGCTCGGCATCGGCGACGTCGACGACGCCCGCCTCGACCGCGCGATCGCGCTCATTGCCGCGACCAACGGACTTCCCAGGATACCGAGGGCTCGGGAGGTGTTCGTCCGCGATTTCCTCCCACCCCTCAGCGAACGGGTGACCTCGCTCGCGAAATGAAGCTGCAACAGATGCTGCAACCGATAGAGTGAGACCGATGCAATCCATCGACAGACGACGGATCCTGGCGCTGATGGGGGCCGCTACGCTCCTTCCCGGCCGGGCCCGTGGCGAGGCTCAGCGCATGCGACTTCTGCTCAACACATCTTTCTCAGGTCCGGTCTCCTTCTTCCTGCTCGCCACGGAGCGCGGTTATCTGAAGGAGGCCGGCATCGATCTAGCCTTGTCGCAGGGTGGAGGCGCCTCGGTGATCGTTCCCCAGGTGGTGCCTGGCCGGTACGAGGCCGGATACGGCGAGATCTGCTCGTTGATCGAGTTGATTGCCAGAGGTAAGCCGGACGAAGGCCCAGTCGCGATCTACACGACATTCAATGCCACGCCGCTGACCATCGGCGTCGACGCCGCCGGCCCGATCAAGCTCCCCCGGGATCTCGAGGGCCGAACCATCACAGGCCACTCCGAGGATTCGGCGCTGCTGATGTTCGACCTGCTGGCGGCGGCGACCGGCACGGACATCTCGAAGGTCAAGGTATCGCCGTCATGGGGCGGCATGGGCGGCCAGGTCGCGGACATGTTGGCTGGCAAGTCAGACGGCGTGTTCGGCTTCGTCAACACCATCATCGCCTCGGTGACGCCACTCGGGATCAAGCCGCAGCAGCTCCGCTTCATCGAGTTTGCCGATCACGTCCCGGAAATGTACGGCAACACCCTGTTCGTCACCCGCGATGTCTATCGCAGCCGCAAGACGGAGCTGGAGAAGCTGGTTCGCGCCGTGAACCGCGGCCTTGCCGATACAGTTGCGTCACCCGAAGCCGCGATCGACGCTTTGATCAAGAACAGCCCAAGGGCGGGCCGCGAGGTGAACAGGACGCGCCTCGTCGGCACCTTGAAGGCGGAGATGGCCCATCCAGAGGGCGCGAAACTCGGCATTGGCGATATGGACGACGCCCGTCTGGCACGCCTGATCGACCGCATCGTGACCGTCAAGAAGCTCCCGCGCACGCCCCGTACCGCCGAGGTTTTCGATCGCTCCTTCCTGCCTCCAAACACTGAGAGAATACGCGGTCTAGCCGTTCGCTGAGGCGATCTCCCGGCCACGAATGCAGTGCCCCAAGGTCACGTTTGCCTAATCCTCCTGGAACGCCTCCTCGCGCTTCTTGCGGATGCCCGGCAGCACGATCAGCAGGATCATGATGGCGGTCACGATCAGCAGACTGGCACTGATGGGACGCTGCACGAAGATGGAGAATTCACCGCCCGAGATCAGCATGGAGCGGCGCAGATTCTCCTCCATCTGCGGCCCGAGCACGAAGCCGAGCAGCAGAGGCGGCGCCTCGCAACGGTACTTGATGAAGAAATACCCCAGCACTCCGAACATGGTCGCCAGCATCACGTCGGAGGGATTTCCGCGGAAGGCATAGGACCCGATGGCGCAGAACGCGATGATTGCCAGGTAAAGCAGCCGGAACGGCACCTGCAGCAGGCGTATCCAAATGCCGATCATCGGCAAATTGATGACCACCAGCATCACGTTGCCGATGAACATGCTGGCGATCAGACCCCAGAACAGCTGCGGCCGGTCGGTCATCACGCCGGGTCCAGGAGAGATGCCGTGAATCATCAACGCGGCCACCATGACCGCCATCACGGCATTGCCCGGAATGCCCAAGGTCAGCATCGGAATGAACGAGGTCTGCGCACCGGCGTTGTTGGCGGCTTCGGGCCCGGCCACTCCCTGGACCGCACCTTTGCCGAAGATGGATGGATCTTTCGAGACCTTTTTCTCGAGCACGTAGGCCATGAACGATGACAATGCCGCACCGCCACCCGGCAGCAGGCCGATCACGGAGCCAACCCCGGTCCCCCGCAGCGCCGCCGGCCACGCTTTTCTGAAATCGTCCGCACTTGGCCACAGCCTCAGCTTTTTCTCCGCCACCATCCTATACTCGATGCCGCGCAGATTGGAGATCACCTCGCCGAGGCCAAAGAGGCCGACGCTGATCGGCACGAAGTCGATGCCGTCCATCAACGACGTGACGCCGAACGTGAAGCGTGCGTCGCCGGAGTTCACGTCGATACCGACGATGCCGAGGGTCAGTCCGAGCAGCACCATGGCAAACGCCTTCAGCACGGAGCCAGAAGCGATCACGACGGAGCCGACGAGGCCGAGCGTCATCAGGGCACAGTATTCGGGCGCGCCGAACGACTTGCCGATCACCGCCAGCGGTGGCGCCGCGATGCAGATCAGCAGCGTGGCCACCGTTCCGGCGAACAGGGATGCGAGGGCGGCCACCGCGAGTGCGGGACCAGCCCGTCCTTGCTGCGCCATCTGATAGCCGTCTATCGCCGTCACCACGGCCGAAGTTTCGCCTGGGATATTGACCAGGATGGCGGTGGTCGAGCCTCCATACTGCGCGCCATAGAAGATGCCAGCGAGCATGATCAGCCCCGACTCGGGCGGCAGATAGAACGTGACCGGCAACATCAGCGCGATCGTCGTCACCGGCCCAATGCCCGGCAGCACGCCGACCAGCGTTCCGCCGAGACAACCGACGAGGCAAGCGAGCAAGTTTGCCGGCGTGAAGGCGACACTGAAGCCGAGCGTCAGGTTTCCGAAAAGATCGCCCATCGATCAAAGCTCCGGCCAGAGTCGGAAGGGAAGCTTCAATGCCACGGTGAAGATCAGCACCGACAGCACCACGATAAAGGCGGTGGTCGCCAGCGCCTCCCACAGCTTCTGGGTTCGATCGGCGAGGGCGGCAACGAGCAGGGTGATCGACAACGCCCCGATGAAACCCAGCGCCGGAGTCTTCACCTGAAGCACGGGGATCGTGAAGCCCTCGATGTTGAGTGAAAACAACGCCATCGAAAGAAGGATGAAAAAGAAGCCACGCGTCGCGGTTCCCTTGCCACTCGCCTCGTGCCCCGCGAACAAGCCAATCCAGGTGATCACCGAGCCGAGCCCGACGAGACCGATGCAGAGCATGCGCGGAAAGAAGCCGGGCCCCATCTGATTGACGTTGCCCATGTCGTAGTCTTTGGAGAGGTAGAGGCCGAGCACGCCTACGGCGATGAAGAACAGGCCAGGTGCAAACCACTCGTTGTTGAGCAGGTTCGTCAGATAGCCCGACCGCGGCCCGCCACGATTGGCGTCCGATGCCATGTCGATCACCTCCCACTTGCCGCCACGGTCCAACGCGGCCGCGGCATTGTCATTACGCGCTGTCGTCCCGCCGCCCAGGTCTGCCAAAAGGATCGCTCCGCGAGCGTCCTGATCGTGCAATGCCGCGAGTGTCTGTTGTGCTTCACGGCCTTGTCAAGCATCCTGCGGTCCACAGGGTGGTATTGCGACCGTGCTGTGGCCCGCACCGTCGCGTTCAGGGCATTGCATCGCACCTTGTGCAGGTGCGAAAGGTAGCGTGGCGCCAGCAGCAATCCGCTTGCCGGCATCCAGTCCGTCCTTCCTCGCACCAGAGCCCGCCCTTGCCGACGATATCGCTGACCAGCTTGATCGTGCTGTTGACGATGGTGTTCACGTCGGCGCTGCAGACCCGGTCGATCGATCCCATGCTGCCCGTGATCGCCAAGGATTTGTCGGTCAGCCTGCGCGACGCGTTCCTGCTGTCGTCCTCCTATGCACTGCCGATGGCGTTGATGCAGGTGGTGCTGGGGCCCACAGCCGATGCGCTCGGCAAGGTGCGTGTGATCCGCACCTGCGTCACGATCATGGCTGCGGGGACCGTGATGTCGGTCGTGGCCAGCAGCTACGGCATGTTGCTGGCGTCGCGCCTCCTCACGGGGGCCGCCGCCGGCGGCATCATCCCGATGACGATGGCGCTGATGGCCGACAAGGTGCCTCCTGCGGGCCGGCAGGCGGCATTCGGACGCGTGATGTCGGTATCGACCGCGGCGCAGATCCTTGGAGCCGCGCTCGCTGGAATGTTCGCGGGCACGCTTGGATGGCGCAACTTCTACGTCGTGCTGGCCGTCATCGCGATCGTTGCCATGCTCGGCGCCCATGCCTTCCTGGAGAGCGACGTCACGCAACCGCGCAGCATTTCGGTCAAACGCGCGCTGAGCGACTACGGACGGATTTTCGCCGCCCGCGGCGCATGGCTGATCCTGCTCGGCGGCGTCGCCAATGGCACGTTGGTCGTCGGCATGTTCGCGCTGCTGGCCCCACTTCTGCACGAGCGCGGAGGAGATGGACCGTTCGAGGCTGGAATCGGAATCGCCGTTTTCGCGTGTGGCGGCTTCCTGCTCGGTATCGCGATGCGCTGGATGGCCGGCCGGATCGCACTGCCGCGGCTGATGCAGATCGGCTTCGCGCTGGCCGGTTTAGCGCATCTGGGCGTTGCAATGCCGATGCCTTGGCCGCTGACCGCGACGCTGTTCGCGCTCGTCGGCTTCGGATTCTTCGCGCTGCAAAACTGCATGCTGGCGCTGATGTCCGACCTTGTGCCCGAGGCGCGCGGCTCGGCGGTGGCGATGCTGCTATTTGCGGTGTTCAACGGCCAATCGCTCGGCCCGGTGCTGTGGGGCCTGCTCGCCGAGCACTATGACTACGCGGCGTGTTTCCGGGTTTCCGGCATCGTCCTGCTCGCGATGTCGATGCTTGCCATGCCCGCACTGCGCCGCAGCGACTTGCCCCGGAAGATGAAATAGGCGGCGATAGATACTGGCTCGACGTACACATCGCTGACGGACGCGACGAGCGTCGTTGACTTCACCCACCTCACCGTTATCTTTGGGCTGCTGGGATGTTCTCCATCAAGAGGGACGCTCAGGGAGAGAAACGTGCAGTCGGCCTCGCTGAGATCGAGGTTCGTCTGCCTCCGGCGCCACGGCGCGGAAAAACCCAAGCGAGGCACTATGCTCCGAACCTTGTCCATACTGCTCCTCTCCGCCGCTGCCATGTGCAGCGCCGCATCGGCACAGACGTTCCCCAACCAAACCGTCCGCATCATCAATGCGTTTCCGCCGGGCGGCGGCACCGACTTGGCGGTCCGCGTCGTCGCCGAGTCAATGCGCGAGGTGCTCGGCCAGCCCGTGATCGTCGAGAACAAGCCCGGCGCGAATACCGTCATCGCGATGGAGGAGGTCTACAAGGCGAAGGCCGACGGCTACACGCTGTTCGCCTCCAACAGCACCGGCACCAGCGCCGTGCTGCTGATGCGTGACAAACTCAGCTTCAATCCGGACAAGGAGCTGGTGATGATCGCGCCGCTCGCCGATGGTCCGCCGTCGATGCATGTGGCCAACAAGAACGCCCCGTTCAACTCGTTCGTTGAGATGGTCGCCTACGCCAAGGCCAATCCGAACAAGGTGCGCTATGCGAGCCCCGGCACCAACTCCGCGCCGCATCTCGATGTGGTGCTGCTCTCGCGCAAGCTCGGCATTGAGCTCGTGCACCTTCCGCAGAAGGGCGCCGGGCCGATGATTGCCGCCGTCACCAACGGCGACGCTCACTTCGGCTCGATCAACGTCGGTACCGCGGGCCCCCAGCTCCGCTCCGGCGACGTCAAGCCGCTCGCGCTCAATTTCCATGTCCGCCTGCCGCAATATGCCAACGTGCCGACGATGGCCGACCTCGGCCATCCCGAGAACGGAACCGTTCTGTGGCATGCGCTCTGGGTGCGGACTGGAACACCCACGGACGTGATGGACAAGCTGTTCGAGGCCTCGCAGAAGGCGCTGCGCTCGGCGAAAGTGCAGGAGCTCTACAAGAAGAACGACGTGTACTTTGCTGATCTCAAGACGCGCGGCGACGTTGCCGCCTGGGAGAAGCCGCGTGTTGCGAAACTGCGCAAGCAGGCGGTCGAGGCCGGGCTGCTGAAGCCTTGATGTCACGTCATCTGGGTGCGGGCACTGTCCGCACCCAGCATCGGCCCATTCCACGAAACAAAAAAGTCAAAATCAGTGGGAGGAAGCTCGATGGATCGAAGGACTGTCCTTGGAGGACTCTTGGCTCCTGAAGTGCAGGTCTGAAAACGCGACCTGTCTCAAAGCCTACATGAAAAGGTTCGCCAAGGTCATCAAAGTGGTCGGCGCCGAAGCGAAGTAGTGTGGCGAGGCGGTGCCGCTGTCCCTCATCCGAGCGTCGTTTCGCTCGAAAGGCAGCCAGCCGTCGACGCCTGCGTCCCTGCGTTGGAGAGCTGATAAGAGGAAACCCCTCTTTCATTCTCCGCCGTGCCTCCCCGAAACGAACCACAACAGGAGACTTCACGATGAAGCGCATTCTCGCGCTCGCCCTCGCCGGCATCGGACTCCTCTCCGGCATGCGTCAGGCGGACGCCCAATCCTTCCCCAACAAGCCGGTGCGCCTGCTTTGCCCCTTCGATCCCGGCAGCGCCACCGACATCATCGGCCGCATCTTCGCCGAGCACTTCAAGCTCAAGCTCGGTCAGCCGGCGATCGTCGAGAACAAGCCCGGCGCCGGCGGCATCGTCGCGCTGCAAGCGCTGATCGACAGCCCGGCCGACGGCTACACCCTCTACCTCGGTAATGCGCAGACCAGCATCTTCACCGGCGTGATGATGAAGGACAAGATGCCCAAGCCGTTCGAGGCCGCGACGGTGCCTGTCGCCCAACTTTCCCTGACGCCGAGCCTCTTCCTCATCACCCAGAAGGACTTCGCGCCCAAGACCTTCAAGGAGTTCATCGACCACGTGAAGGCGCACCCCGGCAAGGTGCGCTATGGCATGGGCGGTGGCATCGGCAGCTTCGCCCACATGTGGGTCGGCAAGATGGAGAAGATGCACGGCCTCAAGTTCACGCACATCCCGGTGCAAGGCGGAACCGGCAAGATCATGCCGATGATGCTAGTCGGAGATGTGCAGTCGATCCCGATCAACGCAGCCACGGCTTCGGGAATGATCAAGGATCCGACCATCAAGGCCGTGGCCGTGATGGCCGACAAGCGCCTGCCGGAGTTCCCCGACGTGCCGACATTCGGCGAAATCGGCTACCCGGAAGCGAACCTGCCATTCTGGACCGCAATGTGGGCCGCGTCTGGAACACCCAAGGATGCTCTCGACAAAATCCGCGAGGCGACCAACGCGGCGCTGGCCTCGCCCGAGTTGATCGCGGCGTTGAAGAAGTTGCATGTCAATGCGGCAGCACCGCGGACCGCTGAGGACACTGCCAAATTCTTTGCCAGCGAGCGGACATCCTGGACCAAGTTGATGGGCGACATCGGCCTGGATAAAAAGTGAGTCTGGGCAAGGCCGGGATCTTGCCCCGCGGTCCTTGCCACGGCGACGATGAAACCGTGTAGGTTGGTGCGCGTGCGAGTCACGATGCCCGACCTTCACGTCGTGATATATGCCATCGCGCGTCGGCCTGGCGCGTCTGCCGGCCGATGCGCCAGACTGATGCCTGCCGATCACATCTACTGACCGCCGCCCGACCACGAGACAAGGATACGTCATGGAGCAGAAGCTCGCCGGCAAGGTTGCCATCATCACTGGCGCGGCAAGGGGTCAGGGTGCGGCGGAGGCGCGAATGCTGGCGTCCGCCGGTGCCAGCGTGATCATCGGTGACGTCCTCGACCAGCAGGGCGAGGCACTCGCGACCGAGATCAAGACATCGGGCGGCAAGGCCGAGTTCCGCCACTTGGACGTCGCTACAGAGGAAGGCTGGGCCGGCATCGTTGCATTCGCGAAGACGACGTTCGGCGGTCTGAACATCCTCGTCAACAACGCCGGCGTCTCGCTGCGCGTGCCCTCCATGATCGAGACCAAGCTCGAGGACTGGAACCGGCTGATGAGCATCAACCTCACCGGCGCCTTTCTCGGCATCCGAGCCTGTGCCCCGCTGATCCGAGACAATGGCGGCGGCGCCATCGTCAACACCGGATCGATCGCCGGCATGACCGGTCACTTCGCCACCGCCTACACTTCGACCAAGTGGGGTATCCGCGGCTTGACCAAGAGCGCGGCAATGGAGTTCGCGCCATGGAACATCCGCTGCAACGCCGTGCACCCCGGCATCGTCCTCACCGACATGGTGGGAGAATCGGCCGACTTCGTCGAAGCGATGACCTGGATGGCGCCGATGCAGCGCCCGGCCACCCCCGAGGACATCGCCAAGGTCGTGCTGTTCTTGTGCTGTGACGACAGCGGCTACATCACCGGCCACGACATCCCCGTCGACGGCGGCTTCACCGACGCCGGCGCCTATCGCCAGGTGCTGCTGCGCGTGATGAGCAAGAACTCGCGCAGCCTCTAAACTAGCAGCCCATGGCTCGAAGCGAGGCAGCCTTGCCCTTGCCGACCGAGGTCCGACATTTCAGCACGAGCCCGGGACGTCGAACCTCGCGTGAGAGTTTGCGCCACCCCACATGGGCTCACCGTCGAGCCACACGCGCGAAACCGCCAAGCCGCATGACCCGTATCTTGACTAGCGCCGGCCAATAGACGGGACCGACCATGAGACTGCTCACTGCCTTCCTTCTCGGCCTCACCATCATGACCGGAAATGCCGGCGCCCAGACCGCTGTCGCCCAGTCCGCGTCCGACTTCACGTTCGACGCGATCGACGGCGGCAAGCTCGAGCTCTCGAAGTGGCGCAGCAAGGTCTTGCTGGTCGTCAACACGGCCTCGTTCTGCGGCTACACCCGGCAATACGATGGGCTACAGAGCCTGTGGGAGACCTACGCGAAGAAGGGTCTGGTCGTCCTCGGCGTGCCCTCCAATGATTTCGGTGCCCAGGAGCCAAAGGCCGAGAGCGAGATCGCCGAGTTCTGCAAGGGCGCGTTCAACGTTTCATTCCCGCTGACCGCGAAGCAGGCGGTCAAGGGCGATGAGGCACATCCGTTCTATCGCTGGGCACGCGTGGCGTTGCGCGGTTCAGAGCCGCGCTGGAACTTACACAAGTATCTGGTCGGGCGCGACGGCAAGCTGATCGCCGG
>CAMDBL010000096.1 GCA_945889015.1 Devosia equisanguinis
CTCAACCCCTGTGGAGAACCTGGGGAAAACAGCGCGACGCCGGCGTGGACTGCCTCCGGTCGGGCTCCGCCCTCCCTCCGTAAGCCCACGCCGGCAAACCGTCTCATCCTGATTGTCGCTGGAGTCTCATCCTGATTGTCGCGCGCCAGGACGAGGAAGTCATAGCTGTGCAGGCGAACGTTGCGGCCGCTGAACAGCCTATTCAGGGCGATCGGCAGCAACAGCAGCAAGGCGACGCGATGCGGCGGCAACCTGAGACCGGCGAGATAGAGCGACAGCTCGCTCGGACACAAGAAGCTCGCCACCATGAACAGGATCGGCAGCGGCACAGGCGTGGACAGGCGGGTGATCGAGGTCACCGCCGCAGCCGTCGCCCCTCTCGCCGCGTTCACGGCCATTTCCGCGTTCCCATGCGTTCCCGCCGGCGCGAGGCCGGGCACGATGAAGGGAAGACGATAGGAGCGTCGTGATTAACAATTGGTTGGTTTCAGCCGCAGACGGGACGCCGGCCGGTCTGCGACGGGTGCCAGCGCGCGAGGCCTCAACGTCCCTTGCTGGTCTCGTCGGGGTCTGTGAGGCGGATGGTCCAGTCGCGGGCTTCGCCGGTGTCGACCTCGAAATAGCCGGCGCGCTTGTAGCCGCGCTTCTGGCAGTCCTGCACGCCGCGGATCGCGAACGTTTTCTCCTGCGTGCACATATAGTTGGTGCCCGCCCACTCGCCGCCGCGGTCGTAGTCGACGGCGTGGACGTAGATGAAGCGGCTGGGCACCGCGCCCTTGAGCAGTGTCTCGCAGGATTGCGACGGGATGTTCCACCAGCCTTCCGTGGTCCAGCCGGTCTTGTCCTGATAACCGACCGAGACGCCGATGCGGCTCGAGGTGCCGTTGCACATCTTGAGATCGGCGCGAGCGGTCCCCGCGGCGGCTGCCAGCGCGGCGGCGGCCAACGTCGAAAGAAGGATGTTCGAGGATACCGGGCGCAAAGCTGTGCTTTCCCTAGCCGTCGAGACGATGGGTTTGCTAGCTGGATTCTGGACCGAGGGCGAGAGGGTCAGGGATCGATCAGGATCACGCGAAGGTCGTTGACGTTGGTCTGTGTCGGGCCGCAGGGGACGAGATCGCCGAGCGGTCCGAAGAAGCCGGACGAGTTGTTGTCGGCGAGCATCAGGGCAGGATCGAGGCCGAGCGTCTTGGCACGGCCGAGCGTGTCGGGGACGACGACGGCGCCAGCCGGATCGCTGGCCTCGCCGCTACCGCCGTCGATACCGTCGGTGTCGGCGGCGAGAGCCGAGATCCCGGGGGCACCGGCGAGCGCGATGGCGAGTGCCAGCGCGTATTCCTGGTTCGGGCCGCCCGCGCCACGCCCCTGCACCGTGACGGTCAACTCTCCACCCGAGAGGATCGCGAGCCGGCGTCCGGCCGCCTTGGCCGCGAGCGCCATGGCGGCGTGCTCGGCGCCGACGGTACGCGCCTCGCCTTCCATCGCGTCGCCCAGCACCTCGATCGCATAGCCGGCCTCGGCGGCGATGCGTGCGGCAGCCGCCAGCGATGCCTTCGGCGCGGCGACCAACTCGTACCGGGCGGCGGCGAGGGCGGGCGCGCCGGGCTTCAGCGTCTCGTTCACGGGATCGTCCAGGGCCGCCGCGATCTCGGCTGAAGGCGTGATCGCGTAGCGCTCGAGCACCGCACGCGCCTCTGCCAAACTCGTCGGATCAGCGACCGTCGGGCCCGAGCCGATGGTGGCGGGATCGTCACCGGGCACATCGGAGATCGCCAGCGTCAACAGCCGTGCCGGGTGGGCGGCGGCGGCGAGCTTGCCGCCCTTGATGCGCGACAGATGCCGGCGGACGGTGTTCATCTCGCCGATGCGGGCGCCGGAGCGCAGCAGCGCCTTGGTCAGAGCCTGCTTCGCCTCGAAGCCGACGCCGTTCACGGGCGCGGCCCACAACGCCGACGCGCCGCCCGACATCAGCACCAGAACCAGATCCTCGGGGCCGGCGGCGTGCGCGGCCTCGAGCGCACGGCGGGCGCCTTCGATCGAGTTGGCGTCGGGGACGGGATGGCCGGCCTCGATGATCTCGATGACCGTTGTCGGCAGCGCGAACCCGTGACGTGTCGTGACGAAGCCGGAGACGCGGTCGAGGTGTCCGAGGGCGCGAAAATGCTGCTCGGTCGCAACCGCCATCGCCGCGGCGGCCTTGCCGGCACCGAGCACCAGCAGCCGGCCGGTGGCCGGCAGCGGCGGCAGGAACGGCGGCAGGCAGACACGGGGATGGGCGGCGGCGACGGCGGCATCGTAAACGCGGCGCAGCAGATCGCGCGGGGCGGCGGTTGCCGAATGGGCCATCTTGCGACTCCTGACGGCGATGAGCAGGGAGGCAGGCATCGCAAGCCGCGCCGGGACGGTCAAGGTCGCGCTGCCCAGTCCTGGGGCGAACGGTTCACGGCCAGGACGTCACGTTCGGGGAATTCGCGACGACGCGACGGCGCCGCTGTGGCGGCGGGCGAAGCGGCTACCTATACTCGCCGACATGAAAGACGATGTGGGGCAGCCGCCACGAGTGGCTGGGTACGACGGCGAGGCGGTGCGGGTGATCGGTGGGCGGGCGGATGCCGGCCTGGTCGTCGTCTGCGATCATGCGAGCAATGCCTTGCCGCCGGGCTACGGCACGCTCGGCTTGCAGGAAGCGGATTTGCGGCGACACATCGCCTACGACATCGGGGCGGAGGCGGTGACGTTGGCGCTCGCGCGGGGCCTCGGCGTACCCGCTGTGCTGTCGCGCACCTCGCGGCTTCTGATCGACCCCAACCGCGGCGCCGATGATCCGACCTTGATCATGCGGCTCTCCGACGGCGCGGTCATTCCGGGCAACCGGACTCTTTTCGAGTCCGAGCGCGAGCGTCGCATCGCGCTGTACTGGCGTCCCTATCACGAGGCGATCGCGCGGACGATCGACGCCTGCATCGGCGCGGGCGTGCCTCCCGTGATCGTCTCGATCCACAGCTTCACACCTGTCTTGAAAGGGGTCCCGCGGCCCTGGCACGCCGGCATCCTCTGGGACAAGGATCCCCGCCTGCCCGAAGTCCTGCTCGCCGCGCTTTCCCGCGAGGCGGATCTGGTAGTCGGCGACAACGAGCCCTATACTGGGAAGCTGATTGGCGATTGCATGTGGCAGCACGGCACGCAGCGTGGGCTGGCACACGCGATTATCGAGATCCGGCAGGACCTGATCGGTGACGGGCCGCGCCAGGACGCCTGGGGCGCGCGCCTGACGCGTCTCGTCGGCGGTTTGATGGCGGACGGCGACCTGCGCGCGCGACTGCACCGGATCGAGTACTTCGGATCGCATACCGACCCGACCGGCCGATTGACGGCCGGGGTGGGATCGCAGACCAGGAGCATCGCGACATGAGCATCGACAAGACCACGCAGACCGAGATCGAGGCGGCCGCGTTCCGCAAGCTCGTCGAGCACCTGCGCACACGCAAGGACGTGCAGAACATCGACCTGATGAACCTGGGCGGCTTCTGCCGCAACTGCCTCGCCAACTGGATGCAGGAGGCGGCCGTCGCCAAGGGACTGGCGTTGACCAAGGACGAGGCGCGCGAGCAGGTCTACGGCATGCCGTACAAGGATTGGCAGGCCCAGAACCAGAAGCCGGCGACGCCCGAGCAGATGGCAGCCTTGGCCAAGTCGCATCCCCACAATCATTGAGGCCCCACACCCATTCAGGCCCGGCACGCATTGAGGAATGGAGCGCCTGCTCCGCGGATCACAGATCGGAAAGAAGCAACGATGCCAGCCTCCGTCGTCCGGCTCGCGGCGTGCGATTTTCCCGCGGGCATCGCCGTCATGACATGCCTGGGAGCGCTGCTGGCGGCAGCGCCCGTCCATGCCCAGCTCTACAGCCCGCAGTCGCGCGCGTTCGCGGCCGCGGATTCGAGCACGCGTGTGCAGCAGGTCTGTGTCAAGGATCTGCTCGCCGAAGCGCGCACGTGCGCGCTCGCCAAGTGTCGTAAGTCCGGTGGACGCGATTGCCGGGTGATGGCGGCCTGCGACCGGGCCGACTGGTCGGCAACGGTCCAGGTTGCGCTGCAGGGCAGCCGTTTCGCGCTGACGGTCTGCGGGGTTCCGAGCCGGCCGGGGCTCATCGCACGAATGAAGGACCTCTGCCGTGGCTTTCGCGCACGCGGTCTAGAGTCCTGCACGCTGGAAACGGTGTGGACCCCGTCGGGCGACGAGGAGACCGCGGGGCTGCGCTGGACGCGGCAGGCGCTGGGCCGCGCCGGGCGCTCGGCGGTGCGCTGAGCGAATCAGTTCGATCGGCGTTCATCCAGGCCCGCAAGCGCAATCGGTGGTTTTCCCCGTCGGCGTGTTTCCTTTGGAGAGGTGCCCAGGCCCGCCTTGCTGGAGCCATGTACGGCGGCTAGCACTGGGTCAGCGCCGGAGGTGGCGCATCCGTGTGGTGGCCGCGAGGGCCGCCGCCGTCACGGACACCACGGGTATTGCGGGGGCTGACATGACCACCTTGCCGAATGCGAGCCAACAGCAGCTGCGCCAGTTCATCGAGCAGATCGAGCGGCTGGAGGAGGAGAAGAAGGCGATCGCCGACGACGTGAAGGAAAAATTCCTCGAGGCCAAGGCGGTCGGCTTCGACGTCAAGGTGATGCGGCAGGTGCTGCGCCTGCGCAAGAAGAGCCTGACCGAGCGGCAGGAGGAGGAGAGCGTCCTCGACGTCTATCTGCACGCGCTCGGCATGCTGGCCGACGATGCGCCGACCAGTGGGCTCGTGCGCGCCGGCTCCAGCGCCAGCGACGATGCCGACGACAGCGACGGCGAGGAGAAGATGATGGCCGCGGAATGAAGTCAGGTTGCTGGGACAGGTCACAGGGGGAGTTCCCTATGACCTGCAACCTCTGACCTAGTCCTTCTTCTGCCCGTTCAGCACCGCCTCGAGCCGCTCGCGGATCGCCTTCTGGCGCGGCTCGCTCGCGACCTTCTTTCCGGTGAGGTCGGTGACGTAGAACACGTCCACCGCCTTCTCGCCGAAAGTGGTGATGTGGGCGCTGGTGATGTCGAGCGACAGGTCCGACAGGGCGCTGGTCAGATCGAACAGCAGGCCGGGCCGGTCCAGGCCCGAGACCTCGATGACGGTGAATTGGTCCGAGAGCGCATTGTTGACGATCGCCTCGGGCTCCACCGCGAACGCTTGCTGGCGCCGTTCCAGGGCGCGGCGCTTTGCCAGCAGGCTGGACAGCCGCACCTCGCCCTTCAGCATTTTCTCGATGGTTTCGGCGATGCGCTTGGCGCGCCGGGTCTCGTCCTCGTCGTCGTCGAACTCGCGCGCGAGCAGGAAACTATCGAGCGCGAAGCCGTCCCGCGTCGTCGAGATGTGTGCGCCGGCGATGTTGGCGCCGGCCGCGGCGCACGCGCCCGCGAACAGCGCCAGCAGGCGGGGGTGATTGGGCGCGAACACGGTCAGTTCGGTGATCGCGGTGAAGGCGTCGGTCGCGTAAGTGGCGATGAACTGCCGGCCCTCGGCCGCGGCCTGCTGCAGCAGGCGCTCGTGCTCGGCCTGCTTCTTGGTCTCGGTCTTCAGCCAGTAGTCGGGGTAATGACGCTCGATGAAGGCGTCGACCTCGTTCGCCGGGCGGTCGGCGAGCGCCTTGCGCAGCGCCTCCTGGGCGGCGGCCACGCGCTGACGCCGTCCGAGCTGGGTATGGCCGCCGGCCACCAGCGGCTCGGTCTCGTGATAGAGCGAGCGCAGCAGCTGCCCCTTCCAGCCGTTCCAGGTCCCCGGCCCGACCGCGCGGATATCGGCGGCAGTCAGCATCAACAGCAGCTTCAGCCGCTCCGGGCTCTGCACGATGTCGGCGAAGTCCCGGATCGTCCTGGGGTCGGAGAGATCGCGGCTCTGGGCGATGTTGCTCATCGTCAGATGCTGCTCGATCAGCCAGCCGACGGTCTCGCATTCGGCGGCCGTGAGCCCGAGCCGGGGACAGACGGCCCGGGAGATCCGCGCGCCGATGACGGAATGATCCTCGGTGCGGCCCTTGCCGATATCGTGCAGGAAGGCCGAGACGAACAGCGCGCGGCGGCTGGAGATGGTCTTGATCAGCGCCGTCGACAGCGGCAGCTCCTCGATCGCCACACCGCGCTCGATGGCGGTGAGCTGGCCGACCGTGCGCAGCAGATGCTCGTCGACGGTGTAGTGGTGATACATGTTGAACTGCATCATCCCCACGACGTTGCGGAACTCGGGGATGAAGCGGCCGAGCACGCCGGTGTCGTTCATGCTGCGCAGCGTCGCCTCGGGGCTGGTCTGGCCGGTGAGCAGCTCGAGGAAGATTCGGTTGGCCTCGGGATCCTGGCGCAGCTTGTCGTCGATCAGCCGCAGCGAACGCCGCAGCAGCCGGATCGCGTCGGGATGCAGCAGCACGTTCAGCGTCTCGGCCTGGGCGAACAGCCGGATCAGGTTGACCGGGTCACGCTCGAACACCTTGTCGTCGGCGACGTTGATGCGGCCGTTGTCGATGCGGAAATCGGTTCGCTGACGCACCTGCCGGCGGATGCGCCAGGAGGCGGGATTGAGCAATCCGCCGAGCTTGGGCGCGGTGGTGAGCTGCTGCATCTCGAGCGCGCCGCACAGGATGTTGGTGAGATCGCCGACGTCCTTGGCGACCAGGAAGTAGTGCTTCATGAAGCGCTCGACGCTGAGCAGGCCACCATGCGAGCGGTAGCCCAGGCGCTCCGCCATCTGCGGCTGCAGGTCGAACGACAGCCGCTCCTCGGCGCGGCCGGTGAGGAAATGCAGATTACAGCGCACCGACCAGAGGAAATCCTCACACTTGCGGAACGTGCGGACTTCCTCGGGCAGGAAAATACCGGTGCCGAACGGGTCGGTGCCCGAGCCCGGCGCATGAATGTAATTGGCGAGCCAGTGCAGGGTGTGTAGGTCGCGCAAGCCGCCCTTGCCGTCCTTGATGTTGGGCTCGACCTTGTAGCGGGATTCACCAGTTCGCTTGTGTCGGTCGTCACGCTCGGCGAGTTTGGCCTCGATGAAGGCGCGGGCGCTGCCGCTGACCACCTCCGCCTCGAAGCGCCGCTCCATCTCCGAGAACAGCTGCTGGTCGCCGAGGATCGGCCGGCTGTCGAGCAGCGCGGTCCGGATGGTGATATCGGCTTGGCCGAGCTTCACGCACTGCTCGATGGTGCGCGTGGCGTGGCCGACCTTGAAGCCCAGATCCCAGAGCACGTAGAGCATGTACTCGACGACGCTCTCGCCCCACGCCGTCTGCTTGTAGGGCAGCAGGAACAGCAGGTCGATGTCGGAGCCGGGCGCCAGCAGACCGCGGCCGTAGCCGCCGGTCGCCACGATCGCCATGCGGCCGACGTCGGATGGATTGCTCGCCTGATAGACGTGGGCGACCGTGTAGGCGTGGATCAGCCGGATCAGCTCGTCCTGGAAATGCGACAGCCCCTCGGCGCACCGCCGTCCGCTGCCGTCGCGAACCAGCTGCGCCTCGGCCTCCGCGCGTGCGGTTCTGACCAGCGCCTTCAGCCGCTCGAGGATCTGGGGTCGCGCTGCCTCCGGCGAGCCGGTCGCCTGGAAGGTCCTGGTCAGCTCGACGCGCAAGCCTTGCGGATCGAAATACGGCGCGGGGAGTGTGGTTCTGGTGTCCATGGGGCAAGCCTTATAGCCGAGCCGCGCCGCGCGGTCAGCCTGCCATGCTCAGGTGTGGCTCACACCGGCGCCTGCGGGGTCCAGATCACTTGATCCAGGTTCGAGGCCCCTGTCGCCAGCATCACCAGCCGGTCGAAGCCGAGGGCGCAGCCGGATGCGGGCCGCATGTGGGCGAGAGCGGCGAGGAAGTCCTCGTCGATGGGATAGCGCTCGCCGTAGAGCTGCTGCTTCAGGTCCATCTGCGCGACGAGGCGGCAGCGCTGCTCGTCCGGGTCGGTCAGCTCGCCGAAGCCGTTGGCGAGCTCGACCCCGCAGACATACAACTCGAAGCGCTCGCCGAGCTGGGGATAGTCCTGGACGCGGCGGGCGAGAGCTGCCTCGTGGGTCGGGTAGTCGTGCAGCAGCTCGGGCCTGAGCGAACCCAGATGCGGCTCGATCGACTCGGTCAGCACCTTCGAGAAGATGTCCGACCAGCTGTCGTCGGCGTTGACCGTGAAGCCGGCGGCTTGGGCGCGCTGGGCCAACCCGTCCCGGTCGACGGCATCGGCCGAGTAGGTTTCGTCGAGGGCGACCCCGGCCATCTGCAGGAACGCCTGGTCGAGGCTGGTGAAATCATAGGTGCGGGTGACGTCGCAGACACGCCCGCGCCAGTCCCATTCGGTCCGCCCGGTCACCTCCGCCGCGAGCCTGAGGAACGCGATGCAGTCCTCCCAGAGCGTCTCGGAGCCCTCGCCCGCACGATACCACTCGAGCATCGTGAACTCGGGGGCATGCAACGGCCCGCGCTCGCGGTTGCGAAACACCGGCGCGAACGTGAAGATCCGCCGCTCGCCCGCAGCGATCAGCTTCTTCATCGCGAACTCGGGGCTGGTGTGGAGATAGCGGGGCACGCGGGCGAGATCGGTGCCGACCATCTCCGTCTCAAAGGCATGCAGGTGAGCCTCGTTGCCGGGCGACACCTGCAGGCAGCCGGTCTCCACCTCGATGAAGCCGCGGCCTTCGAGGAAGCTCCGGATCGCCGATTTGATTCGGGCGCGCGCCAGCAGCAGCGGCCGGCGGTCGGCGTGGACGTGCGGCGTCCACCAGGGGGAGGGCGGCGGCGTGGACAGGGAGCAGCTCTTCGGTTCCGGCTTGGCGGGCATCGGCGTGCCGATGGTCGAGGGTACGTGACGCTTCCCCGGAGCGTTGCGAAAGAGTATGAAGCCGCAGCGTCATTCCATTTCGCACCGCTGCCGCGACTGCTTCCGGCATCGGCTCGCAACACTTCGCCTGGAGAAACTCTCGTGCCCAAGGTTATCGCAAGCTCGGTCCGCAAAGGCAACGTCCTCGACCTCGATGGCAAGCTCGCCGTGGTCATGGCGGCCGAGAACATCCATCCCGGCAAGGGCACGCCCGTGACCCATCTGGTCATGCGCCGCATCGCCGATGGCGTGAAGGTGGAGGGCCGCTATCGCACCACCGACCAGGTCGAGCGGGCCTACCTCGAGGAGAAAGAGTACAATTATCTCTACGAGGACGACATGGGCTTCAACTTCATGCAGCCGGAGTCGTTCGAGCAGATTTCGATCTCCAAGGAGCTGCTCGGCGACAGAGCGCAGTGGCTGCAGGAGAACATGACCTGCAACGTCAACCTGCACGACGGCAACCCTGTCTCGATCGAGCTGCCGCCGCGCGTGACGCTCGAGATCGCCGAGGCCGATCCGGTGGTGAAGGGGCAGACGGCGTCGTCGTCCTATAAGCCCGCCAAACTCGTCAACGGTGCTCGCGTGATGGTGCCGCCGTACATCGGCACGGGTGTGCGCGTGGTGGTCAACACAGAGGACGGCAGCTTCGTCGAGCGCGCCAAGGATTGACGATCGTCTCGGCTGCGACGCACAGGGTCGGTCCCACAGGGCCGGCCCTTTTTATTTGGACGTCGGTCGCAGCGAGCCTGTCTATACAGAGCAGCGCATCGCGAGCGGTGTGCCGGACCCTCGGCCGTTACATGGCCCCGCGTCGACTGGACGCCACCTACTCCACGAACCGCGCCGGGTCGGGCTTGCGGCCGGTCACGCGCTCCAGCGCGATCGCGGTCAGCACCTTGTCTCCGACCGTCTTGCGGGCGGGGGTGGCGAGGCCTTCGCCCCGCAGCGAGCCGGTGACGGGCGCGCCGTCGGCGCGAGCGGGGGACACCATCGCGCTGGTCGCGGTGAACCCCATCACCCTGGGTGCGGGCTCGTTGGCGCAGGCCGCGCACAGCAGCGGAATGAGCCCCACAACACAAGCGCGCACCAGCATGTCACGCTCCCTCGATCGATCAATCGTCATCGGGATCATCCTACGCGCCACTTCCCGACGTTGGCGGATACATTGCCCGTTCGAGCCTGAACCGCGCCTGAACGATAGCGTGTCCGCGACCGTCCCGCGACCGGTGTGTCCCTGAGCTGTGGATAGCCGGTCTGCCGGAGCCGCGCGAGCCCGGGTGACCGCCCGGTGTCGAAATGTCTCGCACTCCGCCCTGACAGCTCAATTTTCCCGCCGTCTGCCGTGCATTTACGCAACAAGACTTCTTCTCGTCGTGGTCTGATTGCGCGGGCCTTTCGGTTGAGGCATAGTTTCGCAGTTGCTGGCGCTCCGTCACCCTGCGCCAGCGCGAAAATTCCGGGTGAGCGATCCTGGGAGGGATCATGGCCGAAGCGATCGCCGCGGCGCCCACCGCGGCCACCGGCACCAAGCCTGCCATCGAGATGATCGGCGTCAACAAGTGGTATGGCGCGTTCCACGTCCTGCGCAACATCAACCTGTCCGTCCGTCCCGGCGAGAAGATCGTCATCTGCGGGCCCTCCGGCTCCGGCAAGTCGACGATGATCCGGTGCATCAACCGGCTCGAGGAACATCAACAGGGACGCATCGTCGTCGAGGGCAACGAGCTGACCAGCGACCTGCGCGCGATCGACAAGATCCGCTCCGAGGTCGGCATGGTGTTCCAGTCGTTCAATCTGTTTCCGCACCTGACCGTGCTCGACAACCTCTGCCTCGCACCCGTCTGGGTTCGCAAGATGCCGCGGGCGGAGGCCGAGAAGATCGCGATGCAATATCTGCATCGCGTCAAGATTCCCGACCAGGCCAACAAATTTCCGGGGCAGCTTTCGGGCGGACAGCAGCAGCGCGTCGCCATCGCGCGGGCGCTGTGCATGAACCCGCGCATCATGCTGTTCGACGAGCCGACATCCGCGCTCGATCCCGAGATGATCAAGGAGGTGCTCGAGACGATGATGGAGCTCGCGCGCTCCGGCATGACCATGCTGTGCGTGACGCACGAGATGGGTTTTGCCCGCTCGGTCGCCGACCGTGTCATCTTCATGGACAAGGGCGAGATCGTGGAACAGGGCACGCCGACGGAATTCTTCAACAATCCGAAGTCGGAACGCACCAAGCTGTTCCTGTCGCAGATTCTGGGTCACTGAACGAGGAGTAGACGAATGAAACGCATGTTTGCCGGCTTGACGGCCGCAGCCGCCCTGGTGGGTCTCAGCGGCGCTGCTTTGGCACAAACCAAGACGCTGGACACCGTGAAGGGTCGCGGCGTCCTTCACTGCGGCGTCAACACCGGCCTCGCCGGCTTCGCCGCGCCCGACGACAAGGGCCAGTGGAGCGGCATCGACGCCGACTACTGCCGCGCGATCGCGGCTGCGGTCTTCAAGGACCCGAGCAAGGTCAAGTTCACGCCGCTGACCGCCAAGGAGCGCTTCACCGCGCTGCAGTCGGGCGAGATCGACATCCTCTCGCGCAACACCACCTGGACGATGAGCCGCGACACCTCGCTCGGGCTCAACTTCGTCGGCGTCACCTACTATGACGGCCAGGGCTTCATGGTGAAGAAATCGCTCGGCCTGAAGTCGGCCAAGGAGCTGAACGGCGCCAGCATCTGCGTGCAGACGGGCACCACCACCGAGCTCAACCTCGCCGACTACTTCCGCACCAACAAGATGGAGTACAAGCCGGTCGTCTTCGAGAAGAACGACGAGGCGGTGGCCGCCTACAACTCCGGGCGTTGCGACGGCTACACCACGGATGCGTCCGGTCTCTACTCGGAGCGGCTGAAGCTCGGCAAGGCGGACGACCACGTGATCCTGCCCGAGATCATCTCCAAGGAGCCGCTCGGGCCGGCGGTGCGCCAGGGCGATGCGACCTGGGGCAACGTCGCACGCTGGGTCTACTTCGCCATGCTCAACGCCGAGGAGCTGGGCGTCACCTCCAAGAACGTCGACGAGATGCTCAATTCGTCCAATCCCGACATCAAGCGGCTGCTGGGCAAGGAAGGCGAGTTCGGCAAGGGCATCGGCCTCGACGCCGACTGGGCGTATCAGATCATCAAGAAGGTCGGAAACTACGGTGAGGTCTACGACCGCACCGTCGGCGCGGGCTCGCGCCTCAACATCGATCGTGGCCTGAACAAGCTGTGGTCGAAGGGCGGCCTGCAATACGCAGCGCCGATCCGTTGATGTGATCGCGTAGGTCGGAGCGAGACCGGCGCTGCCGGTCGAGGTCCGGCACACGTCGCGGGCGGCATGTCGGACACTCGCTGCGCTCGCTCCGACCTACGAACCATCTTCTGCACGAGGCGACTGCACCGATGTCAGCCGACGCCCTGAAATCCGAAGCGACCGAGAAATCGCTCGTCGGCTATCTCTACGAGCCGAAGGTGCGCAGCGTCATCTATCAGGTGGCGCTGGTGCTCGCGATCGCCTACGTCGGCTACGAGATCGTGAGCAACACTACGGCGAACCTGCGCAAACAGGGCATCGCCTCGGGGTTCGGGTTCCTCAACCGCACCTCCGGCTTCGATATCTCGCTGCACCTGATCGACTACTCCAACACCATGAGCTACGGCCGCGCCTTCCTGGTCGGCCTGCTCAACACCCTCGTCGTCACCGTCATCGGTATCGTGCTGGCGACGCTGCTGGGCTTCGTCGTCGGCATCGCGCGGCTGTCCAAGAACTGGCTGATCGCCCGGCTCGCCACCGTCTACGTCGAGGTGATCCGCAACGTTCCGCTGCTGCTGCAGTTGTTCCTGTGGTACTTCGCGGTGCTGAAGAACCTGCCGGGGCCGCGGCAGAGCTATATCATTCCCGGCGGCGGTGCGCTCAATGTGCGCGGCCTTTATATGCCGGCCCCGGTGCCGCAGTCGGGATTCGGTGCGGTGCTGATCGCGTTGGCGCTCGGCATCGCCGCGGCGATCGGCGTCGCGATCTGGGCGAAACGCCGGCAGCTCGCGACGGGCCAGCCGTTCCACACCTTCTGGGTCGGGCTCGGCCTCGTCGTCGTGCCCCCGGCTCTCGCTTATCTCGCGATGGGCATGCCGCTCGCGTTCGACTATCCCGCGCTCCGGGGCTTCAATTTCACCGGCGGCATGGTGATCCAGCCGGAGTTCGCCGCGCTGCTGGTGGGGCTTGTCACCTACACTGCGAGCTTCATCGCCGAGATCGTCCGCTCCGGCATCGCCGGCGTCTCGCGTGGCCAGAAGGAGGCTGCCGCCGCGATCGGATTGAGGCAGGGCCAGGTGCTCCGCCTGGTGGTGGTGCCGCAGGCGATGCGGATCATCATTCCGCCGCTGACCAGCCAGTACCTGAACCTGGCCAAGAACTCCTCGCTCGCCGTCGCCATCGGCTATCCCGATCTCGTCTCGGTGTTCGCCGGCACGGTGCTCAACCAGACCGGGCAGGCGGTCGAGGTGATCCTGATCACCATGGGCGTCTACCTGACGATCAGCCTGCTCACGTCGGGCTTCATGAACTGGTTCAACGCCCGCATGGCCCTGGTGGAGCGCTGATCATGTCAGAATTGGCTGCCGAGACCGCTGCCCCGCCCCGCACGGAAAATCCCGTTCTGCCGCCGCCCAATCTGGCGGTCGGGCCGGTCGCCTGGCTGCGCGAGAACCTGTTCTCGTCGATCGGCAACGGCGTGCTGACGCTGATCGGGCTCTGGATCATCTACAAGCTCGTCGTCGTCGTCTTTGATTGGGCGGTGGTGTCGGCGGTGTGGACCGGTGACGACGGCAACGCCTGCTCGAAGGAGGGCGTCGGCGCCTGCTGGCCCTTCATCACCAACAAGCTCGGCCTGTTCATGTACGGCCGCTTCCCCATCGAGGAGCGCTGGCGGGTCGATCTGACCTACGTGCTGGCGCTGATCGGCCTCGTGCCGCTGATGATCCCGCGCGTCCCCGGCAAGCTGTGGCTGTCGATCTATATCCTCGTCGGGTTCCCGATCCTCGCCTACTGGCTGCTGACCGGCGGCATCCTCGGGATGCCGATCGTCGAGACGCAGCTCTGGGGCGGGCTGATGATCACCCTGGTGGTCGCCAGCGTCGGCATCGCCGCCTCCTTCCCGATCGGCATCCTGCTGGCGCTGGGCCGGCGCTCGCGGTTGCCGATGGTGAAATGGGCCTCGGTGATCTTCATCGAGTTCGTGCGCGGCGTGCCGCTGATCACCATGCTGTTCATGGCCTCGGTGATGCTGCCGCTGTTCCTTCCCGAGAACGTCACCTTCGACAAGCTGCTGCGCGCGCTGATCGGCGTGGCGCTGTTCTCGGCGGCCTATCTGGCGGAGACCGTGCGTGGCGGCCTGCAGGCGATCCCCAAGGGCCAGTTCGAGGCGGCCGACGCGCTCGGCCTCAGCTATCCCCAGAAGATCGGCCTGATCGTGCTGCCGCAGGCGCTCAAGCTCGTCATCCCCGGCATCGTCAACAGCTTCATCGCGCTGTTCAAGGATACGAGCCTCGTGCTGATCATCGGCCTGTTCGACCTGCTCGGCATCGTGCAGCAGTCGATCCAGGCGGATTCGAAGTGGTTCTCGCCCTCCACCGCCGCCACCGGCTACGTCTTCGCCGGCTTCATCTTCTGGGCGTTCTGCTTCGGCATGTCGCGGTATTCCGTCTTCATCGAGCGCAGGCTCGAGGCCGGGGATCGAAGGTAGGCAAATCGGGACGTTTCACGCCGAGGCCAGGGACGGACGGGGAATGCCACCAATTCCCTGCCCGCCACCAGCGAGTTGGCTCTGTCGGTTGAGGAATGGGGGGCTGTCCCCGATCAAGCACGGGCCGTTCTCGTTGGTGGTGATCCCGAGCGGGGGCATAGAACCGCACAAATCGACATTTCGCCATGAGTGCTCCCGAGCGGGAACTGATTATCACTTTGGCAATCCATTGGCGGTAGATTGCTCCCGAGCGGGCACAAAACTTCTTGACGTCTCGCTGTCCAGTGCCATATGTTCCCGTTCGGGAGCAGCGCAAATGTCCAAGCGAAAGTCCGAAAACTCAAAGATGCCCAATGTGAAGGTGCCCAGCGAAGCGGGGCGAACCCCAGGTACCTTCGAGGTGAATAACTTCGCATGGTATCGGCTCTCGGGTGCGCCGATCACGCCAGAGCCGAGTCAGTCCAAGGTTACTAGAGTTGCCGACCTCGGCACTTTGATTCGCAATGTGCGGTCCGAGCGCGCATTGTCCCAGCAAGCTCTCGCTGACCTCGCCGGGGTCGGCAGGCGCTTCCTATCGGAACTTGAGAATGGGAAGGAAACGAGCGAGATCGGCCTCGTTCTTCGGGTGACTTCGGCCCTTGGCATCGACCTCACTGCTCGGACCCGTTGATGCCGCTCACTCTCGACGTCAGGATCGATGGTTTTGCCGACCCGATCGGCCAACTCACTCGCAATGATGAGGGAGGCCATTCCTTCGCATATAGGGAAGCGCATCTCGAACTTCCGAACGCAATGCCGCTCTCGCTGTCGCTCCCTCTGCGCCTCGGCCCCTATCCGGACGTCATCACTCGCGCTTTCTTCGGCAACCTTTTGGCTGAGCGCGATACGATGCTCCGATCGGTCATGGAGCGCGAGGGAATCGCTCGCGACGACATCGCGGGTCTACTGCTGCACCTTGGAAAGGACTGCCCGGGCGCAATTTCGATCATCCCCGAAGGTGATCCACCTGCGAAAGTGCCTGGGGACTTCAATACTGACTATGTCACCCTCTCCGGCCATCGTATGGCAGAGATTGTGAGAAGCCTGCATGAGCGGCAACGATTGCCTGCTGATGCCGACGACCCGTCTCCGCTAGCCGGTGTTCAAAGCAAAATTGCCGTCACGCTTTTGCCAGATGGACGCTACGCACAGCCAATTACCGGCTCGGGCGCGCCTACGACGCATATCCTCAAAGTCCCTGAAGTCGGGCGAGTGAGAGACGCGGACTTCGAAGTCGCCGCAATGGAGCTGTCGTCCGAACTACTGATACCGACTGCGCATGCTGTTGTCGTTCGGCATGGCGATGTGCCGTGCGCCCTCGTCCAGCGCTTTGATCGGGTTGTGAATGGAGATGTCGTTACCCGGGTTCATCAAGAAGACTTCGCGCAAGCGTTGGGCCTACCGGCCAGCTTGAAATATGAGCGCCGGGGTACTCCTGAGCGCCGCTTTGATGTCGCTGCGGCAGCCCGAATCCTAAACCAGACGATCAGCCCAGCGGAGGCGCGAAGCCTTTTCATCCGCAACACGTTCTTCGATCTTTTGATCGGCAACGCGGATGCGCACGCCAAGAATCACGCCATTTTGCATTTGGGTGCAGGTCGCGTGCAGCTCGCTCCTCGATATGATCTGCTCCCAACCCGAATGGACCCCGATCTCACCGAAGAGCTGGCGTACCGTATCGGGTCGGCCACTCACCTAGATCAGATAACGACCACAGACTTCGATGACTTCATGAGTAGCATGGGACTCATCCGCAAGGCAGCTCGGGCCCGTATGAAGACTCGCGACCTCTACGTGATGTCGCTTTTTATGGAGAGCAGGTTTGCCGCGCTGGATGCTAAGGGACTTCGTACATTCGCCGACCTCATCGCCTCGAACATGCGCACGTTACTTCCCGTCTTGGGAATGAAAGTTCACGATCTAGCTCTCGAAAGAGATGCTGCCATCCCCCGTGGTGGCGGATGGGTTATGAGCTGATTGCGGGGATCGGCCTCACGAGTGTCACCTCGGCAATCGTGCCCAGCACCTTCAAGCCTTCCACGTCGGGAGGCCTCCCGCGACCCAGCGGTTAACCAGCCGATGACGTCGCGTTTCAAACTTGATAGGGTGGACGACGCCCTCACTGCCGGCATCGAGTGCCATAGGGTGATCGTTGCAAAACGAATCACCAGAGAGGGGTCGTCCACATGCAGCCTACTACGATCGGCATCGACATCGCCAAGAGCGTATTCCAACTCCATGGCGT
>CAMDBL010000097.1 GCA_945889015.1 Devosia equisanguinis
CGCGCTCTGCCGCTTCGAGGAACGCGCGCACTTCCGGCAGGTCCTTGAAATCGTCCATCAGGTCATCGAGCGCGGCCGTGACCGCAACCGCGCCCATCTCGGCATTGAGATCGGCGAGGCGGTTGCGGCGCACCTTGTCGACGCGCGGCACCTGCTCGAGAATGGCCTCGAGATCTTTCTGCAACGCCTCGATCTTGCTCTCGACGTCCTTGCGCATCGCCTCGGGAAGCTGGTTGAAGACCTCGGGCTTCACCACCTTGCCTTCGTGCGTCGGTGCCATCGCGAACCCGGTCGGCGTGCGCATGATGGCGATGTTCTGGCTCATCGCCTTGCGGTTCAGCGCCTCGAACGCCTCCTCCTGGCCGGAGCGGAAGGTTTCGTCGATGGAGCGACGGCGGGCCTGATAGTCCTCGCCCTCGAATGTCGCCGGCAGCGTGATTCGCAGCTCGTCGATGGCGGCGATCATGCCGCTCGTCAGTTTCTTGGCCCGCCCATGCGGGAGGCGCAGCGCCAACGGGCGATTGTGACTGTCGAAATTGTTGACGTAGACCCAGTCGCCAGGGGTCGGCTCCGTCCTTGCCTTGCGCTCCAGATAGCTCGTGACCGCGGTGCTCTTGCCGGAGGCGGGCGGTCCGAGCACGAAGATGTTGAAGTCCGCCGCCTTGATGGTGGCGCCGAACTCGATCGCCTTCAGCGCCCGGTCCTGGCCGATGAGGCCCGAGATCGGCTCGAGATCGGCCGTGGTCTTGAAGCCGAGCAGCTTGGGGTCGACGTTGCGCCGCAGCTCGCTGATCGCCAGCGGCGTCGGGGTCTCGGCCGCCACCAGCGACCGCGCGGCGATCGCCTGTGTCAGCGCGGCCGCAGCCGTCGCCGGCTGTGCGACGGCCGGCTCGGAGGCGGCGCCCGGTGCAACCGGCTTTTCGGTGTTTCCTCGGCGGAAGAACATGAATGCGGTGCCCCGTCTTGCGTGGAGTCTTGCGTGGAGTCTTTTCGTCTCATCGAGTGGCTTTGCCTGGAACGCCGTCTCGACTAGTCTGCGGCTCGCGCTCGTGGCGGGAGGTTAGGTCATGCCTGCGCCTGCGTGAAGATCAGAACCGCGGCCTCGGCTCGTTCCGCAGTGCGGTCGAGGGCCGCGCCGCCGGCCGCGGCGGAAAGGTTGGATGACTTTCATACGCCACCGGGAGATGGCGAGACCATGACGCCGTCCGACCTGTCCCCCGGCTCGATCGCCTCGACCGACGGCCGCCAGTCCCAGCCGGCGCTGGCGATCGCGCGGGGCACCGGCCGGCTGCTGTTGTCGCTCGGTCTCGCCAGTCTGGCCGAAGTTTCGTTACCCAACGGGCGGCGCGCCGACCTGATGGCGGTTTCACTCGCCGGCGACATAACGATCGTCGAGGTGAAGTCGAGCATCGAGGACTTCCGCGCCGACCAGAAGTGGCCGGCGTATCGTGACTTCTGCGATCGGCTATATTTCGCGGTCGCGCCCGATTTTCCGGTCGAGATCCTCCCCGCCGAGACCGGACTGATCATCGCCGACCGTTACGGCGGCGAGCTGCAGAGGGCGGCCCCCGAGCACCGCCTGCCGGCAGCCCGCCGCAAGGCCATGCTGTTGCGTCTGGCGCGTCTCGGCGCACTCCGCCAGCAGTCGCTCGCCGACCCCGAGCTGAAGCTCGAGCCGGGCACCTGGGACGCCTGACCGCGCACGTCGCCGGGCGGGGCCAGGTCCACGGCTCTGACCCCGTTCGTTTGCCGCCGAGCCGCTTACCCTAGCCATTTCTTCAGGAAGCGGATCATGTGCCCGGCGACGATCATGAACGTTTCGGGGCTGCGAGGCTCGTAGACATCGACGTGCGTCGCGCCCGGCAGGATCACCATCTCCTTGGGCTCGCCGGCCTTGGCGTGGAAGCTCTGTCCCTCGGCCAGCGGCACCATCGTGTCGCGCTCGGCGTGGATGAACAGGACGGGGCGCGGTGCGATCCTGTCCACGACGTCCTCGGGCACGAACGCGACGGCGTGGTCGAAGTTCTCCAGCGGATAGCCGTCCGGATACTTGTCGGCGACCTTGTACATGGTCTGGATCGCGTCGCGCTCGGCGCGTCCCGAGGGGACCAGCTCGCCGTAGGGCACGCGCTTGGATTGCCCCGTCATCACGCGGCGGATGCGATCCTCCCTCAGCACGTCCTCGAAATCGAGGTTGTCGCCGTAGCTGCGCTTGGAGCGGAACGACCGTCCGCAGTCGGCGGGCGAGCCGACCGAGATCGCGGCTGCGACGCCCTTGTCGGCGGCAGCAGCCGCCATCGCCGTCGAGCCTCCGAAGCTGGTGCCATAGAGCGCGATACGGGCGGTATCGACGTCGGCCCGCTGGCGGACGTAGACCAACGCGCTTTCGATGTCGGCGACCTGCTCCGCCGGCTTGTTGCGCAGCCGGATGCCCTCGCTGTCGCCGAAGCCGCGATGGTAGAACTCGAGGCAATGGAAGCCGGCTTTGGTCAGCTCGCGGACGTAGGCCGGCATGTAGATCTCCTTGCGGCCGGTGTAGCCGTGCAGGCAGATCACCGTCGCCCGCTTCTCGCCGGAGGCGGCTCCAGCCGCGCTGGTGAAGGTGCCCGCGAGCTTCAATCCGTCGCTGTAGAAGTGCACATGCTCTGCCGTCATGTCTCTGCCTCCCCTCGTCCTAAACTCCAGTGACGAGGCTTGCGCCTCGCTGCAACGCGCCCTCGGCCTCGCGCACCATTCGTTCCAGGATCACGGCCGCAGGCTCGACCGAGTGGATCAGTCCCGCCGCCTCGCCCGCGATCGGCGTCGAGATCCGCGCATCGCCCTCCGCATGGGCCTTCGCGTACCGTGCGGCCTCGGCGTCGGCGACCGTGCGCAGCTCGTCCTCGCGCCCGTGCCAGCGCTCGATGAAGGTGTTGCGCAGCACGCGGATGTTGTAGCGCGCCGGCCAGTCGAGCTTGCGGGCGATATCGGTGACGGAGGTGCGGATGCTGTCGTCGCCGGTCGCGGCGATGGCGGCGGCGAGCATGTTGGGATGCACCAGGGTCTCCTCGGACGCCCAGAACCGGGAGCCGACCACGACACCGTCGGCACCGAGCATCAGGGCGGCGGCCAGCCCGCGTCCGTCCGCGATGCCACCTGCCGCGCAAAGCAGCGTCTCGGGTGCACGCCGCGCGATCAGGTCGGCGATCTCCGGCACCAACGGTAGCGTGCCGCGCTTCTCCCCGTGCCCGCCGGCCTCCGCGCCCTGCGCGACGACCACGTCGGCGCCGGCGTCGATGGCGGCCTCGGCGTCGCGCCGCGTCTGCACCTGCAGGATCAGCAGGGCACCTGCCGCCTTCACCTGTGCGGCGAACGGGGCCGGGTTGTCGAACGAGAGGAACACGGCCGCCGGATTGTGGGCGAGCACACGATCGAGCAATTCTGGCTTCTTGCGCAGGGACCAGGTGATGAAACCGCAGCCGATGCGCGCATTGCCGGCCGCGGCGATCTGCTGGTCGAGCCAAGCTGCATCGCCATAGCCGCCGCCGATGAAGCCCAGTCCGCCGGCATTGCTGACGGCGGCGGCCAGACGTCCGCCGGCTGCCAGCGCCATCGGCGCCGAGATCACGGGATGGGTCAGCCCGAGCCGGGCGGTGAGACGCGTGGTGATGGGCATGTGACGCCTCCGGTCGGTTTCAAGCGCGGGCCTCGATCGAATGTGTGGGACCGCCGCCCTTCGTTGTTTCCAGCCGAGGATAGGCGATGCTAGGCTCCCCGTCACACGGCCATCGATCGACGAGCAGCAAAACGAGGGGGTTGGCGAAGCGGAATTGATTGTCCCCTTCTCCAACGTCGCCGAAGCCGGCGAGCGCGCCGCATCAGAGCACGGGGAGCTGTACGACGGCGATGGATCTGACGACGTTGTTCATTCTCGCCGCCGTCGTGCTGACGATCGGCGGGGCGGTGAAGGGTGTCATGGGGCTCGGCCTGCCGACCATCACGGTTGGTGTCCTGGGCCTCGTCATGCCGCCGATGCAGGCGGCAGCGATCGCCGTGATCCCGACCTTCGTCACCAATATCTGGCAGACCTTTGCCGGGCCATCGCTCGGGGCGATCCTGCGGCGCTTCTGGCTGATGCAACTCGGCATCCTCGGCGGCACTTGGCTCGGCGGCGAGCTCCTGGCGCGCACAAATCCGGCGCAGGCCAAGGGCTATCTCGGTATGGCCTTGATCGCTTACGGCGTGCTCGGCCTCAAGCGCGTGCATTTTCACATCAGCCCGGGCAAGGAAACATGGCTCGGCCTGCTGATGGGGCTGGCGACCGGGATCGCTAACGGCGCCACCGGTCTGTTCGTCGTGCCGGGCGGGCTCTATATGCAGTCGCTCGACCTCGACAAGGACGACCTCGTGCAGGCGCTGGGGCTGACCGCGCTGGTGGCGAGCTTCGCGCTCGGCATCGTGCTGTGGCATCACGGCATGATGGGCAGCGAGATCGCGATCCCCTCGGCGGTCGCACTGGTCCCGGCCACGATCGGCATGATCCTCGGCCAGAAGGTGCGCGCGCGCATTTCGCAGGACCTGTTTCGCCGCTGCTTCTTCGCCGCGATGCTGGCGCTCGGGCTCTACCTCGTGTCGCGCATGACGTTCTGAGGCCGCGTCCCGCTTCCAGTAGCGCCGGGTGTCGGGGCCGGGTTAAAGTCCCGCCATGCCCGACGACAGCGACCCGCACGAGACTACCGCCACGCAGACCGAGGCCATTGCCTTCCTCGCGCAGCCGACGAGCTTCGGTGCTGGGATCGCGACCGTCGAGCGGATCGAGACACATGGCGCGCTGCTGTTTCTGGCCGGCAGCAACGTTTACAAGATCAAGCGCGCGGTGCGCTTCCCGTACATGGATTTTTCGACGCTGGAGAAGCGCCACGCCGCGCTCGCCCGCGAGTTCGAGATCAACCGGCCGCAGGCGCCGGAGCTGTATCTCGGGCTTGTCGCCATCACGCGCGGGCCGGATGGTGCGCTGAAGCTCGGCGGCGAGGGCGAGGGCGAGTGTGAGAGCGGGCGCGAAGTGGTCGAGTGGGCGCTGCGCATGCGCCGCTTTCCAGCGGATGCGCTGCTGAGCCGTGTTGCGGAATCACGCGGCATCGATGCGGGCCTCGCACGCGATCTCGCCGATGCGGTGGTGACGTATCACGCAGCCGCCGCCGTGGCACCGTCCCCGCCGGACCCGGCGGAGCAGTATGGGCGGCTGATCGCGCAGGTCGTGGATGGATTGGAGGCGGCAGGTTGGAATTCCTCTCCCCGTCCCGCCTTCGGCGAGGCAGGGGAGGAAGGCCCACCACTCAAACGCCTCCGCCAGGCTTGCGATCAGCGGCTGGCGCTTGCGCTCCCCATCCTCGAGCGCCGCGTCGCGGCCGGCTGTGTGCGCCGCTGCCACGGCGATCTGCACCTCGACAACATCGTGCTGTGGAACGGCTGCCCGACCATGTTCGACGCGCTCGAGTTCGACGAGGCGCTGGCCACCATCGACACCTCCTACGATCTCGCGTTTCTGCTGATGGATCTCGAGCGGCATGGCCGCCACGCCGCCGCCAACGTCGTCCTCAACCGCATGCTCTGGCGCACGCAGGCGATGCTCGACATCGAGGGGCTCGCCGCGCTGCCGCTGTTCATGGCGCTCAGGGCCGGCATCCGAGCGATGGTCCGGGCGCAGCGCGCCGCGCAGGCGCACGAGGCGCCGGACGCTCAACGCTGGACCGAGGTGGCGGACTATCTCACGCTCGCGCTCGGTCTGCTGTCTCCGCCGCCGCCCCGACTGATCGCGGTCGGCGGCGTTTCCGGCACCGGCAAGTCGACGCTGGCGGCGAGTCTCGCCCCGCATATCGGCGCGGTGCCGGGTGCGGTGCATCTGCGCAGCGATCTCGAGCGCAAGGCGATGCTCGGCGTCGGAGAGACGGACCGGCTGCCGCCGGAGACGTACACGCGCGAGACGAGCGATCGCGTTTATGCGCTCGTCCTCGAAAAGGCGCGGGCCGCGCTTTCCGCAGGCCACTCCGTGATCGTCGATGCTGCGAGCCTGCAAGCGGAGGAAAAAGCACGCATCGAGGCCGTCGCGGCCGCGACAGGCGTGCCGTTCGCGGGGCTTTGGCTGACGGCTCCCGCCGACGTACTCCGCAGCCGCGTCCAGGCGCGAACGGGCGACGCGTCGGATGCGACCGTGGACGTTCTCGAGAAGCAAATGTCATGGGGGCCGCACGCCGACGGATGGACTTTGATCGACGCAGGCGGCTCGGCCTCGACAGCGCTCGCCGAGGCGCTGGCGTCGCTGCCGGCGGTCGACTAGCCTCCAAATCAACGAGAACAGTGCTGGACGGAGGATCGCCATGGCCGAGAGCAAGCTCGACGATGCATTGACCGCCGCGTGCGGCGACATGTGGATCAACAGCCGTATCTTGAGCGACGTCACGTATCTCTGCGACGAATTCGGCAACCGCTTCGCGGGCTCGGGCAGCGAGTGGCGCGCCCGCGCGTTCATCCTCGACAAGCTGAAGGAATACGGTCTTTCCAACATTCAAGCCGAGCCCTGTACCTATACGGCCTGGAAGCGAGGCACGTGCAGCCTGGAATTGCTGGCGCCGCGCAAGCGCCAGCTGACGTGCGTCTCAATGGTGCACGCGCCCGGCACGCCGCCCGCAGGCCTCGAGGCCGAGGTGATCTCGGTCGGCCAGGGCACGCAGGCGGAGTTCGACGCACTCGGCGGCGCGGTCGCGGGCAAGATCGCCATGTGCACACTCGGCTCGCCGGTCGGCATTCCACCGCTCCACCGCGTCGGCAAGTACGGCCGCGCCAAGGCCGCCGGTGCGATCGCGGTCATCTTCCCGACCGAGGAGCCGATGCAGCTCATCGGCACCGGCACGGTCGCCGCCGCCTACAAGGAGATCGGCACCATCCCGGCGGTCGGCATCAGCCACGAAACCTGGCGCTACCTGCTGCGCCAGCAGGAGCTGGGACCGCTTCGTGTGCGCCTCGACGTCATCAACGCCTTCGCGCCCAACACGCAGACGTGGAACCTTTACGGCGACATCCCCGGCGACGGCTCCACCGACGATTACATCCTGATCGGCGGCCACTGGGACGGGCACGAGCTCGCCGATGCCGCGCTCGACAATGCGCTCGGCCTGTTCACGGCGCTCGACGCGGCGCGCGCGATGTCCTCGCGGCTGAAGGGCAAGCTCAAGCGCACGCTAAGGTTCGTCGCGCTCGGTAACGAGGAGAGCTGGTGCGTCGGATCGACCAATTACGTCGATCAGCACGCGAGCGACCTCGACAAGCTCGCGATTATGATCAATGTCGATGCGCTGTCGCGCTACTCGAACCCGCAGCTCCGCCTCGGCAAGCGCCCGGACGTCGCGGATTTCTGCCGCAAGCTGATCACGGAGCACAAGCTGCCGATCCCGATGATGGCCTCCGAGTGGCTGCCCGGCAGCAGTGACGACTGGCCGTTCCTGGTCTCGGGTGTGCCGGCGGTGACGCTGACCGGGCTCGAGCGCAGTGCGGCGGCGCAAGCCCTCGGCCGCGGCATCGACCACACCCACGCCGACACCGTCGACAAGATCGACGACACGCGCGCGCGAATCTCGGCGATGACGCTCGCGCAATTCCTGGTGCGCCTGGCGAATGCGCCGGGGCGGCCGGAAAAGCTCGCGCGCGCCGAGATGTTCAAGCGCCTGGAGGCAGCAGGCCACAAGAAGGAGCTGTCCGACCAGGGCCGCTGGCACCCCGACAGCGTGCTGGGGAAGTAGCCGACATTCCAACTCGCCCCTCAGTCCGCGCGCAGCGAGACCCGGATCGTCGTCCGGGCCTCGTCGCGGCCGGAGGGCGGCTCGGCATGCGTGGTTCTCATGCGTGCGAGTTGTCGTATTTCCGCGCGAAGCGTGATGGTAAACGCTTGGCGGTTGGCGAGGTGATGTGGCTGTCGCTTTAGTTGCGCGCCTCACGATTCGGAGAGCGAGATCATGGGGACTGTAATCAGCGTGCACGGTACGTTCGCACACGCGGGCGGCGTCCAGAGCACGTCCCCCGAAACGCAGTGGTGGGAGCCGGGAAGCGTCTACGAGGCCGAGTTCCGCGATCTCGTTTGCGGCGAGAGTGGCACTCTCGATGTCGAGCGTTTCCAGTGGAGTGGCGACAACAGTGAGCTGGGCCGCCGCAAGGCGGGGCGCGATCTACTGAAGCGCATGCGCGCGCTCGAGGAGAAGCAAGAGCCATATGTCGTCGTCGGTCACAGCCACGGCGGCTCTGTCATCTCGGCTGCTCTGCTGGCGAGCGCCGCGCGCAAGGACCCGCTTCCCCATCTGAAGCGGTGGATCACCATCGGCACGCCGTTCGTGAAGCTGCAAAAAGAGCGCTTCCTGTTCACGCGTCTCGGCCTGATCAACAAGGTGCTCTTCGTCGCCTCGATGATGCTTCTGGCGATGTTCCTCATCAATCTCGCTGCCAGCTTCATCAGCGGCCAGCCGATGCTGTTCGGGCGGACCTTCCCCGGCATTCTGGCTGTCACTGGCGTCATGATGAGCCTGCCGGCCGTGCTGTTCTATCTGTGGTTCTACGTCTACGACCGCATGACCCTGCTCAATTATCGCTCCCACGCGTTGAAGCGCGCCCGTGACTATTTTGGTCCACGATGGCTTTCGCTCGCCCATGCCGACGACGAGGCGATCCAGGGCCTCGCTTTCCTGCCCGAAGCCAAATTGTCTTTCTTCGACAAACACTTCGCCGTGTCGGCGATCACGATAGCGTCCGTGGCAGCCGTGCCGCTGTTGTACTTGACGCTGCTGACCTCGCCGGTCGCGATGGTCCGCATCGCAGACTGGCTCGATACCAAGATCTACGACGGTCGCGCATCGCCTGAAGCAATCGCCGCCGTACGCGACCTGCAAGTGCAGCTTCGGGCGGCGCGCGACGCGTTCGCCAAGCAGCGCAGCGGCAATCACGACGCAGCGCCTCAGGCCCAGGACAGGCGTGCGATATGGCGCGAGTACAGGGTGATCCGCCAGGAGGCCGAGGCCCGTATTCCTGATCTGCGATCGGCCGAGCGGACATTGCGCTTTCGCCAACGGTTCTTCGAGCGGGACGGCAAACCGTGCGAAGGGGGAAAGCTGTGCGGTGGGGGAGACGACCTGCGCTACAACAGCGGCCTTCTCCTACACGTCGTGACAGACGAGCTGTCGTGGTCCATCGGCGCCGCCGATCAGACCGACTGGCGTCGAAACGTCATCTGGTCCCTCGTGCTGCCGGCAGTCCTGGTCCCCGTGATCTTCGGCCTGCTGTCGCTTGCCGTGATGTTCATGATCCAGTTCATCGCGACCCAGATCAGCCATCTGCTGAGCCTCGCTCTCAATCGGATCACCAATGCCGAGGTGAAGCGCGCGGCCTTCGGCAACGATACGGAAGGGGAGGTCGCGGTCGGCGGTCTCGACCGGCCGATATGGCTCGATCGCTCGCGGCCACGCCTGCCCTCGGCGCTCGCCGAGATGGTGACCGCCTACAGCAACGGCATGGCGATCCGGTCGCTGGCGAAGTTTCGGCGCACGCTCGGCCAGCTTGCGCTGGCGGAGCCGACCCATACCGCAAACAGCGCGGTCACCACCTACTTCACGTGGAAGGAACTCGTTCACGCCGCCTACTTCGACGTGCCCGAGTTCAGAAAGCTCGTCATGCTGGCTGTCAGCCGCACGGAAGGATTCACGGCGACGGCAAAGCTCGAGGCCGATTCCGACACCGCGCGCATCGCCCAATGGTTGGCCGAACTCGAAACGGCGCCGGGCACTACGGCGACGCCCGAGGCAGGCGCGCCCGGCGTCAAGGATGCGGCCGCTGTTTCGGCCGCGATCGCCTCGACGGTGAAAGCCGAGCCGTGAGGCACGGCCTCTCTCCCCGCAGGACGATCCGCGGGGAGAGAGTGCGCACGATCACCCGTGCTCGTGGTCCGCGAGCGTGGTGCCTTCGGCGACGTAGACGTCGCGCTTGTAGCCCTTGGCGCGGCCTTCGTTCAGCGTGGTCAGCATCCAGTCCGCCATCGCCGGATAGATCTGTCCGGCGACCTCGCCCATCGGGTGGAACACACCCTCGTAGAGCCACAGCTCGGAGGGACCGCCGAGGCCGGCGCGGAAGCGGGCGATGTCCTCGGGCGAGCACAATTCGTCCATGTCGCCGGCGACCAGCAGGTGCGGCACCTTCAGCCCCTTGGCCACGTCCGGCAGGTAGGCGAGGCGGGCGACGAACTCGTCGAACTTGGCCTCGTCGGTGTAGCCGGCCATGTACATGAAGATGCGCTTGAAGTTCGGCTGCGCCTGCTCGAAGATCATGTCGAACGTGCCGACGTTGGCCATCTGTCCGATCACGGCCTTCACGCGCGGATCATGCGCGCCGCAGATCACGCCCCAGCGCGAGCCCATGCTCATGCCCATGATGCCGATCTTTTCGGGATCGACGTCGTCGCGCGTGACTAGCCAGTCGATGATCTTGCTCGCGGCCTTCTGGTAGTTGTCCTCGGTCTGCCAGACGCCGTTGAAATTGCACTCGCCCTGGCCCGGACCGTCCATCGAGCAGATGTTCATGCCACGGATGGTGTAGTCGTTGTTCCAGGGGTTGGGCACGTCCTCCTTGTTCTGGTCCATGCCGGGAATGTAGAGCACGGTGGGCTTCTTGCCTCCGCCCGGCGCCTTGTGGAACAGGCAGTGGGTCTTCTTGTCGCCGTCGAACGCGATCGACTTCTTCTCGATGGCGCCGCTGGAATACTCGATCACCTTGTCGTAGTTGCGGTAGAGGCCGCGATACCACTCCTCCTTCATCGGGTTCTTGTGGATCGGGATCAGGTGCTGCGCGCGCCCGAAGCAGAGCGCCGCGCGGTGAAACAGCATCTGCGCCGTCACATTGCGTCCGGCCTTCTCCGCCGACAGCGCCATCGTCTCCAGCACCGCGGCGCGCTTCGCCCAGGCCTTGGGGAACGAGCGCCGCCCCGACACCTTGGAGTAGACCGCCTTCAGGTCCTCCATCTTGAAGCCGCGCTCGAGGCGCGCGCCCATGATGCCCGGGTGCAGCACGTCCTCGTTGTCGGACAGCATCAGGAAGTTGTCGAAGATCCAGCCCTGTTCGGCGCGCAATTGAGGTTTCGGCATGTGCGGCTCCTCCGTGGGGTTATTGCAGTCGCCCACGAGGCTATCGGCCACCGGCGGCCGAAACAACAGGTCCGCATTGCACCCGGCGCGGTCAGGCCATGCGCGCGACCGGCAACTGGCAGTGGCGGGACGGTGGCATGCGCGGCCGTTTCGAGCGTCGCAAACGGGAGGGCGCGAACCTCAACCCATTGACCTCAAACCGCTTTGCCGAGACGGCGCCGCTTGCCGAATGCGCTGCGGCCCCCCGCGAAGCCGACCGTCGCCGATCCCATCCCATCCGAGCCTGCCGGGACGTGCCATGCGCCCGGCGCGCGGGTGCGCGGCGCGCGCGGCGCCTCGTCGACGGCACCCGCATGATCGACGAGGGCCTGGATGCGATCCTCGATCGAGGGGTGCGTCGAGAGCCACGAGTGCATGCTGTCCGAGAACATCATCGGGCGAAGCTGGGCAGGAAGCGCGGGAATGGAGTCGGCACCGGAGATCTTGCGCAAAGCACGGATCAGCGCTTCGGGATTCTTGGTCAGCTCGATGGCGCCGGCGTCGGCCATGTATTCGCGGGTGCGCGACAAGGCGAGCTGCGCCACGGTGGCGAGCAGCTTGATCGCCAGCATCAGCGCGACGGCGAGGAGCACGACGACGACCGCGAGTGCCGTGCCTTCCTTACTGCGGCTGCGGCTGAACGTGCCGATCATCCGTGCGCCGATATCCATGCCGTCGACCGGGCTGGCGCTGAACAATTTGGTTATGGCGGAGCCGGCGAGCGCGAGGCCGCCCGCGAAGATCGTCGCCACCACCATCAGGCGCACGTCGCGGTTCTTGATGTGGGTGAGCTCGTGCGCGATGACGGCCTCGAGTTCGTCCTCGTCCAGATGATCGAGCAAACCCTGTGTCACCGCGACGACGGTATCGTCAGGAAACAGACCGCTGGCGTAGGCGTTGAGGGCGCTGGTCGGCATCACCTCGACGCGCGGCATCGGCAGTCCGGCCGAGATCGCCAGCCGTTCGACGATGTCGTGGAGGCGCGTGTATTGCCGCTTGTCCGCCTCCTCGGCGCCCGAACCGAGCCGGATCATGGCGGAATGGAAGAAGAAGGAGGTCGCGAACCAGAAGGCGCTGATGAACAGCGGGACGTACCAGCGCTCGAGCCAGACCAGGCGCGCTGCCTCCAGGTAGTCGGTGAGCTCGAGCGGCTGGCGCAGGCCGCGATAGACGACGGGCTTCAGGGTGACGCCGGCATAGAGCAGACACCACGCATACCAGATGCCTGCGGCCATGACGACGAAGGCCGCCAGCAGCAGCGTCGACTTCAGCGCGTTGCGCTGGATGTGGCCATACAGTCCGTTGGCGGGCAACATGGCACCGCCTCCGTCGCGCGGCTAGAGCTGCACGGCCGGCGCGATCTCGAGCCGGGTGCGCGTCTCGGTGCCGAGGTCGAAGAACACCTTGGGCTCCATGCCGAACAGCAGCGCCACGAGATTGGCCGGGATCTGCTCCAGCGAGGCGTTGTACTCGGAGACGGCACCGTTGAGGAACCGGCGGGCGGCCGCGATCTTGTCCTCGATGTCGCCGAGCTCCTGGGCGAGATGCGAGAAGTTGGCCGAGGCCTTCAGGTCCGGGTAGGCTTCAGCCAGGGCGAACAGCCGGCCGAGCGTCGCACCGAGGGCGGTCTCTGCCTGCAGGTGGGCGGCGGGGGATGCCGGCTGCATGGCGGCGGAGCGCGCCTGCATGACCGCTTCCAGCGTGGCGCGCTCGTGCTTGGCGTAGCCCTTGACCGTCTCGACCAGGTTGGGCACGAGGTCGTGGCGCTGCTTGAGCTGGACGTCGATGTCGGCGAAAGCCTGCTCGCAGCGGCGCGACAACGCGATGAGGCGATTGTAGAGCACGACGGTCGCCGCGAGGATGGCGAGCGAGGCTCCCATTGTAATGTACGTCATCGTCGACATGAGAAAGCCCCCCAGCAATCACCAGCGTGCGGATTGGCGTCGACGTTAGCAGGAAGCGGTGAATGGGCTGCCAACGGATATGTTCGCCAATCCGACAATGCCTGTGCCAATCTGGAACCCGGTCGGGACGGTCTTCGCCGCAACGCATGGGAGACGCGACGTTCAGGGCCTTGCATTGCGCGCGCGGACGACGGATTTTCCTTCAATCACGAGCCCACCCGGGGAGAGATCGTCACCATGTCGCTTTTGCGCGCCGCCTTCGCCTTCACGCCCGCCGAATCCAAACGGCTCATCGGCCGCGCGGTCGCCCGCCTGCCGGAGGTGCGGGCGGCCTTCGAGAACGACCTGATCGTCATCGCTCACGGCTCCACCAACGTCTACGTCACCGAGGAGCTCACCGGCCAGTTTCCGGGCGCTCGCGCGCGCGGCTCGTTCCTCTCCGGCCACATGTTCAACGGCGTGATGTGTCAGACCGCGCCCGGTGAGAAGGGGCCGATGATCGTGCTCGACAAGGGCAAGTCCATCCCGCCCGCGCCGATGATGGACAAGGTGCTCGCGGCCGGCGGCCCCGGCACGATCTTCATCAAGGGCGCCAACGCCGTCGATGCGGAAGGCAATGCCGGCGTGTTCTGCGCGCATCCGGGGTGCGGCACCATCGGCTTCGCCTACGGCTACATCTCCGGCCGTGGCGTCAAGTTGATCGTGCCGGTCGGCCTCGAGAAGATGGTCGCCTCGGTGAAGGCCGCCTGCAACCAGCTCGGCCACGACAACCTGTATTATCACACCGGCCAGAAGATCGGCATGATGCCGATGATGAACGCCAAGGTGGTGACCGAGATCACCGCGCTGAAGGTGCTGTTCGATCTCGACGCCGTCCACGTCGGCGGCGGCGGCGTGACGGGCTCGGAGGGGACGGTGGTGCTGGTCGCGACCGGCACCAAGGCGCAGATCGATGCCGCCATTCCCGTGATCGAGTCGATCAAGGGCGAGCCTCCGCTGCAGACGATGAAGAACTTTTGCGCCGACTGCGTGCCGACCACGCCGGCGATGGCCGGCACCGTCAAGGAGCAGGCGGGCCCCGCGGCGAAGCTCACCTGCATCTATGCCGGCAAGCGCGAGAACGAGCTGCCGAGAGGCTTCATCCGGCGGCCGGAGACGGTATAGGCTGAACGAGACGATCGCGATTCCCTTCCACAGCGTGGAGGGGCAGGAGTGGGGAGAGCACGCGCGTGCGCCGTTTCTGGACTGTATCCGGCACTGGGGGGAGGGCGACCAGCGGCACGCTTCGAACGGTCTGCACAATCATGTTTGCACTCGTCACCCTTGCTGCGGCCACCCCGGCGGCAGCGACCGAGGTGGCGCAACGCCCGCCTGCGAAGGCCGGTGAGATGTGTGCCGGTTTCGTCGGTCTCCAGTGTGCGGCGGGCCTCCACTGCGATCTCGAGCCCGGGCGCTGCGGCGGCGCGGACATCAGCGGCACCTGCGTAACCACCCCGCAAGTCTGCACCCGCGAGTACCGGCCGGTGTGTGGCTGCGACGGCAAGACGTATGGCAACGACTGCACGCGCCGCGCGGCGCGGGTGTCGAAGAGATCCGACGGTGCATGCAACCCACCGTAGCGATGCCATGCCGGCGACTGATTTTCTGGTCGACACGGCAGCCGGTTCGCACGACCATCGCCGCCACACCATCAAGGCCGGCTCGCCGAGCGGGCTTCGCTCAAGAGCATGACCATCCAACAGGAGCCTGAATGCCACTCACGCCCGAGATGATCCCCATCCTGTCGTCGGTCTCGACCGCGACGATCACGACCGTGCTGTTGAAGAAGGGCCTGCGCAATGTCTGGTTGCGGGGCACGGAGCCGCTGCGTCCCGACCAGCCGCGTCTCGTCGGTCCCGCCTTCACGCTGCGCTTCGTGCCGGCGCGCGAGGATCTGGCGACACCGGAATCGTGGTCCTCGCCGATCTCCACGCGGGCCGCGATCGAGGCGATGCCGTCGGGCTGCATCGCGGTGGTCGACGCCATGAGCATCACCGACGCCGGCATCTTCGGCGACATCCTGTGCGCGCGCATGAAGAAGCGCGGCGTCGCCGGTCTCGTCACCGATGGGGTCGTTCGCGACATGGCCGGCGTGCTCGGCACGGGTCTGCCGGTCTGGTGCCGGGGCGCGGCCGCGCCGCCGTCCGTCGCGGGGTTGACGTTCGTCGCCTGGCAGCAGCCGATCGCCTGCGGCGGCGTCGCCGTGTTCCCCGACGACATCATCGTCGTCGATTCGGACGGGGCGGTGGTCATCCCGCAGGCGATGCTCGCGGACGTGGTCAAGATGGCGGCCGAGCAGGAGCAGGTCGAGACCTGGATCATGGACGAGGTGGAGAAGGGTGCGGCCCTGCCCGGGCTCTACCCGATGAACGCCGAGAACCGCGCCCGCTACGAGGCGGCCAGGAAGACGTAGGCACTGGCCGTTGGTCGGTCTCTCTCCCTCGCGCAGGGAGGGCAGACCAATGCTCACGGCAAGCCTCGGGGTGGTGCCCACGATCGCGTGACACACGCTCCACAGCCGTCGCGAGGCTGCGGGCTCGTGGCGATTCCCGTAGCCGCCGAAACGCGTTACACAACCGGGGATGACGACGGCGCCTGCCACAAACACCTTCGACGAGCTGTCCGGCTCGCTGGACCAGCTCAGCCCCTGGCGCGCGGCCACCGGGCGGCCGGTGGGCGACCGGCGTTTTTCGGTCTGGCTGGTGCTGGCCGCCGCCGTGCATCTGCTGTTTCTGGTCGGGCTCTACACCGCGCCCGTGCGACAGCTCGGCGATCCTGGCGGCGCGGACGACGGCGTCAGCGTCCAGCTCGTCACCGCGGCGGAAGCCGACGGCCAATCGACCGTCCCCGAGGAGGCGGCCGGCGCGCCGAGCCCGTCCATTGCGGCGCCGGAGCAGGCCCCCTCTCCTCCCCCGACGCCGCCGGTCCCGGAGCCTGCACCCGCCGTCGCGGCCACGCCGCCGCCTGCACCGTCCCCGCCAGCCGCCGAGACGGCGCCGGAGCCGCCACCCCAGGCTGCATCAAAGTCGGCGGCAGAGGCCGCGCCGGCACTGGATCCCGATTTGTTGAAGCTCGATGCGGCCGCCCTGCCGGAGAAGTCCGCGCCGCCGGCAAAGGCACAGGATAAGCAGCAGGAGAAGCCGCCGGAAGAGCCGGCCGCGAAGGCGACGAAGTCCCCCAATGCCAAGCCTCAGGACGCCAAGCCGCGCCCGCCCAGACCCGAGCAGCCCAGGCAGCAGACGGCGAAGCTCGACCTCAGCATGCCGCCGAGCATGATGCGATCGCCGGGCGGTGGTGGTGGCGCGGGGGTGAGCCGGCCTCCCGGCACCACGCGCTCGGGCGAGAACGACGCCTTCTTCCTTGGCGTGATCCGGGCGCTGCAGACCGCCATGCCGCAGCTGCGCGACACCATCGGCATGGTGACGGTCCGCATCTTCATCGACAAGAACGGCAACCTCGTGCGCACCGAGGTGCTGACTCCCTCGGGGGTGC
>CAMDBL010000098.1 GCA_945889015.1 Devosia equisanguinis
TCTGACACCGCCACTGTCGGGGTGCCGGCGCCGGGGCGATCGAGCCCCGCGAAGTGCGAAGCTTGCGCGGTTTTCGTTGCTGGTGCCCCGCCCCTCGCCGCCGACGCCACAGCGTCAGCACCAACCCGAAGCCACCGATCCAGGATGTATCCTAGGATCGCTTCGGCATTTTCACCAACATTAGGCAGCAAAGCGACGCGTAACGTCTTGTCGAGTTCGCTGATTAGCGAATGCTGCGACAACACCGGAGTCTTACCCTTATGGCGAGTGATCTCGCGCTCAGTAAAGCTGAGCAAGTACTGCTTGAGTTCGCCGCGCACGAGGTAAGATTCTGCATCCTCGTCTTCGACTGCAACAGCGCCGATTTCTCGGGCTGCATTGAGGATTGGTATAATCCGCTCGGCGTCCACGTGTGACAAGTCAGACAGACGAATCTTGAGTGAGTAATGTGGATCAGAGCTTGGACGCAAATTGTGGATCAATAGTTTCGCATTTTCAAACCGCTCATGCTCGTCGCCTAGAGAGCTTCGGATGAATTCCTCGAGCTGCTGGCCGCTGCGCGCCTTGGTGCTCGGCACGTCGGACAGCGGCGAGCGCACCGCGTTGGCGCCGAACAGGCCCGACATGAACACCAGGCTGTCGATGGTGATGGCGATGGCGAGAGCGAGGTAGGCGAGGCGGTTGCCGTCGAGGAACGCGTTCCAGGTGACGACGAAGCGGTGAGCCTTGTCGTCGCGGTTCAGCTCGATGAAATTGATCTTGGTCCGGAGCTGGTCGGTCTCCTTGGAGGGCAGGCCGCTGTCGGACAGGCATTTGCGGGCGAAGCCGAACAACTGATCGGCGGAGGTGAGGGCGTTGAGCTTGTCGCCGCCCGAGCATTGCTTGCCGAACGTCAGCATGCCCTCGTTGAGGGCGAACACGCGCGAGGAAGCCTCCGCCGCGGTCTTGGGATCGCAGTCGATGCCGCGCACGCGGTCGCGGGTGGCCGGCGTGGCGGCCATTGCGCCATACAACTGCGTGCACATCTGCTGAAGCCGTCCGAGCCGTTCGGCGTTCGGATCCTGGCGGAAGTCGGTCCGCGCGGTCTCGAAGGCGGCGCGCACGCGGGCCGGATCGACCTTGGGGCCTTCCTCGCCGATCTTGCTGTCCTCGGCCACCTTGATGCGGCTCTCGGCGGTCTGAGCCTCACCCTTGAGCTTGGCGATATCGCCGTCGACGGCGGCCAGCTCGCGCTCGAGCTGGGCGATCCGGGTGTCGACCGAGCTGAGGCGCTTGGTGGCGTCCTTCACCCGGTCGTCCTGGATCTTGACGTATTCCTGCATCTTGGCGAGCTCGGCCATGCGCTCGCGGTAGACGGGGCCGCGGCCGGCCTTGCCGGTGCCCTCGACGCCCTTGTCCTCGGCCATCGCCTCGACGCGCTTGGCGTCGATCGCCTTCACGCGGGTGTCGAGTTCGGATTTCTTCTCGGAGAGGTCGGCCGCGAGCGCCGGGCGATCGGCCTTCAGCCGCGACAGCTCGTCGGTCATCGTGATCTTTTTGGACGACAGCCCGGCCTGGCTCGAGACCGCCGAGGCGATGCGTTCCTGCTGCTGGGCGATCGCCGAGCGGCGCGCCTCCATCTGCGCGACGAAGTAGGCCTCGATGTCGCGCTCGGCGCCCTGGGACGCCTTGGCGAGTTCGGTGAGGTTCTTGTCGTAGGTCTGCCAGCCCTCGGTCCTGAACAGCTCCTCGGCCTCTTGCGCCTGCTTCGTCTGGATGGTGTTGCCGATGTCGGAGACGATGCCTGCGACCTGGTTCTGTGCGCGCAGCTCTGCGGCGCGAACCCGCTCCGACATCGGGAAGATGCCGCTGAAGTGGGAGTCGAAGGAGAAGAACACCGATACCGACATGCAGAACAGGAACATCACCCACAGGATGATGTTCTTGATGATGACGCGGCCGGACTGCAGGTAGGGTTTGACGAGGTCGCTCGCGGAATAGAGCACGACGAGGCTGATCAGTAGCAGCCCGATCACGAACACCAGTGCCTTGTCGGCGAACTGGCTCCAGCTCGTCGCCTGCAGCCCCGCGTCGAGAATGCCGGGGCGCGTTCCCGCCGTCTGCAAGGTCAGCGCGAGCACGGCGATGAACAGCAGCATGCCGATGACGAAACCGCCGATCGCCTGGGCGTTGCGGCTGAAGCCGGGTTGTGCGGCAGCCGTGCTCGATTGCTGGTTCATGCCTGTGGCGAAGCTCTCGCCGATCAGCCAGGCGGTGACCAGCATCACGCCTTGGATGCCGAACGTGGCGAGGAACGACAGCAGACCGCCGCCGGTGAAATTGCGCAGCCCGTCGAACGTGGTGTAGCCGGCGACCATGGACAGTAGAATGGCGGTGGTGCCGAGCAGCGCCAGCCGCCAGTTGGTGAAAACGGCCTCCTCGATGCCGCGCGTGATGCGCCTGGGTGCGCCGGAGCGCAGCAGGAACGCCGCACCCAACAGCACGAGAGCGACCACCACCCACGATCCCGACGTCAATACCCCCATCAGGCCATTGAAGCCCGAGGCGAGTTGGTCGCCGATTGCCTTCACGTCCATTCCCAGCCTCCCGTCGGGCATGACCGGTTGCCACGGCCGCACGACGCACACGATTCCGCTACAGCGACATAATCCCGCGCCGCGGTGGTCCCGAGGCGGGAAGCGGGCAGGATTACGGCGAACCCATTCAATTATGGCGGAAGTTTACCGCTCTGTTCGGTGCCGGCCGCGGCCCCCGTGCCCGGCACCCTATCCGGCGTCTGCCGGTTGCATCGCCCAATGTGGACCGTCGGAGCCGCAAGGAAAAGCCCCCGTGAAACCGCCAGGGCAAAAACTCTGCGTCATGAGGGACGGTTCCACGCCCCGGCACCTGGCACAGCATCCAGGGCGGCGCGATGCAGATCGGCCGAGGCGCGGCCGAAGCAGCACAGCACGACGCGGTGCGGCTGCTGATTCTTCTCGATGAAATCGACAACCGTACCGACCGCGACGCCGGCCGCGCGCTCGGCGGGAAAGCCATAGATTCCCGTCGAGATGGCGGGGAAGGCGATCGAGGACAGTGCGTGCGTGCGCGCGATCTCGAGGCTGGAGCGATAAGCGCCGGCGAGCAAGCTGTCCTCGCCGGTGTGTCCGCCCTGCCAGACGGGACCGACCGCGTGGATGACGCGGCGCGCCTTCAGGTCGAAGCCCGGCGTGATCCGTGCCTCCCCCGTCGGGCAGGGTCCGGCTGCGCGGCAGGCCTCGGCGAGCCGCCGGCCGGCCACACGGTGGATCGCGCCGCAGACCCCGCCACCGGGGAGCAGCTCTGAATTGGCGGCGTTGACGATCGCGTCGACGTCGAGCGTCGTGATGTCCGCCTCGATGATCTCTATGCGTTCAGACATGTGGTCTCCAAAGCCCGTCGCGTCGAAACACGATATCGGATCGGCGCTGCTTCGGTCAATGCAGTGTCCGGAACTCCGCGCGACCCGGCACGTTCCTCTTCCATTCCGCGAGGCGGAGCGCGTCGGGCCTGACGGCCTCACAGACAGGAGCGCCGAATGTTCAGGGCGACCGACACATCACGCGAGATCGTGCTGATCAGCCATTCGAACTTGCTTTACTGGTGGCCCGCCTGGGTTCTCGGCTACGTGATCGCGCTGGCGAGCTACCTGCAGGGTGAAAGCGTCGTCGTGCCGTCGAACGCGGTGCTCTACATGCACCCGAGCAACAATCCCGCCCTGCTGTTCATCGCCGGGCTGATCTTGCTCGTCATCTTCAGCAATACGCGGCTGCGCGGCATCTATTCGGTCGTCACGTTGGTCTCGATCGCCCTCGTCGCGGTGGTGATGGCGTGGCTCGGCTGGTGGGATTCCGTGCTGCAGTTGGTGCCGACTTTGTCGGCGCGGGCCAACATGGGATTCTACTTGGTGTTCGCGACGGCGATGCTGGTGGTCTGGCTCGCAGCTGTGCTCTTGTTCGACCGGCTGACCTTCTGGCGGGTGCGACCGGGGCAACTCGTCGAGGAGCGGCTCGTCGGCGGTGGAGCGATCAGTCACGACACCAACGGCATGCGTTTCCAGAAGCGCGACCAGGACTATTTCCGACATGTCGTGCTGGGGCTCGGCGCCGGCGACCTGGAACTCAGCGGTGGCGGGCTGCAGGACGAGACGCTCGTCATCCGCAATGTGCTGTTCGCCTCGACCAAGGTGGATGCGATCGAGCGGCTGATCGCGGTCAAGCCGGAGATGGTCGACATGCGTCCGCCACGGTCGGCGGCAATGTGACGGGCCCCGGGTGCCGCGGGCGCGCTTGCCAGATACCGATGTCGAGACCGAGGCGGCGTTTGGCGGCGCACCAATTGAGGCCCGTCTCGATGACCAGAGCCAGGGCGGTCGCGCAGGCTGCTCCCGTCAAGCCATAAGCCGGAATCAGCACCAGCAGCAGCAGCACCGCGATCACGGCCGTGGCCGCGGATATCGCGGCTGACAAGCGATGTTGGCCGAGCATGCGCAACAGCACGTCCGACGGGCCGACCGAGGATCGCGCCAGGAAGCCGAGCACCAGAATCATCATCACCGGGTAGCCCGCGGCGAACTCCGGCCCGAACAGCCAAAGCAGCGGCCGGCCAAGCGCCAGTACGAGGGCGGCCGCCGCCAGAGACGGCCAAAACGTCCACGCGATCGCTTCGTGGACCGCCCGGTCGAGGCCCGCCTTGTCGCCACGGGTCGCCAGCGCGGCGACGCGGTTGGCGGCGGCGCTGCCGACGGCATAGTGGACATACAGGATCAGGCTCATGGTCTTGGCGGCTGCGTAGTAGATTGCGACGTCGCCCGGCGCCAGCGAGCGCGAGAGGATCAGCACGTCGGCGCACTGCAGCGTGATCTCGGCGCCGGTCGTGGCCATCAGCGGCAGTGAGATGCCGAGCCAGGGCCGCCAATCGCTGGCCGGTGTGCTTGCCCCGATTTCGGCAGCGAAGTGCTGGTTCATGGCCCAGAGTTGAACGAGGCCGCTGATCCAGGTCGCGACGATCGCCGCGCCGACGGCGGTGGCGGCGGTCATCGGTAGTGCCAGCAGGTGGGCGATGCCCATCGCGACAAGCACCAGGAGAGGGCGGAGCACGTAGGGCGGCAGCAAGGCGAGCCCCATCCAGCCGCGGCCCCGGCCGATGCCGTCCTGGACGTCGGTGACAGCGTAGAGGGGAATGCAGACCAGCGCGAGATAGGCCGGCATGACATAGATGCCGTCGATGCGTGAGCCGAGCAGCCAGAGACCGGCGAGGCCGGCCGCGGCGACGGCGGTACCGACGAGAAAAGCCGCGCGCCGGCTGCCGCGGATCAGGCCAGCGAGGCGGGCGCCGTCACACTGCTCCCGGTATTGCGGCACGAGGCGGATCGCGGCCAAGTTGAGGCCGATCGAGGACAGACCGCCGAGTACGAGAACAGTTGTCCAGGCCACGACATACACGCCATAATCGGCGGCGCCCATCCAGCGGGCCAACGCCACTTGCGACAAATACAGCAGGCCGGCGCTGCCGATGCGGATGGCGAAGGCGGCCAGGGCATCGCGCTGGGCGCGGTCCCGGTCGGTATGCGCGGCGAGGATCCCGCGCGCCTGCCGCCAACCCGACGCGATCAGGGAATGCACACCCTCTCCGATGCGTGTCGAGGCGGTCTTGCTGGCGATCATGGGTCTGAATGCCTCGGTGAAGCAGGGTCGCCGGCGACTGACTGCGCCAAGCTGGGCTCAGGAGGCGCGCTGGGCGCGGTTGCGCTCACGGCGGCGGACGGTTTCGGCCACGCTGGTCCACGCCCACGATCGGCCGGCGTCGCCGCGTTGGCTATGAAACACCGAAAAGAATTCCGCCACGTCGGCCGCCCAACGGCCATGACGGCCCTCGAGCACCTGGGCCATGGCGACGACCTCTCCCGGGTTGGGGGTCGTGTCCTCGTCTGGATGCCAACCTGATGCCATTGTCCCGATTCTGCCGTGGTGAAGTTGAAGCTTTGCCCCCCCTAGCAAATTCGAAGCCAATTGGTCGGAAGGCCGCTTCCTGCAGTCAGATGGGCCGCAGGATGGCCCAAGAACCGAACGTAGGACAGGCCGCAGGATGGGATTGCGCGGCAGAGCCGGAGCAGGCTTAATAGGAATCGAATATTGCCGAACGTCCGGAGATGACGCCATGTCCAAGCCTGCACTTCGCGCCGCTCGGGCTGCTGCCGTGCTGGCATTTGGTTTGCTGCTGGCCGGCCATGCGGTCGCCCAATCGACGCCACCACCTCTGCCGCCGGGCATCAGCATCGGACCGAGGCCGCCGGCCGAGCCGGGCGCGGGACTGCCGAACGCGGAAGCACGGCAGGGCGCCCAAGGCTCCCAGCAACAGCCCCAGCAAGACGGCCCTGGCTGCACCTACCGCGACAACAAGCTCGAGTTGATCGTTTGAGTGTGGGCCGTTCGAGCCGATTGACGACGCGAGCCTGAGCCCGAACTCAATCCGAGCCTCTTGGCCGGGCGAGAGCAGCCGCGCCCTTACTGCTGCGCCTTGGTAGCTGCGGCTTTGGCGGCGGGAGCCAGTGCCGGGGTCGAGTTCGCCAAGGCGGCTTTCGTCTTCGGAGCAGCCTGCGCCTTGGCGGCGGCCGGCTCCTTGCCGGTCGATCCCGTCGTCTGCGGCACCGCCCCCGTGGGACGGGTGGCAGCCGCTTTGGTCGCCTTGGCCCGCGCTTGCCGTGCCTTGGCGACGACGTTGGCGGAGCGATGACGGCGGCCGTTGCAGGAGAAGTTCATCACCTCCTGCCGGATGCTGCTGATGCCGCGGGCGTTGGCCTGCACCGGCATCCGGTCGAGCGTGGAGGCGCCCAGCATGTCCTTCCAGCCGTAGGTCGCGAAACCATGATCGAGCAGGCTCGCGGCGCGAATATTGCGGTCGCGGCCGGTCGCCTCGCCCAGGACCACGGCCACCAGCTTGCGACCGTCACGGGTGGCGGTGGCGACGATGTTGTAGCCGGAATCGCAGATGAAGCCGGTTTTCAGCCCGTCGGCCCCCTCGAACGACTTCAGCAGACCATTGTGGGTCGGGATGTAGATCCGCCCGATGCGCATGTCGGCCATCGACCAGTAGTGCGCGTGCTCGGGGAACTTTTCGATCACGGCGCGTGACAGCTTGGCGAGATCGCGGGCGGTGGTGATCTGCTCGGGCGCTGGCAGCCCGTTCGGGTTGACGAAGGTTGTCCGCGTCATGCCGAGCTTCTTGGCCGTCGCGTTCATCATTTCGACGAAGGCTTGCTCCGAGCCGCCGATCGCTTCCGCCAGATTCATCGCCACGTCGTTGGCCGACTTGATGATGAGAGAGCGCAGCGCCAGGTCGACGGTCATCTCCGCGCCGACCGGCAGGCCGATCTTGCTCGGCGGCTGCAGGCTCGCGTTCTCGCTGTTGGTGATCTTGGTTTCGAGCGTCAGCTTGCCGGCCTTCAGCGCCTCGAAGGTGATGTAGGCGGTCATGATCTTGGTCAGCGACGCGGGGTGCCAGAGGTCGTCCTGGTCTTCGGCGTAGAGCACCTTGCCGGTCTGGGCGTCGACCAGGAGGGTGGGGCCGGCGGCGGCGCGCCCGGCCATCATCGTGCTCGTCAGGAGGCCGGCGAGAAGGCCGGTGGAGAGGAGTGCGAACAGTGTAAAGGTGCGGCGCATTCCGTCCCCGGCATCGTGACCCCGATGCAGCCCGCATTAACACAGTCGGCAGGGCCCGGGCAATCCACGAACGCAACCTCAAATGGCAATACTGGCCAACGCGTTGCGCCGGTGACGGAGCAAGGCGGGCCGGGTGGTTCGCCGGTGTCTCGCCGCGTGCCGGGAGGGCTCGGCGCGCATGCGGCGGAGGGAGCCGTCACATCGGCGAGCCGACGACCAGCGTCCAGAAGGTCTTGAACTCGGCCTTGGGCTCCTGCACCAGCGCGATGCCCATGTGCTCGGCGTCCGGCAGCAGCAGGTTCTTGTTGTGCCCCGGGCTGTCCTTCCAGCCCTTCATCACCTCGTCGAAGGTCGATTGGCCGGTACCGACATTCTCGGCGGCGAGGCGGGCATTGTATCCCGCGCGCTTGACGCGATCCCACGGGTTGGAGCCGTCCGAGCCGAAATGCGAGATGCGGTCCCACTTGGCGAGGTCGCGCGAGTGGTCCTTGGCGGCCGTGGTCAGCTCGGTGTTGAGCTTCAAGGGCTTCAGGCCCTTCTCGGCGCGATAGGCGTTGATCAGGGTGCGGGCGCGGTCGGCGTCGAGGCCGGTCGTCGAATAGTCGCGGTCGGCGAGCGCGCCGGGCTTGGCCTTTTCGTAGGTGCCGGAGGGCACCTTGTCGTCGAGCTTGGCGACCCGGGTGCCGGATGCCGTCGAACGCTCAGCCTTGGGCTCGCCGCCGAGCGCGCCGCTCGGCGGTCCCTTGGGAGGCTTGATCGATGCGGTGACGGGCTCGGGCGACGATTGGCCGAACGACATCGATGGAGCATTGAGGCTACAGGCCGAGAGCACGATGGCCAGGCCGGCAAGCACTGCGACGCGATACATTTCCGAACTACTCCGCTTGAGACGCGCGGTCCTCGGCCCCGATGATCGCTGCAACGTGTTAAGCCTGCGTTAACGCTAACAGACGGCGCATCGCTGTGCCGTCTTCTCGTTGCCGGGCAGTCCCACCCGGTCGCTGCGCGTCGCAGACCGTTCACCGCCGGTGGACGAGGAGACGCGTGGCCCCCCATCCGTCCGGATGGGGACGAGTATCATCCCATGACCGTGTCGCCATTTTGGCCCGATGTGGGCGGAACGTGGACGAAGGGGCTGGGGCGTGAAGCTCGGTTAACGGCTTCTGACGTGCTGGAAGCGTCATCCTTGTTGGCCGACGCCCTTTCTCCTTGGACTGCGCCTGCAACTTGCGCACAATGCTGCCGTTGCCTCCGGTGATTCGCGCGTCCGGACGACGCGTGCCGCGGCCCGGATATCCGGTGATGCCGCGCCACGACCGAAGTCGATGAGACGCTAGAAGGACCGGTGGCCCACATGGCATCCACGACATCCGCGCTGCGCGCGAGCCCAGTTCAGGCGCCGCCCGTGCCTGCCCTGCGGCTGGCGGCGCTGGCCCGCATCGCCTGCGACGGTGGCGCCAGCAAGCCTGAGCTGTTGCGCGACCTCGCGCCGCTTTTGATTCCTCGCCTGCCGCAGGCGGACTCGCGTCTCGCTGTCGAGCGGGCGCTGGCGGCGCTGGTCATGACCGGCGCGGTTCGCGAGGACAAGGCGCGGTTCACCGCCACCGAAGCGGGAATGTCGACGCTGGCCGGCTCGCTCTCGATAAAGGGTGGCGTCGCCAAGCTCGACTGGGCGAGGCTGCGCGACATCTGGCTCGTCGCACACGCGCTCGGCATTGGCCACGAGCAGGCTTCGCGCCTGAAGCGGCTGGCCAAGCCCGAGGGTTTGCGTGCGGCCGTCGTTCAGAAGGGGTTCGGCCTGCCGGTGCGGCCCGACGCCTCGCCATCGAAGTTGCGCAGCCAGCTCGCTGTCCTGGCGCTGGAGCGCGCGTTCGGCAACAAGATCAAGAGCGGCTTCGACCAGGGTGGCCTGTCGGCCAAGGCGGGGCGGCTGCTCGCGAGCCAGCTTGCCGGCTCCACGCGAGAGCACGGCACCGATGCCCGTCTCGTCGCGGCGCTGGCCGCCGAGCAGGCCGGCGCCAAGAAACCCGACGCGGAATCGGTGCGCGCCGCGCTGCTGCGCCGCTGGCTGGGCGACGGGCTCGAGGCCGAGGCGTCCAATGCGGCGCAGGCGAAGCAACCCGCGCCGCTACAACCCGCTCCGTTCGTCGCCGCCAACGACGCCGCCTCCGCTCGTCCCGACCTCGCGGGATTTTCTGGAAGCGTGGCCCGGTTGGCACGGCAACGCGCGGAAGGCTGGCCAGGCAACCGGAAGGCGTTTATCTCTCATGTCTGGCAGGCGATTCGCGACGCTCACCCGGAGTGGCGCCTGACCGAGATCGAGTTCAAGTGCATGCTGGCCGAGGCGCACCGCGCCGGCCTTGTGGTGCTCGCCAACGCGGACCTCAAGGACAAGCGCACCGTGAAGGAGGTGCAGGACTCGGCCATCGCCTACAAGAACACGGTCTGGCACCTCGTGCGGGTCGCGGATTAGCCCTGCGGGGCGTGGCGTTGTCTTCAGGCCCGGCTGTCGCCGGATGGATCGGGCCGGTGCCGCAGGCTCGATGTCTCGGCGTTCCGCGTGTCGCGGTATTCTTGCGTACCCCTGTACCGGCAAGCGCGTGCGTGAGCGTCTGAGGACCGTCGATAGATGCAGCAGGAAGCCGCCACTGGCACGGGCGCGGACGCATTGTCCGCCGCATTCGAGCACAGCATCACCTGGGAAGACGACGTCTGGCGGGCGGACCCCGTCGACGTCGAGCAGGTGCATGCCAAGGCGCGGCGCAAGTTTTTTGACCTTCTCGACGCCCTCACCGGCAACCGCGGCGGCGCCCAGGCGCAGGCCCGCATCCTGCTGTTCCACGGCCAGTCGGGCGCCGGCAAGACCCATCTGATCCGCGCCCTGCGCTCAGGCGCGCACCGCAAGGGCAATGCTTATTTCGGCTATGCCCAGATGACACCGGACGTGTCGGGCTACGCCGACTATTTCCTGCGCCGGCTGATCAACTCGCTGGAGAAGCCCTACGATCCCGATCTCGGCGGCGAGAGCGGCCTTGCCCGCCTGACCAACCGGCTGGTGGCCGACGCCGAGGTGCTGGCGAAGGACGACCTCGAGCGGCTGCGCGAGGCGAGCCTCGACGAGGGGCAGCTCGCCAAGCTGGTGCTGAGACTCGCCGACGAGATCGCGTCGGCGCCGCACTTCGCCGATGTCGAGATCGACATCAACATAGTCCGTGCCCTCCTTTATCTGCAACGCTGCGACCCGCGCATCGACGCCCGCATCCGCCAGTATCTGAACGGCCGCCCGCTGACCGATCTCGCACATGCGGCTGTCGGCGCGCTCGATCCCAACACGGGCGACGGCCGCGCGTTCGAGATCATCGAGGCGCTCGGCAAGCTGATGTGGGGCGTCGACAAGGCCGCGCTGGTGTTCACCATCGACCAGGTCGAGGACCTCCGCTTTTTCCCGGATGCCGAGGAGCGGTTCCAGAAGGCGGTGCGCGATCTGATCCAGATTGCCAATCGGGTGCCGAGCTCGATCGTCATCATCTCGTGCCTGGAGGACTTCTACAGTCAGGTGCGCAGCGTGCTGGCGCAGTCCTACATCGACCGCATCGAGAAATCGGGGCCGGTGCTGCTGCTCGAAGGTCGCAACGCCGAGGAGGCGCGCGCGATCATCGGCAAGCGGCTCGAGCATGCCGCCAAGGCGCAGGGCGGGCTGAGCTTTCCCAACGCGGCGGCGTTCTTCAGCCCGCAGTTCTTCGAGGAGTTCAGTGGACTCTCGACGCGCCGGTTGCTCGAGCACGCGCAGAGCCGCATCCGGGCACAGGAGACACCGCCCGAGACCGAGGAAAGCAAGGAGGACAGCGGCGGCGGCATCTTCGACTGGGGCCGGTCGCTGGCCGCGGCCCTCGGCTTCGCCTCCGATGCACCCGAGGAGGCCGACGATATCTACGCCGTCGACTACCGCGACATGTGGGACCGCTTCGCCTCCAACTCCGAGGCCGAGATCCCCTCCGACGACGGCGAGCTGCTCGATGTGCTCGCGGCCGCGCTGAACCTCGCCAAGACCGAGTGGACCGGCGCCATCCAGCTCGTGGTCGAACGCTGCGAGCTGGCCGACGATCTGCCCGCGCTCGATCTGTCGTTAAAGCACAAGAACGGCTACGCCAGCGAGATCCGCGTCTTCCTCTGCAACCGTCCGACGCAGGGAGGCGGCCTCAAGCGCCAGCTCGACCGTGTTCTCACCAGCATGGCCGGCAAGAGCTGCTTCATGATCCGGGCGAGCGATTTCCCGCCCAACAAGAAGAACCAGACCGCGCAGGCTTTCCGCAAATTCCGCGACAACGGCGGCCGCTCGATCCTGGTGCCGATCCCGGAGTGGGAGCGGATGATGACAGTGCGCGAGTTCCACGCGCATCATCGCCAGGATACCGGCTTCACGGGGTGGTTCGAGGGCGCCAAGCTGCTCTCGGGTCTGCTGTCGATCGTGCAGGTGCTGCGCCTCGACCTGCTGAGCCGCACCGCGCCCCGCCCGCTCGCGGCGCCGGCTGTGGCTCCAGCCGCCGAGACCTCGGCGCCGCCGGTCGCGCCGCCGGCCGCCGATCCGGTGGTGGTGCCGTTCGACGCCAACGGCATGCCGACGCTGGATGGGCCCGACTATTCGCAGATCGAGCCGTCGACCAGCGTGCCGCCCTCGCAAGCCTCGGCGACCACGCCGTGGGCCGATTGGACCGGCTGGGGCAATGTCGCGCCCGACCAGCAGCCGGCCAACGACGACGAGCTACCGCTGTCTGTGATCCTCGACGAGAATGCCGACGGTACAAGCATCGTCGCTGGACGCGAGACCGGCGCGAAGACGCTGCCTATCAATCTCAACATGGATGTGCTGAAGCGCCATACCGCGGTGCTGGGCGGCTCGGGCTCGGGCAAGACGACGCTGGCCCTGTCGATCATCGAGCAGCTGCTGCTGCAGGGAATTCCAGCCGTCCTGATCGACCGCAAGGGCGATCTGTGCAGCTACGCCAATCCGGAGGTCTGGCGCTCCAGCGACGGTGGGCTGTCGGACCGCAGCGGCGAGCGCGAAAAGCTCGCCGACGCCATCGACGTCGCGGTGTACACGCCGGGCCGCGCCTCGGGCCGGCCGATCTCGATTACGTTGCTGCCGAACGGCATGCGCGAGTTGCCCGAGCACGAGCAGCAACTGCTCGCCAACCTGTCGTCGGCGGCCCTCGGCGACATGCTGCACCTGAAGAACTCTGCGACCCATCAAAAGCAGTCGGGGACGCTGTCGGTGGCGCTGAAGATCCTCGGCAGTCGCTCCAATCGGGAGGTGACGCTCGGCGATCTGATCCACCTGCTCGAGGACGAGGATCCCGAGCTGACGGACCTGACGCAGCGCATGGATCCGTCCGGCAAGATCCGGCGGGACCTCGTCGCGCAGCTCGACTCGCTGCGGCACCGCAACGCCGTCATGTTCGAAGGCGGCGGCGAGCCGATGCGGATGGACTCGCTGCTGGGTCTCGGCCCGTTCGCGCGCGATGGCCGCACGCGGCTGTCGATCATCTACACGGGCTTCCTCGGCGACAATGAGAACATCCTGTTCTGGGTGGCGCAGTTCCTCTCGGAAGCGCTACGCTTCTGCCAGCGCAACCCGAACGACCACCTGCAGGCCGTCGTCATGTTCGACGAGGCCGATCTCTACATTCCCGCGAACGCCAAGCCCGCCACCGCCGAGCCGCTGCAGAGCCTGCTGAAGCGGGCTCGCTCGGCCGGTCTGGGCATCATGCTCGCCACCCAGTCGCCCGGCGATCTCGACTACAAGAGCCGCGACCAGATCACCTCCTGGTTCATCGGCCGCGTTCGCGAGGACACGGCATTGCGCAAGCTGAAGGCGGCGTTCTCGTCGGAATCGGGCCTCGATCCGGCCGCGGTGCTGCCCGGCCAGACCGTCGGCGAGTTCCATCTCGTCCAGGAAGGGCTCGTGCGCTCACTCAAGGCGCAGCGGTCGCTGATCAATGCCGAGCAGGTTCCGTTCGACCGCATCGAGCAGCTCGCTTACGAGACCAAGGGCCAGGACGAGCGGCAACTGAAACTGTTTGACATGCGCTGATGGTTAACACTGATCAGTGACGCAGATGCAACGTCTCGCAGTTCAGTTTTTCGGCTGTGTGACGAAATTGCAACCAGGGAATGACGCCCGGGCGTTTGGCTGGTAGGGCGGGTGTGTCTGTCATATATCATTGATTCACAATAGGTTTAATGATGGCCGGCCGATCGGCTGCGGGCGGTTCGTCCGCATGGCTCTGCGTCTTCGCAGGTGCGTGATCACTTAATGATCAAAGCCGAATAACGGATGCACAACCGATTCTTGTCGTTTAGCATAATTGTCGTCGTCAAGCGTGGAGGGCGCGCGGTGACAGGTTGTGTGGATGATGCGGTGTGTGTGGCGCCACCGGTCGCTGTAGGAGTGGTGGGGTAGAGTCATGATTGAGAAATCGACGATCTTCGCGTTATTGGGATCGGTACTGGCGCCGATCATCGGCGTCGGCGTTTTTATGCTGATGCAGACGATGTGAGCGTGGCAGCTCGATCCAGCCTCCGTTCACGATCGTGATCGGGTGGAGTGCGGGCTCAGGATCGAGTGCGTTTGTGCGAAATTGGTTTGTTCTCGACACGGTCGCGCCGTGTTCCTGAGCAGCCGGTCCCCGTGCTAGGCATGGAGGCGGCGTCGCCGTATCCACGAGCGGGGCGCCCTGCGTAGCATGGGCCCCATGATGCCGCCAAAAAGGCCGATCCTCGACGACTGTTTCCTGCATGATCGCGACCGGCTGAAGCACGCCGAGGCGCTAGAGATTCTGCGGCAACGGGTGACGCCGGTCGTCGAGGCCGAGCCCGTCGCGACCCTATCGGCCCTCGGCCGCACACTGGCGGAACCGGTCTCGGCGGTGCGCGCGGTGCCTCCCAACGCCAACTCCGCTGTCGACGGCTACGCCTTCGCCTACGCCGACTATGACAAGGCCGCCGGATCGACGTTCCCCGTCGTCGGGCGGGCAGCCGCCGGTCATCCGCTCTCGGAGCCGGCGCCCCGGCGCGGTGCGGTGCGGATCTTCACCGGCGCGGTGATGCCGGCCGGGCTCGACACTGTAGTGATGCAGGAGGACACGACCCTGGAGACGCCCGACGGCGGCTCGGGCGCCTTTGTCCACGTCTCCGGCGGGCTCAGGTCCGGCGCCAACGTTCGCAAGGCCGGTGAGGACGTCGTCGCGGGGCAACTCATGCTCGAGGCCGGCGACGAACTGAGGCCGCAGGACCTCGCGGCGCTGGCATCGGTCGGCGTGGCCGAGGTCGTGTGTTATCGTCGGCTCCGGGTCGGCCTCGTCTCCACCGGCGACGAGATCGTACGGCTCGGCGCGCGCCCGCTCGCCGACGGCGAGATCTTCGATGCGAATGCACCGATGCTGGCGGGGCTGGTCGGGCTCTGCGGAGCCGAGACGATCGATCTCGGCGTTTGGCCGGATCAGGAGGCCGAGGTTCACCGGCGGCTCCTCGACGCCGCGGGGCGGTGCGATGTGATCATCACCTCGGGTGGGGCGAGCCGGGGCGAGGAGGATCACATGGTCCGGGCGCTCGAGGTTCTCGGACGCCGCCATCTCTGGCAGCTCGCGATCAAGCCGGGCCGGCCGATGTCGTTCGGCCAGGTCGGCGGCACGGTGGTGCTCGGTCTGCCCGGCAATCCGGTCGCGGTGCTCGTCTGCTTCCTGCTGTATGCGGCCCCGGTGCTGCGCCGGCTCGGCGGCGGCAGATGGCGGGAGCCGCGGCGTTTCCCGCTGCCCGCCGCTTTCGCCTTCCCCGGACGCAAGACCGGCCGCCGCGAGTTCTGGCGCGGCATCCTGCAGCACGACGCCGCCGGCCGGCTCGAGGTCGCCAAGTTCGATCGCGACGGCTCCGGCCTGATCAGCGGATTGCGCGCCGCCGACGGCCTGATCGAGATCGCCGAGGACGTGCCGGAGGTGAAGCACGGCGATCTCGTGTCGTTCATTCCGTTCGCCGAGTTCGGCATCCGGCGCTGAATTGCGCAGTCTGCGACAGATCGGTGATCGATCAGCGATAGACCAGCACCGGCACGTCGGAATGCGTCAGCACCTTTTGCGTCTCGCTGCCGAGCAGGAACGCCGATACACCGCGGCGGCCGTGGCTCGACATTACGATCAGGTCGCAGCCCTTCGCCTTCGCCGCATCGACGATCCCGCGCCACGGCTCGTCGTTGACCACCTGGATCGCCTCGCAGGTGACGCCGGCGGTTTTCGCCTCGGCGCGGGCGACGTCCAGCAGCTTGTCCATTTGCTGCGTGTAGTCCTTCTGCTGCTCCTCCGAGACCGGGATGGTGATGCCCTCGGCGACGAACTCGCGCAGCGGCCGGCGGACGATCAGCGTGGTGGCCTTGGCGCCGACCTGCTTGGCGAGAGCCAAGCCGTGGCGAACCGCCTTCAACGACAGCTCGCCGCCATCGGTCGGCAGCAGAATATGCTTTAACATGGGGGGACTCCTCGCTCGGGAACGTCGAAACGAGCCTAGAGCCTCCATCTGGGGGCGGCGTTGACCGCGATCAACCTTGCTCGGGCGTGCGGACCTCGGACGGTCCGTCCGGCTCGGGGGCCGTCGGCGGCTCGGTCGGCAGGTGCGGCGGCAGATAGAACGGCGAGCGCTTCCAGACCAGCAGCACCAACAGCAGGGCCAGCGCCGAGCCCATCTCCAGGTACGATCCGGGGTCGGTCAGCCGCGAGCGGCCCGCGCTCAGCACCGGGTCGGTATAGGCGGCCAGCGCCAGCGCCGTGCTCTGGCCCGGCTCGGTCGGGACCAGGCACATCGCCCAGACGTTGTTGATCCAGTGCAGCCCGGTGACCGCGGCGAGGCTCTGA
>CAMDBL010000099.1 GCA_945889015.1 Devosia equisanguinis
AGAAAACCGACAAACCGGACGCTGATTGACGCGGAACGTCAATCAAAGCGCTTGCCAATGGCGCGGCCAGCGTCAATCATCACTTCGCTCGGCCGCCTCGTCTCATCCTGATTGACGCGCCGTTCTCATCCAGATTGTCGCGCTATAACTCGCAATGGCACGAAGTTTTTCGATGCCGCTGGTGATCGTTTCAGGCGTCTGGCGCGATAAGCCCCTGCGTACGTGATTGAAGCGCGTAAAGGCTCTTACTAGTGGCGCCCGAGCAATTGTGGCCAGTTGCCTCGCATCGGTCGTGGAAAGCACCATGCTGCGGGGCATCAGGACCGCATCAGCGTAGTTTGACGCCTGCTTCTCACCGCTGGTTTCCTCAGTCAAAAAGGCTTCCAGCTTGTTGCCGTTGTCGACGAAAAATGCGTTTGCCTGAAATGCATGTCCCAGATTGATGTGCCCCAACTCGTGAAGCCCAAGCCAACGGCCTTCGGGTGTGTCGTCCTGCAGTTTTGCAGCGATGTCACTTCGAGCGTAGATCTCGCACGCCTCGGCGTCCGCATACGCTTGCGCATTCTTCATAGCAATATCTGAGCGCACCTGGATCGTGTAGCCCAGGGCCCCCAAGGCTTCCGCAATAGCCGGAAAGCAGGCGTCGCCTTGGCAATTGAGTTGCTTTCGAAGTGCTGTCGCCGCAGCTTCGATTTCTATAATCGATCTGGGGGCTACGGGAAAATCTTCGTAGTTCATCGACATGATGGCACGTCCGGTTATCAAAGCCGCGGAGGGCGGCTCCTCATGGGAGCCGCCCTCATTCTCAACCGCTCAACTACACCCGCTCGTACTTCCGCACGTGTCGCACTTCAAACACGTCCCGTTCCGTACCAGCGTGAAGTTCTGGCACTCGTGGCAGCTTTCGCCTTCGTAACCACGCAGCTTCGCTTCGGCGCGGCGGTCGCCCTCGCGGGAGGAGCCGCGTGACGACGACGTGGTCGTCACCGTCGCCGACTTCACCGTGACCTTGGCGTAGAGCTCGGTCTCGTCCTTCAAGGCCGTGGCACCGTCGGTCATGCCGGAGAAGGCGGTCGCGACCTGCTCCTGCATCACGTCGACCGTGGTCATCGACACCCCGCCCTCGTGCGCGCGCCCGCCGCCGATGCGGCCGGCGATGTTGCCGCGAACCAGACCCATCGACACGTACTTCTGCGCGGGCATCTGGATGTTCAGATCCTCGTCGGTGTCCTTGTCGGAGGAGCCGAGTCCGGTCTCGCCGACGATCTCGCGCGGATCGACGTGGGCGAGATCGTTGCGGGCGAGGTAGGACACCGCCAGCTCACGGAAGATGTAGTCGAGGATCGAGGTCGCGTTCTTGATCGTCTCGTTGCCCTGCACGAGACCGGCCGGCTCGAAGCGCGTGAAGGTGAAGGCCTCCACGTACTCCTCCAGCGGCACGCCGTACTGCAGGCCGAGCGAGATGGCGATGGCGAAGTTGTTCATCAGCGAGCGGAAGGCGGCGCCCTCCTTGTGCATGTCGATGAAGATCTCGCCGACGCGGCCGTCGTCGTACTCGCCGGTGCGCAGATACACCTTGTGCCCGCCGACGCTGGCCTTCTGGGTGTAGCCTTTACGACGCGTCGGCAGCTTCTCGCGCTCCTGAGCGCGCACCCGCTCCACGATCCGCTCGACGATGCGCTCGGCAGTGATCGCCGCGCGCTGCTGAGCGGGCTTGTCGGAGGTGAGGGCGGCCGCCGTCTCCTCCTGCTCGTCGGCGTCGTCGCCGAGAACCTGCGAGTTCAGCGGCTGGCTGAGCTTGGAGCCGTCTCGATACAGGGCGTTGGCCTTCAGCGCCTTCTTCCACGAGCGCAGGTAGGCGTCCTTGCAGTCCTCGACCGTCGCGTCGTTCGGCATGTTGATGGTCTTGGAGATCGCGCCGGAGATGAAGGGCTGCGACGCGGCCATCATGTCGATGTGGCTGTTGACGGAGAGGTAGCGCTTGCCCTTGCGGCCGCAGGGGTTGGCGCAGTCGAACACCGGCAGGTGCTCGGACTTCAGGTGCGGCGCGCCTTCCAGCGTCATCGCTCCGCAGACGTGCTCGTTGGCCGCCTCGATGTCCTTCTTGGAGAAGCCGAGATGGACGAGCAGATCGAAGCCCGGCGCATTCAGCTTCTCCGCCGGCACCTTCAGCGCGCCGGTGATGAAGTCCTCGCCGATGGTCCACTTGTTGAACACGAACTTGATGTCGAAGGCGGTACCGAGGCCGCTCTCGATCCTGGCCAGCACCTCGTCGGTGAAGCCCTTCGACTTCAGCGTCGAGTGGTTGATCGCCGGCGCCTGCTTCAGCGAGGCGTGCCCGACCGCATAGGCCTCCATCTCCGCGATCTCGCTCTCACGGTAGCCGAGCGCGCGCAGCGCCTCGGGCACCGCCTGATTGATGATCTTGAAGTAACCGCCGCCGGCGAGCTTCTTGAACTTCACCATGGCGAAGTCGGGCTCGATGCCGGTGGTGTCGCAGTCCATCACGAGACCGATGGTTCCGGTCGGCGCGATCACGGTGGATTGCGCATTCCGGTAGCCGTGGCTCTGGCCGAGCTCGATGGCGCGGTCCCAGGCGCGGCGTGCCGCCTCGACGAGGCGCTTGTCCTTGGCCGAGACCCCATCGAGCGGAACCGGCGTGATCGACAGCTTCTCGTAGCCGGTGCGCTCGCCGTAGGCCGCCTTGCGGTGGTTGCGGATCACGCGCAGCATCTCGACAGCGTTGTCGGCATAGCCCGGGAAGGCGCCGAGCTCGGCCGCCATCTCGGCGCTGGTGGCATAGGCCGTGCCCGTCATGATGGCGGAGATGGCCCCGCAGATGGCGCGGCCCTCGTCGCTGTCATAGGGGATGCCGGCCGCCATCAGCAGGCCGCCGATGTTGGCGAAGCCGAGGCCGAGCGTACGGTAGCGATAGGACAGCTCGGCGATCTGGCGCGAGGGGAACTGCGCCATCATCACCGAGATTTCCAGCACGATGGTCCACAGCCGGCAGCAGTGCTCGAACGCCTCGGTGTCGAAGCTCTTCTCCTTGTCCGCGCGCCTGAACGTCATCAGGTTGAGCGAGGCGAGGTTGCACGCGGTGTCGTCGAGGAACATGTACTCCGAGCACGGATTGGATGCGCGGATCGGGCCGGACTTCGGGCAGGTGTGCCAGTCGTTGATGGTGGTGTGGAACTGGATGCCGGGATCGGCGGACGCCCAGGCGGCGTGGCCGACCTGCTCCCACAGATCGCGTGCCTTCAGCGTCTTCACCACCTTGCCGCCGAGCCGCGAGGTCAGGTTCCAGTCACCGTCCTCGGCGACGGCCGACAGGAACTCGTCGGTGACGCGCACCGAGTTGTTCGAGTTCTGGCCGGACACCGTGAGATAGGCTTCCGAATCCCAGTCGGTGTCGTAGGTCGCGAAATCGATGTCCTTGTAGCCCTGCTTGGCGAACTGGATGACGCGCAGGATGTAGTTGCTGGCGACCTGGTCGCGCTTGGCCTCCTTGATGGCGGCCTTGAGCTTGGGGTTCTTGGCTGGATCGAAGCAGGCGTCGCCCTCCGCCTCGCAGTTGACGCAGGCCTTCATGATCGCCTTCAGGCGCTTCTGGCAGATCTTGGAGCCGGTGACGAGCGCGGCGACCTTCTGCTCCTCCTTCACCTTCCAGTTGATGTATTCCTCGATGTCGGGATGGTCGATGTCGACCACGACCATCTTTGCCGCGCGGCGCGTGGTGCCGCCCGACTTGATGGCACCGGCCGCCCGGTCGCCGATCTTGAGGAAGCTCATCAGGCCGGACGAGCGGCCGCCGCCCGACAGCTTCTCGTTGACGCCGCGCACCGAAGAGAAGTTGGAGCCGGTGCCGGAGCCGTACTTGAACAGCCGCGCCTCGCGCGTCCACAGGTCCATGATGCCGCCGTCGCCGACGAGATCGTCGGCCACCGACTGGATGAAGCAGGCGTGCGGCTGGGGATGCTCGTAAGCCGAGGTGGACTGGGTGAGCTCACCCGTCACCGGGTCGACGTAGAAGTGGCCCTGGCCCGGGCCGTCGATGCCATAGGCCCAATGCAGGCCGGTATTGAACCACTGCGGGCTGTTGGGCGCACCCATCTGCATGGCCAGCATGTAGCGGTGCTCGTCGAAGAACGCGCGGGCATCCTCCTCGCTGGAGAAGTAGCCACCCTTCCAGCCCCAGTAGGTCCAGGTGCCGGCGAGGCGGTCGAACACTTGCCGAGCGTCGGATTCTCCGCCCGTCCGCTCCTTCTCGGAGAGGTCGACCAGCGCGCGCTCGTCGGCGGCCGACCGCCACAGCCACGAGGGAACCTGCGTTTCCTCGAGCCGCTTCAGGCGCTTTGGCACGCCCGCCTTGCGGAAATACTTCTGCGCGAGGATGTCGGCCGCGACCTGACTCCAGTGCTCGGGCACCATGAAGCCATCGAGGCGGAACACGATCGAGCCGTCCGGATTCTTGATCTCGGACAGGGCGCGCCGGAAGGGAATCTTCTCGTAAGGTGACTTCCCGGCCTCGGTGAAGCGCCGCGTGATCTTCATAGTGCCCCCGGTGTTCTTCTTGGATGCTGTGGGGCGGGCTTAAGCAGTACAAGGAAGCGCCGCAGTGATGTCGCTGGGAAGGACGCACACTCTCGATGCCGGCGTTCCCGACGCCGGCTGCTGTATTCGGATCTGGCAGGAGTGGTCGAACGGGTCGAGACGCGACGCGCGGACGGCCGTTACGCGACCACCGGACCTCCAGCGAGCAAACTCCCCCTGCTCACCGGCACGCCATGAAATTGCCCTGAGTCGGGGTGGGTGCCAACAAGAAGTAGTGGTTGAGCATCCAGCTCGAGACTAGATGTTGATCGTCAGCCGTCGAGCCTATGGACAGCCTGTGGATGAGGTGTGGGGAACGGGGTGGCCGAGGGGCGAGTTGTGTCGCCAGGCCGGGCTGTTCCACGCTGTCGCAAATACCGCCGGGGACAATTCGGCCGGTTCTGCGCGGAGATGAGAATAGGACGATTCCGGCGCCCGAAAGTGTGGCAGGAAGGACGCGCTGAACCGCACTATGGACATGATCGGGGCGCCTCGCTAAAGCGGGGACAGCCGGCAGCATTCAGGACGAGTGACTCTCATGGGCATTTTTTCCGAGATCTTCAGCTGGTGGGGGGGCAACACCTGGGGCACCCGCACCACAATTGCCTGGAACACGCGTCTGGTGGGCTCCGACAGCCTCGGCAACCACTACTACATACAGAAGCGCGGCGTCGGCCCGCTCGGCGTGCCGCGGCGGTTCGTGATCTATAAGAATCAGTCGGAGGCCTCGCTGGTGCCGCCGGAGTGGCACGGCTGGCTGCACTATACGTTCGACAAGCCGCCGACCGAGGAAGACTACACGCCGCGTGCCTGGGAGCAGCCGCACCGTCCCAATATGACCGGCACGGCCGAGGCCTACCGGCCGTCGGGCTCGATCCTCACCAGCGCACAGCGGCCCAAGGCCACCGGCGACTACAAGGCGTGGAAGCCGGAGTAGGCACGTCACGCCCTCGCCACCATTCGACGTGACTGTGCGCATGGTGAGCGGCGTGCTACAGGGGCGCGTACGGAAACGAAGGTCTGCGATTCGATCATGCGCGTTGCCTCCGCGATCAAGCTCGGGCTGTCGTCGATGCTGGCATGTGCCGTGCTGGCGGGTGATCCCGCGCGCGCCGACCGGATCGAGAACGGGGTTGCGGTGTTCGCGGCGCTCGACAAGGTCACGGCGCGCATCTCCAGGCTGGAAGTGCCGCTCGGCCAGACCGTGCAGTTCGGCGCGCTCAAGGTTACCCCGCGCGCCTGCTACTCGCGCCCACCGACGGATGCGCCGAAGACCACCTCGTTTGTCCAGGTCGAGGAAGTGTTGCTCGACGGCAAGGAGAAGAAGCTGTTCTCCGGCTGGATGTTCGCCGAGAGCCCCGGCCTCAACGCGGTCGAGCATCCCGTGTTCGACGTCTGGCTGACCGAGTGCCAGAAGCCGTCCCGCACGGTTGCCGCGGCCGGCGCCGGCCGATCTGCGGCCGGCGAGCAGGGAGCGGGGAGCCAGCCGCCCGCCGAGGAGCCCGTTCGCCGCAGGGTGAGGCGCTAGGCCTCAGCGCTGGTCGCGGACGATCCGGAACCCCTGGGTCGGTGTCGCGACCGACGCCTCGACTGGGCGGCGCGCGGCCGGTCGCTGCCAACGGCTTGGCTCGGACCAGCCGCCGTCCTTGAGCATGCGCGTGGAGCAACCCTGCTCGAGGTCGGGCATCGGCACGGCAAGCGACACCTGCCAGCAGTCGGCGACAATCTCCGCGAGATTCCCGCGCATCCCGTGGATGCTCCATGCATTGGCCGGCGTGCTCTCGACGCGTACCGGCCCGGCAGCGACCTGTTGCGGATGGGCATCGGCTCCAGCGTTTGCGGGCGCATTCGCGGCGCGGGCTGCGTATTCCCACTCGGCGGCGCTCGGCAGGCGGTAGGGCCTGCCGGTGACGCGGACCAACCAGCCCGCATAGGCTGCGGCGTCGCGCCAGGAAACGCAGGTCAGCGGCAGGCGCTCATCCGTGTTGAAGTTCTCCGTGTTGAAGTTCGGGGCAGGGTTGCCGTCGCAGGAGGGCATGGCCCGGCCGGTCGCCTTGGCGAAATGAGTGTACTCGCCGATCGTCACCTCGTAGCGGCCGATGGCAAAGCCCGGCCAGACACTGACCTTGCGTGCCGGCTTCTCGGCCGCCGTGGCTTCGGCATCGGTCTCCGCGGCGCCCATCAGGAAGCGACCGCCGGGCACGATGACGATCTCGGGGCAGAACGGGCAATCCTTGACGACGTCGCCCGCGACCAGCTTGCGCGGGCCGGAGGGCATCAGCAGGCTCGCGAGGAAGCCGCCGCGGCCGCTGCCGCTACCCCCGCCGCCGCCGCCGCTCGACGCGGGCCCCGATTGATCCTCCTCCTCGGCGGCACCGCCGCGGCCGGGCGCGCGTGGCTCGAGCCGACCGCCGCGGCCGGCGCTGTCGTCTGCGCCATCGGTGAGCGAGCGTTGTCTCAGCGGGAAGCTGAGGCGCATGGCCGGGCCGGCCTTAGGCTCGGGCGGTACCCAGGCGAGAGGCTGCCACTCGGCGCCGGCCGGTGCGTGCCGGATCAACAGCAGCGAGCCGAAGGCTGCCGTGGCGATGGCGAGTAGGGCGGCGGGCTTACGGACGACGTCCCGCGAGATCCAGGTGCCGACCGCGATCAGCAACAGCGTCGCGCCGTACAGCACGGCCGAGGCCAGCAGTCCATCCGCATCCGTCATGGGGCGTCTCCTTCGAAGGGGCGAACGCCGGGGCAAAATGATCCGCCGGCATCGGTCTCATCAGGACACGAGGGCGGCAGTGTTTCAAATTGCGACGGGAATTAAGGGAAATGCAGGATCTTGGGACAGCCCCCGCTTGGCGGAGGCCAGGGGCGGCTTTGACGGCATCGATCCATCGGCTAGGGTCGCTGCAACTCAAATCAGATGAGAATCCGACGGAGGACGCGATGCGGCTTAAGGGCAAGCGGGTGCTGGTGACGGGCGCCGCGACGGGGATCGGCCAGGCGGTCGCCGAGGCGATGGCGGCGGCAGGTGCCACGGTCATTGCGGCCGATCTCAACGCCGAAGGCGCGAGCGCGACCGCCAAGGCGCTCTACAAGGCCCACCACGGCAGCCATCATGCGCTCGCCGTCGATGTCGGCTCCGAGGCCTCCGTGAAGGCGATGGTGGAGAAGGCGGTCTCACACGCAGGCGGCCTCGACGCCGTCGTGACTGTCGCCGGCATCGGTATGCACAAGCCGTTTCTCGACGTGACGCTGGCCGATTGGCAGAAGGTGCACGGCGTCAACCTGCAGGGCACGTTCCTGACCTGCCGCGAGGTCGCCCGTCATCTCGTCGCCGAGGGGCGGCCGGGTGCGCTCGTCACGATCGCGTCGGGCGCCGCGACCCGTGCCAGCTCGTCGGTCTCGGCGTATGCGGCCACCAAAGGCGGCGTGCTGTCGTTCACCCGCGCCATCGCCGTCGATCTCGCGCCCTACGGCATCCGTGCGAATGCGATCTGTCCGGGACCGGTCGCTACTGAGCTCGTCGAGCGCGCGCACTCGGCCGAAATGCGCAAGTCCTTCGAGGCGACGGTCGCCATGCACCGCTACGCCAAGCCCGCCGAGATCGCCGGCGCGGCGGTATTCCTCGTCTCCGACGAAGCGAGCTACATCACCGGCGCGGATCTCGCGGTGGACGGCGGCTTCGTCAATTCAGGGGTGATCGTGCGATAGGGCTTTATGGGCGACACGATCAGGGGGCTCGCTAAATCGTGAGGCCGATCGGGTTTCTCCGCGCACGATCGGGTACTAATGTCTCTGATGGATGCGGGCGATGTGTCCGCCTTGCAAAGGTTTGGACTGCCACATGTGCCGTTGGATCGCCTATTGCGGGGAGCCGATCTTCGTTGAGGAGTTGGTCACGCTGCCGGAGAAGAGCTTGATCGTGCAGAGCCACTCGAGCCTCGAGGGCAAGAGCGCGGTCAATGGCGACGGCTTCGGCATCGGCTGGTACGGCGAGCGCGCTGAGCCCGGCGTGTTCCGCGACGTGCGTCCGGCCTGGAGCGACGAGAACCTGATCTCTCTCGCCCGCCAGATCCGCTCGCCGATGTTCTTCGCCCACGTCCGCGCCTCGACCGGCACCGCGACGATGCGGGCGAACTGCCACCCCTTCTCGCACGGCAACCTTCTGTTCATGCACAACGGCGGCATCGGCAACTGGGACGCGGTGCGCCGCCCGTTGGAGGCCGCACTCCCCGACGATCTCTACCGCACGCGCAGCGGCACGACCGACAGCGAGGTGATCTTCCTGCTGCTCGTCGCCAACGGCCTCGCCGACGACCCCAAGGGCGCCTTCCAGCGCACGATAGGATTCGTCGAAAAGCTGATGTGTGAGGCCGGCATCACCGAGCCGCTCCGCGTGACGGCGGCGGCGAGCGACGGCCGCGCCATTCATGCGGTGCGCTACTCGACCCTGATCGCGCCGGAGACGCTGTACGTGCGCAGCCTCAAGCGCTGCCACGGGCTGCTGGTCGCCTCCGAGCCGTTCGACGAGGGCCGCCAGGACTGGGAGGCGATCCCGCCCCAGAGCTTCGTCACGCTGGAGCGCGAGCACTTGCACATCGAGCCGTTCGCGCCGCTGGCCGCATAAGGGCGGTGCCGTCAGTCCACGTGGACTCCCGAGGTGTCCGACCCCATGGCGATTTCCTTGATCAGCTTGCTCAACACCGCCTTGTTGAAGGTGTCGAAGCTCTCGGCCACCATCGTGAACGAGCCCGGACCGCCGATCACGTGGTCGGTGAAATAGCGCTCGAGCCCACCCGGTGGATGGGTATGGCCAGGGTTCCAGGGCAGCGGCACCTCGGACAGGATGACGAGGCCATTGATCGTCACGCCGGCTTCGACCGCGGCGTCGCGCGTGATCGCCGGCGGCGGACCGTTGGTGTTGGTGCCGTCGCCCGAGATGTCGATGACACGGCGTGGTGCCTGATAGGGGCTGCGCGCGAGTTGCACCATGCCGTAGTTGATGGCGGCGCCGAGCCCGGTGCGATCCATGAAAGCGCGCGGCTCGTTGACCAGCTTGTGGGCGAACAACTCGGCGTCGGCCGCGCCGGCGATCACCGTCCAGTCGATGATGACGCGCTGCGCCTCCGGACCCGACCATTCGTAATAGACGACGGCGATTCGGCCGAGACCGCCCGACTGGATCGCCTCGAGCACCTTGGGATGGGTGAGGGCTGCCGCGTATCCGTCACGCTGTAGGCGGAACTCGCGTTCGTCGACGCTGCGAGAGACGTCGGCGCCGAGCACGAGCAGCAAGTCGACGCGGTTGTCGCCCGGCGCCTGGGTTTGGGCGAGCGATACCGCTGGAGCAGCGAGCAGCAGCCCGAGGACGCCGCTGAGAGCGATCAGCCAATTGGGTAACCGTCTGAGCATATGAGACTCGCGGGTTTACACGCTCTCCCCCGTAGTGAGACTAGGTCCGATCCGTCGCCGCGTCGAGACACCGTTCCGTGCTCTCACGGCGTCATCATTGGCGGCCACCGAGCCACGGCTTGCGCGGGAGGCTCAATTGCGACACACCTTGTGACCGTTTTGGAGGAATCCAGCCGAGTCGGGGCGGATGTGAGGCGGCCCCTTGGCACGCGGAAGGCACAATGCAGAAGCGCGCCGAAAGCACAGAGACGGAACCGCCCAAAGCCCGCACCGCGGTGGTGGTTCTGATCGTCGCCATCTCGCTGTTCATGCAAAATCTCGACGGGACGGTGCTGTCGACCGCGATCCCGACGATGGCACGCGAGTTCCGTGTCAACCCGCTCGATCTCAAACTTGCGCTGACGGCCTACCTGCTGGCACTGGCGATCTTCATTCCGGCCTCGGGTTGGGTGGCGGATCGCTTCGGGGCGCGCAACGTGTTCTGCGCGGCGATGGTGGTGTTCGCGGTCGGCTCGATCGCCTGCGCGCTGTCGCAGAGCGTGCTGCAGATCGTGGCCTGCCGGGTGCTGCAAGGCATCGGCGGCGCGATGATGGTGCCGGTCGGGCGGATCGTGGTGCTGCGGGTCGTGCCGCGCCAGGAGTTCGTCGGCGCCATGGCGCTGCTGTCGATTCCCGCCCTGCTCGGCCCGATCAGCGGCCCCCCGCTCGGCGGCTTCATCACCACCTATGCGACTTGGCAGTGGATCTTCTGGATCAACGTGCCGTTCGCCATCCTTGGCGTGGTGCTGGCGCTGATTTTCATTCCCGACGTCAAGGCCGCGGCGCAGTCGAGCTTCGACTTCATCGGCTTCGCTTTGATCGGGCCGGGTCTGTCGATGCTGCTCGCCGGCTTCAGTCTGCTCGGCGTGGACGGTGCGGGACACTGGTGGGTCGGCGTCGTCATCGTCGTCGGCGCGGCGCTGGTCGCGGCCTACATCCGCTACGCGCTGTCGCGCTCCGGCGGCCTCATCGACCTGACGCTGCTCAACATTCCCTCGTTCCGGGCCGGGATCGTCGGTGGCTTCATTTTCCGCGTCGGGCTCGGCGCCTCGCCGTTCCTGCTGCCGCTGCTGCTGCAGGAGGGTCTCGGGTTCTCTGCCTTCCATTCAGGCATGATCACGTTTGTCACCGGTCTTGGTGCGCTGACCATGAAGACGCTGGCGCCACGCATCCTCAGGCGATTTGGTTTCCGCAGCGTTCTACTGAACAACGCGGTGCTGGCGAGCGTGCTGGCGATGGTGCCTGCGCTGTTCGTGCTCAGTCCGCCGGTGTGGATGATGATCGTGGCGCTGTTCGTCGGCGGGCTGCTGCGCTCGCTGCAGTTCACCAGCCTTTCGATCGTGGTGTTCTCCGACATCAGCGAGGAGCAGATCTCGCGCGCCAGCACCTTCTCGGCGACGCTGCAGGAGATGTCCGGCGCGGTCGGCATCGCGGTGGCGGCGATCATTCTCGAGCTGATCCAGCATTTCCGCGGTAGCGAGACGCTGGCGGCGAGCCAGTTCCCGCTGGCGTTCGTGCTGCTCAGCCTACTGTCGATCGTGTCCATCTTGGAGCTGCGCAAGCTCGCCCCGAACGCGGGTGAATCGATGCTGGCTCACAAGGAGCGCAAGCCGGGTTGAGGCGGGGCCAGCCGGTCCGCGTCTCACGGATCAGCTGCTCGGTTTACGCTTGCTGCTCCCTCGTCCGCCAGCGGCGCGCCGCACTTTCACGACCGTTGCACCCGTAGACGCCGAAGCGGAGGGGGCTGTGGGTATGCCGGCCTCGAGGCCAGCGAGGAAATGTGTCACCGTCGCTTCGATCAACAGGCCTGTATCCGCGATCGTGGCCACTTGGAACACGTACTTGCGGATCAGGTAATAGATGAACGTCGCGTGCAGATGCCAGACGAGTTCGTGCAGAACCTCGGGTGCGATTTGGCGAGCCGCGGGTATCTCGTGCGTGATCTCCTTGGTGATCGCCAGCAGGAGACCGTCGACCCGGGTTTCGATGTAGCGGCGCGTCAAATCGTTGCCGGCAAGGCCCGAGTAGAGTGTCATGCGGATCCATTCGTAGCCCTCGATCGCGGTCAGGTAGGACCGATAAAACCCGATCAGACGATCACGGAGGTCTTGGCGACGGTCCCCGATATCTTGCGCCCACTGCGATGACCAGCGTGCCACGTAGACGCGCTCGTAGACCCGCTCGATCAACACCTGCTTGCTGCCGAAATAACGAAAGATCAGAGATTGTGAGATGCCGATGCGGCTCGCGAGTTCGCGCAGTTGCGCATCGAAGCCGGCTTCGGCGAAAAATCCGATGGCGGCGTCGAGGATCATCGCCTCGCGCTTCTCCGGATCCAGTCGCCTGCGTGTGCCGGGGGTGCGTGCGGCTGCCTGGAACTTCCGCCGCCGCTTTTTTTTTCCCGCGCCGGCGGTGGCGCGCCGTGCTCCCGGTGCCGGTGCATGCTCCACGCGAAACCCTCCCTGGCGTGCTGTAGCCGTTGGCCGGCCTGTCGCCTCGTCCAGAATAGCTGACGAACCACTATTGACAAGGTGATCATTAAGGCATCAAGTGTTTGCAAAATCTTTGTGGGGCACTCGATCCCCACATTGCGCCCTGGAGGAGACGTCAATGGCAAAAGTGAGCAACAAGGTCGTCATCACGTGCGCGGTGACGGGGGCAATTCATACGCCCACCATGTCGCCCCATCTTCCGATCACCCCGGACGAGATCATCAAGGACTCGCTCGCCGCCATCGAGGCAGGCGCGGCCATCGTCCATCTGCACGCCCGCGATCCTGAGAACGGCAAGCCCGATCAGACGCCCGAGGCGTTCGCCAAGTTCCTGCCGCGCCTGAAGCAGCAGACCAACGCGGTCATCAACATCACCTCCGGTGGCAGCCCCTATATGCGCGTCGAGGAGCGCGTGCTGCCGGCTGCCACGTTCAAGCCCGAGGTCGCCTCGCTCAACATGGGCTCGATCAACTTCGGCCTCTACCACCTGCTCGACAAATACAAGGACTTCAAGTTCGAGTGGGAGCGGACCCATCTCGAGAACACGCGCGATCTCGTGTTCCGCAACACCTTCAAGGATATCGAGTACATCCTGTCGACGCTCGGCGAGAGCGGCACGCGCTTCGAGTTCGAGTGTTACGATATCGCCCATCTCTACAACCTGAAGCACTTCCTCGATCGTGGTCTCGTCAAGGGCCCGTTGTTCGTACAGTCCGTGTTCGGCCTGCTCGGCGGCATCGGCCCGCACTACGAGGACGTGATCATGATGAAGCGGACCTGTGATCGCCTGTTTGGCGACCAGTACCGCTGGTCGGTGCTCGGCGCGGGCCGCAATCAGTTGCCGATCGCCGCCATGGCGGCCGCGATGGGCGCCAACGTCCGCGTCGGTCTCGAGGACTCGCTGTGGGCCGGCCCCGGCAAGCTCGCGACCTCCAACGCCGAGCAGGTCCGTCTCGTCCGTAAGATCATCGAGGGCCTGGGCCGCGAGGTCGCAACGCCCGACGAGGCACGCGAGATCCTGGCGCTGAAGGGCGGCGACAAGACCAACATCTGACGATGCCGGGCTCGACGGGGGTGAACGTCTTCGTCGAGCCGCAAATCCGCCGTGCCGAGCCGGAATATTGTGCTCGTGTGGCGTCTTTGATCGGTGAATTCGGCAACGAGCGCTCATGGCGCTTGCAAAACGAGGTCGGTGCCGCCACAAGAGTCGACGACAGGGACGAAGAAAAGCCAGCGACAAGCGTCCCGAAGTGATGACGAACGGTCTCAATGGGAGGTAATATGTCCAAGATCACTCGGCGCGATACGCTCGCGCTCGGCGGTGCCGCGGTTGTCGCATCTCACCTTCCGAAGCCGGCCATCGCGCAAGGCGCGCCGATCAAGATCGGCTTCGGCATGGCCCTGTCCGGCGGTCTCGCCGCGGGCGGCAAGGCAGCGCTTCTCGCCTATCAGATCTGGCAGGAAAAGGTGAACAAGGAGGGTGGCTTGCTCGGCCGCAAGGTGGAGCTCGTCTATTACGACGATCAGTCCAACCCTGCGACGGTTCCCGGCATCTACTCGAAGCTGATGGATATCGACAAGGTCGACCTGCTGCTCTCGGGCTACGGCACCAATCCCGCCGCTGCGGCGATGCCGTTGGTCACGCAGCGTAAGCGCCTGATCATGTCGCTGTTCGCGCTGACCATCAACGAAAAGTTCAAGTACGATCGCTACTTCCAGATCCAGCCCACCGGCCCCTCGAACGAGGAGTTCAGCCGCGGCTTCTTCCAGATGGCCTCCGAGCTGACGCCCAAGCCGACGACGGTGGCGATCGCCGGTGCCGACGCCGAGTACCCCCAGATCGCCAACGCGGGCGCTCGCGAGCAGGCCAAGAAGCACAACCTCAAGGTCGTCTACGACCGGTTCTACCCGCCGAACACGATCGACTTCCTCTCGGTCGTGCGCGCCATCAAGGCGACCAACCCCGACCTGTTGTTCATCTCGTCGTATCCGCCGGACACCGCAGGCATGGTTCGCGCCCTGCACGAGGTCGGCTTCCAGGCCAAGATGGTCGGCGGCGGCATGATCGGCGTCCAGTTCGCCGCGTTCAAGACGCAGCTCGGACCGATGCTCAACAACTTGATCTCCTACGACGTCTACGTGCCCGAGAAGACGATGGTGTTCCCGGGAACCGAGGACTTCCTCAAGGTCTACCGTGAGCGCGCCAAGGCGGCCGGCACCGACCCGCTCGGCCTCTACCTGATCCCGTTCTCGTATGCCGAGGTCCAGGTCATCGAGCAGGCCGTCAAGGCCGTCGGCAGCCTCGACGAGGGCAAGCTCGCCGAGCATATGCACAAGGCGAAGTTCACCACGATCGTCGGCGACGTCGAGTTCGACAAACTCGGCGAATGGAAGAACCCACGCGCGCTGCAGGTGCAGTACCAGGGCGTCGTCGGCAACGACGTGGAGCAGTTCAAGCAGCCGGGCAAGCAGGTGATCCTGTGGCCGCTCGCCCTGCGCTCCGGCAAGCTGGTTGTTCCCTACGACACGACCAAGAACAAGTAGTCCTTCCGGACGGTCCGAGGTCCGGCTGCGGGCGCACGTGCGACGTGCGCCCCTTGGCCCTGCCGGATAAATCGCTTGCACTCGCACGTTTGGGCTCGCCGTCGGCGGGCACGCGGGCCGAGTGTGCCGAGTGGGAGACGGTAAAGAGCATGAACGCATGATTTTCAGTTGGGATCTGCTCATCAACGCACTCGTCTCGGGCGTCCTGCTCGGCGGCATCTACTGTGCGCTCACCGTCGGTATCACTGTCGCGTTCGGGATGCTGGACATCCAGAACATCGCGCATCCGGCGTTCATCATCACCGGCTCGTACCTGGCCTACTGGTTCAACACCAACTACGGCATCGATCCGTTGTTGGTCGGTCTCGGGATGGCGCCCGTCGCCTACCTCGTCGGCCGTGTGCTCTACAAGGCCTACTACTACTCATTCGAGTCGCGGGAAGGCGAAGCGCTGCAAGGTCTGGCGTTCTTCTTCGGCCTGCTGTTCATCGTCGAGGTCAGCCTGCTGCTGGTGTTCGGCGTGGACTACCGTTTCGTCGAAGCGGGCTATATCGGCAAGACGATCAGCTTCGGCTTCGTCTCGATCCCACTGCGGCTGCTGGTTCCGATGACGGTCGGCCTGGTGGTCACCGGCGCCGTCCTGCTGTTCATGAACAAGACCTTCATGGGCCGGGCCATTCTGGCGGTGTCGCAGGATCCGGGCGCTCTGCAACTGGTGGGCGGCAGCCCGGTGAAAATCAAGGAGATCGCCTTCGGCATCGCCATCGCGACGGCGATCATCGCAGGTGCGCTGTTGATCATCATCCAGCCGATCGAGCCATCAATCGGCCGTGAGTACATCGGCCGGGTGTTCGCCATCTGCGTGCTCGGCGGCATGACCAGCCTTCCCGGCACGGTCGTGGCGGCGATGCTCATGGGTATCGTCGAATCGCTGACGACGACGTTCTGGGGACCGTCCTGGTCGCCGCTGATCGCGTTCGGCATCCTTCTCATCACTCTCGCCGTCAGGCCCTCGGGTATTTTCGGACGATGACACAAACCGCAACCACAATATCTGCGCCGACGGCGACTGCGCCCAAGCAGCGGCGTCCGATGTCGAGTTGGATCGTGCTGGCCATCAGTGCGGTGCTCGGCGTCGGCCTGCTGATGCTCGTCGACCTGATGGCCATGGATTACGCCTATCTCGCGGCCTACACGGTGCTGCAGTTCGTCGTGATGGCCTCGGCGTTCAACATCCTCGCCGGATACGGCGGCTACATCAATTTCGGATCCGCAGGGTTCTTCGGCATCGGCGTCTACACCAGCGTCGTCGTCTACAAGGCGCTCGCGGCCCCCTTCTATGTGACGATCCCTTGTTGCATGCTCGTCGGCGGCCTGCTCGGGTTCGGCACCGGCTACCT